>NZ_PDJI01000004.1:3363207-3668953 GCF_002563695.1 Georgenia soli | reverse complement strand
GGGAGGAGACCTCGCACGAGGAGGGCATGACCGGCGGCTCGGAGACGGCCGCGGGGACGGACCCGTTCGTCACCGGCGGTGCCGAGACCATCCAGATCCGCGTGACGGGTTCCGCGGCGGAGCTGCCCGACAACCTCGCCATCACGGTCCTCGCCACCGAGGCTCTCGAGACGCCCGCGGTGGCCGCCGAGGCCCCGGAGAGCACCCCCGTCCCCGTACCGACCGTGACGCCGGCGGCGCCCGGCTCGAACGCCGTCGTCCCTGCCGGCATGGTGGGTGCCAGCGTGGCGGCCTCGCCCGTCGCCACGACGGTCGTTCCGCCCCGGCCCTCGATGATCTCCCGCGCCGGGTGGGGTGCGAACGAGACGCAGATGAACTGGCAGCCGACCTACCGGGCCCTGAAGGCCGCCGTCGTGCACCACACCGCGGGGACCAACACCTACAGCCAGAGCGAGGCCGCCTCCGTCGTGCGCGGCATCTACTACTACCACGCCGTCACCCGCGGCTGGGGCGACATCGGGTACAACTTCCTCGTCGACAAGTGGGGCCGCGTGTACGAGGGTCGCACCGGCTCACTGGCGTCGCCCGCGGGGATGATGCCCCAGGGGGCGCACGCCGCCCCGGTCAACAACGGCACGGTCGGCATCTCGGCCATGGGCGACTACACGAAGGTGGCCGTCCCGACGGCGGTGATCGACTCGATGACCAACGTGCTCGCCTGGCAGTTCGGGCGCGCCGGCCTCAACGCGACCACCACCAGCGGCATCTACTCCCCCGGCACGCCCGCCCTGGTCAAGGGCGTGAACCTGCCCCGCATCTTCGGCCACATGGACGTCTCCGCCACCGCGTGCCCCGGCAAGGACATCTACGGGCGCCTCGCCACCATGCGCACGGCCGTGGCCGCGAAGACCCACCCGCCCTTCTCGCTCGAACGGGTCGACGGGGCCGACCGGTTCGCGGTGTCGGCCGCGACGTCCCGGGCCAACTTCGCGCCGGGTGTCGCGGTCGCCTACGTGGCCAACGGCCTGACGTCCGCCGACGCGCTGACCTCTGCCCCGGTCGCCGCCATGAAGGACGCCCCGGTCCTGCTGACCCAGACCGGCGCACTGCCGGCCAGCATCGCCGGGGAGCTCGCCCGGCTCCAGCCCCGCAAGATCGTCGTCCTCGGCGGCACGGGGGCCGTCAGCACGAACGTCGAGCAGCAGCTCGCCCGCTACGCCCCCACTGTCACCCGGGTGACCGGTGCGGACCGCTACGCCGTCTCCGCGGCCGTCTCGCGGGAGAACTTCGGTGCCGGTGTCGCGGTGGCCTACATCGCCAACGGCCAGACCTCCGCCGACGCTCTCTCGGCCGCTCCGGTCGCCGGGGCGAGCAGTGCACCCGTGCTGCTGACCCAGGCCGGTGGCCTGCCCGCCGCGATCCGCACCGAGCTCGCCCGCCTCAAGCCCCGCAAGATCGTCGTGCTCGGCGGCACGGGCGCGGTGAGCTCGACGGTGCAGGAGGACCTGGCCCGGTACGCGCCCGCCGTGGAGCGGTGGTCGGGGCAGGACCGCTACGCGGTGTCGGCAGCGGTGTCGGCGTCGAGCTTCGCGGCGGGCGCACCGGTCGTGTACGTCGCCAACGGCCTGACCTCGGTGGACGCCCTCTCCGGCGCCCCGGTGGCCGGCATGAAGGGTGCCCCTGTGCTGCTCACCCAGCCGGGTGCGCTGCCCGCATCGGTGCTCGCGGAGCTCCGGCGGCTCGACCCGCGGAAGGTCGTGATCCTCGGCGGTACCGGGGCGGTCAGCAGCGACGTGGAGAAGCAGCTCGGACGCCTGTGACAGCACCTGACAGCTGATGTCCGACCCGGCTCACCCGATGGTGTTGCCCACCGGGCAGCGTTTCCGGACACCCCTCGGGCGCGGCCCTAGAATGACGGGCGCGGTGGTCCAGGACTGACGCTCCGCGCCACCGTTCACCCACCGGAGCTCGTCGCCATGGCCGCACCCACCGGCACCGCAGTCACCGCGCAGATGCGCCGCGCTCGCGCAGCGGTGTCCGCACTCTTCTTCCTCAACGCCGTGCTGTACGCGAACCTCGTGCCTCGCCTGCCGGAGGTGAAGGAGAAGCTCGACCTGACCAACGCCGCGCTCGGGACCGGCATCGCAGCGATGCCCGCCGGGGCGCTCCTCGCCGGGCTGCTCGCCCCTGCACTCATCAACCGCCTCAGCTCGGCGAGGGTCGCCTCCTTCGGGCTGGTCGGCCTGGCCCTCGCCGTGTGCGCGGTGCCCCTGTCGGGGTCCTGGTGGGTCTTCGCCGCGGCGATGCTCGTCGCCGGTGCGTTCGACGCCCTGGTGGACGTTGCGCAGAACGCCCACGGTTTCCGCGTGCAACGGCTGTACCGGCGCTCGATCGTCAACGCCTTCCACGGCCTGTGGAGCGTGGGGGCCGTCGCCGGCGGCCTCCTCGGCTCCGCCGCGGCGGGGATGCACGTGCCGCTGGGCGTCCACCTCGCCGTCTCCACCGTCGTGTTCAGCGTGACGGCTGTCGTCGCCTACCGCTTCCTCCTGCCCGGACCGGAGGACGCCGAGCGCGTGGCAGGACGCAGCGCCGAGGTCGGCGCTGGGCCCGCTGACGCTCACGGGCCCGACGGCGGCGACCGGCCCGACGGCGGACACGGAGCACCCGTGGCCGACTCCGCCAGCCACGGCCCCCGCCGCACCGCCACCCGAACCGCGGTCCTGCTCGCGGCCCTCGGTCTCCTCGCCGCCTGCGAGGCGTTCGTCCAGGACGCCGGCTCCTCCTGGGGAGCCCTCTACCTCCGCGAGGAGGTCGGCGCGAGCGCTGCCGCCGGCGGCCTCGCCTTCGTCGCGCTGCAGGTCGCGATGGTCTTCGGTCGGTTCACCGGCGACCGGGTGATCAACCGCTACGGGCAGCGCCGCGTGGTGCGTACCGGCGGGGTGCTCATCGCACTCGGCATGGCTCTGGCGCTCGCCGTACCGTCGCTGCCGACGACGCTGGCCGGGTTCGCCCTCGCCGGCCTCGGTGTCGCCACGCTCGTCCCCGCGGTGATGCACACGGCCGACGAGCTCCCCGGCCTGGCGCCCGGCGTCGGCCTCACCGTCGTCGGCTGGCTGCTGCGGGTCGGGTTCCTCGTCTCGCCGACGATCATCGGCCTCCTTGCCGACGCGATCAGCCTGCGCGCCGCGCTGGTCAGCGTCGCCCTGGCCGGTCTGGTGGTCCTGGCGCTGGGGCGGGTGCTCGAGACCGGCGCGCCGCAGCACGCCGTGCTGCCCCACGACGCCTCGTCCGCCGACGCCGCCGCACGGACCCGGACGGACGGCTGAACCGACGTCGCGCCCGAGCGCGTCCCCGCTCTGCCGAACCACGAGGCGGGCGTGCGTCGTCGTCAGGAGCCGCCGCCGGCGGGATCTCCAGAGGAGGTCCCGTCGAGGACTGCGGGCGCCACGGTGGGCCGTGCGGATCCACGCGTCCCCCGTCGGTGCGCCCGGGCCGGCAACAGCCGAAGGGCCGTACCGCCGCGCGGTACAGCCCTTCGGATGGTGGCCGGCGGATGGTGTCCGGGCCGGACGAACGGCGCGTCAGCCCTGGCGCACCGGGGCGGCGCCCCTTTCCTCCGCGACCGCGGCCGCACGGGCGGCCGCGGTACGGCGCGGCACTGCAAGGATGACGAGCAGACCGATCACGGCCGGGACGATGAAGGAGTAGAAGTTCCACCGGAACCCGAGGTCGGACTCCATGATCAGTCCGACCATGATCGGGGCGACGACGGCGCCGATCCGGCCGATGCCGAGGGTGACCCCCACCGCGCTGCCGCGCGCCCAGGCGGGGAAGAACGCCGCGGCGTAGCCGTTGACGAGAATCTGCGTGCCGATCGAGCCGAGTCCCGCGACCGCGACGAAGAGGTACAGCAGCGCGGCGTGCGGCTGCAGGCTCAGGGCGACGAGGGTGACCGCGGCGGCCCCGAACGCGAGGCTGACGGCGAACTTCGGCCCCATCCTGTCCGCCAGCGCGGCCGCGGCGACGCTGCCGACGATCGCGCCGAGGTTGAGCACCAGCAGGAAGGCGATCGAGGATCCGAGCGGGTACCCGGCGCTGCGCATGATCTGGGGCAGCCACGTGTTGAGCCCGTACACCAGCAGCAGCCCGGAGAACGACGCCACGGAGAACAGGGCCAGCGGGCCGCGGTTGCTCGCCGAGACGAGGAACCGCAGCGCACCCGGCGCCTTCTTCGACCCGCCGGCCGAGCGCACCTCGACCTCGACGCCGTACTCGCGAGCGAGCTCCTGTGCCTCGTCGTTGCGCCCCTTGCCGGCGAGGTAGCTCATCGACTCAGGCAGGTGGCGGTAGACGAGCGGCACGAGGATCAGGGCCGGCGCGGCGCCCAGCCAGAGCAGCAGGCGGAAGCCGTGGTCCTCGAGAAGCGCCATCGCCGCCAGTGCGGCGAAGACCCCGCCGAAGGAGTACCCGACGAACATCATGGCGTTGTAGAACTGCTGCTTGCCGCGCGGGGCGTACTCGACGGTCAGGGCGATGGCGGTCGGCATGACGCCGCCGAGACCGATCCCTGCGACGAGACGGAAAAGCCCGAACAGCTCCGGCGTCGGCGCCATGGCGGTGGCGGCCGTGGCCGCGCTGAACCAGATGATGCTCGCGATGATGATGCGCCGACGGCCGAGGATGTCCGTCAGGGCACCGACGCCGAGCGCGCCGACGAGCATGCCGAAGGTGGCGTAGCTGCCGATCAGGCCGACGTCCGCGGGGGTCAGCTCCCAGGTGGGGTGCTGGAGGAGGGCTGGCACCATCGCCCCGTAGATCATGAGGTCGTACCCGTCGAGCACGATGGCTGCGAAGGCGAGCGCGACGACGACGAGGCCCTTGCGGGACCCGGGCCCCGCCGGCGCGGCGGAGGATGCTGACATCGTTGTCTCCTGCGGTGAGGTGGTTCAGGGGGATGAAAGGTCATGCCGGCAGACGGTCGCCGCGGGCGCAGGACGAGCCCGTGGTGACGGGCACCTGCCGTGGTCATGGAGGGCGAGGCAGTGGTGTGCACCACCTCACTCCCGGTAATGTGTACGGCATCTGAACGACGGTCGTCAAGCATTCGAATCAGATTTGAGGAGCACCATGAAGCCGCGGTCCATCGTCATCGACCTCTTCGGCGGCTACCTGCGCTACCGCGGAGGGGCCGCGCCGCTGCGCGACCTCGTGGCGCTCCTGGAGAAGTTCGGCGTGGGGGCCTCGACCGCACGGGTGACGATGGCGCGCCTGAAGAAGGAGGGATGGCTCGACACCCGGCCGGGAGCCGACGGCCGGGAGGTCGTCTACGCCCTCAACGAGCACAGCTGGCAGATGCTCGACGAGGGGCGCGAAAGGATCCTCGGCACCCCGCGAACCTCCTGGGAGGGCTGGTGGCACATGGTGATCTACTACGTGCCGGAGTCTGCGAGGTCCGCCCGCGAGAGCCTGCGCAAGGAGCTCGCCTGGCTCGGCTTCGGCCCGCTGGCGGCCTCGACCTGGATCTCCCCCCACGACCGGCTCGCGCGCGTGGAGGAGAAGTTCGCGCACCACGGCGACATCCGGCTCGACCTGCTGCGAGCCCGCTCCAAGGGCCTCCCGGCCGACCGCGACATGGCCGAGCGCTGCTGGGACCTCACCACGCTCAACGCCGACTACCAGGCGTTCCTCGAGCGCTACCGGGCAGAGCTCCCCCGCTACCGCTCGGGCCGGGTGGGCCCGGACGAGTCGCTCGTGGCGCGGATCGAGCTCTTCCGCGAGTGGCGCAAGTTCCCCTTCCGCGACCCCGCGCTGCCGCTGGAGCTGCTCCCCGCCCGCTGGCTCGGCCACGACGCCTACGACCTCTTCACCGAGGCCTCCGAGCTGCTGCGCCCCGCCGCCGAGCGCGCCGTTGACGAGGCGACGGGCACGCGGCGCACGGACCCGGAGCCACCGACGGTTCCGGTGACACCCACGGCCCCGACCACCCCCGCCCCACGCACCGCCGCGGCCGGCGCGGACGACATTCCTGCGTCACTCACTTGACGGCCGTCGCCCATGTGTCACACACTCGGTGAACGAGGTCATCACGACCGCACGACGACGTGACGCGTAGGAGAATCCATGTCGCTCTCTGTAGCCTGCATCGGCGGCGGCCCAGGCGGGCTGTTCGCCGCCACGCTCATCAAGCAGCGCCGGCCGGACGCCCGCGTGACCGTCTACGAGCGCAACCGCGCCGACGACACCTACGGCTTCGGCGTCGTCTTCTCGGACGCCACCCTGAAGAAGATCGACGACGCCGACCCGGTTCTCATCGACGCCCTGCGCGAGCACGGGAGGCACTGGGAGAACATCGAGGTCCGGCTCAAGGGCGAGCGGATCACGGTCGGCGGCAACGGGATGGGCGCGATCTCCCGCAAGACCCTCCTGCTCCTGCTGCAGGAGCGTGCCCGCGCCGAGGGCGTGGACCTGCGCTTCGAGACCGACGTCGACGTCGACGACGTTCTCGCCGACCATGACCTCGTCGTCGCCTCCGACGGCGCGAACTCCCGAACCCGCGAGCGACTCGCCGGCGAGTTCGGCCCGTCCGCCGTCGAGGCGAGCGCGAAGTTCATCTGGTTCGGGACGTCGTACATGTTCGACGGGCTGACCTTCGTGCACAAGGAGGGCCCGCACGGAGTCTTCGCCGTCCACGGCTACCCGATCTCCGACGACGTGAGCACGTTCATCGTCGAGACCGACGAGGAGACCTGGCGCCGCGCGGGTCTTGACGAGTTCGACGTCACCCAGCCGCCCGGGGCGAGCGACGAGAAGAGCCGGAAGTACCTCGAGGACCTCTTCGCCGACGAGATCGACGGGCAGCCGCTGCTGGTCAACAACTCCCGCTGGGGCAACTTCCGCACCCGCCGCGCCGCCACCTGGCACGCCGGCAGGGTCGCGCTCCTGGGCGACTCCGCGCACACGGCCCACTTCTCGGTCGGCTCGGGCACCAAGATGGCGATGGAGGACGCGATCGAGCTCGCCCGCGCCGTCGCCGAGCACGACGACGTCGAGCAGGCCCTCGTCGCCTACGAGGCGGCTGCCCGCCCGTCGGTGGAGAAGATCCAGGGATCGGCGCGCCCGAGCCTGTCGTGGTGGGAGCACTTCGGCCGCTACCACGCCGCGTTCGACCCCACCCAGTTCGCGTTCCACTTCATGAGCCGGTCCATCGGCCGCGCCAAGATCGCCCGCCGCGACCCGGACTTCGTTGCCGCCGTCGACGCCGCCTGGCGCGAGCGCCACGGCAGCGACCCGCTGAGCACCCCGCTCGACCTCGGCGACGTGGTCTTCCCGGGCCGCACCGCCCGCATCGTCGAGCGCGACGGCGCCCGGTTCGTGGCCGACGGCGTCGGCAACCAGGTCCCGCTGGCCGGCTGCCCGGCGGACGACGGCGGCACACCGGCGCGTCACCTCGGCAAGGACGAACCGTGGGGCCTGTGGCTCGCCGCCCCCGAGAGCGAGGACGGCGTCGCCGGTGCGGCGGCCGTCGTGGCCGCCTGCCGCACCGAGGCGCCGACGCTCGTCGCGGTCCACGGAGGCACCCCCCTGACCCGGGTGCTGCTCGCGGAGGAGGCCCGGCTGGCCGCCGGCCTGCCGGTGGCCCTGGTGGAGGAGCAGGCCGACGAGGACCGCGCCGCCACCCTGGTGCTCTCCGGCCGCGCCGACCTCGTCGTGACCACCGGAGGCACCGATGTCTGACCTGCGCCCGCTCTTCTCCCCTCGCGGCGTCGCCGTCGTCGGGGCCTCCCGCTCCGGCGCCAAGCTCGGCGCGGTCATGGCCCGCTCGCTGCGGAGCTTCGACGGCGCCCTCGGGCTCGTCAACTCGCGCAACCCCGACCCGGGCGCCGGTCTGCACGCCTCCGTGGCTGCCGCGTCGCAGGCGCTGGGCGCCCCGCTGGACCTCGCCGTCCTGTGCGTGCCGGCCGCGGCGTGCGCGTCCGCCGTCGAGGACGCCGCCGCGGCCGGGACCAGGGCCGCCCTCGTCTGCGCCGGCGGGTTCGCCGAGTCCGGCGCGGACGGCGCCGCCCACCAGGCGGCCCTTCTCGCCGCGGCGCGCCGCACCGGGGTCCGCCTGCTCGGGCCGAACACCTCCGGCTTCTTCTCCCCCGCCCACAAGCTCACCGCGAGCTTCGTGCCGGCGGCGGGCGACGTCCCGGCCGGCGGGGTCGCCGTCGTCGCGGCGTCCGGCGGGATCAACCACGCCCTGTCCTTCCTCCTCGCCGACGCCGGCCTGGGCGTCAGCCTCGCGGTGGGACTGGGCAACGCCACCGACGTCACCGCCGCCGACGTCCTCGATCACCTCCGCGGGGACGACGCCACCCGGGTGGTC
The DNA here is from genome assembly GCF_002563695.1 of Georgenia soli. Lineage (NCBI taxonomy): Bacteria > Bacillati > Actinomycetota > Actinomycetes > Allobogoriellales > Allobogoriellaceae > Georgenia > Georgenia soli. Next base: position 3,660,588 of record NZ_PDJI01000004.1, on the reverse strand, counting down.
GCGCTCCACGTGGAGTCGGTGGCCGACGGGCGCCGCCTCGTGGAGTCCGTCCGGGCGCTGACGGAGCGGGTGCCCGTGGTGGCACTGGTGGTCGGCCGCAACGACGTTGCCGAGTTCGCGCAGTCGCACACCGGTGCGCTGGCCACCTCCTGGCGCACCACGCGCGCCGCGCTCCGGCAGGCCGGCGCGGTGCTGGTCGACGACGAGCAGCAGCTCGTCGACGCGGTCGCGGCGCTCTCCCACGCGCGTCTCGCCCCGGCCGCGGACCCCGGTGTCGGCATCGTCACGGCGCAGGCCGGCCCCGGTCTGCTGCTCATGGACAGCCTGCGCGGGCACGGCGTCGCCGTGCCCGGCCTATCGGACGGCACGGTCGCACGCATCGGCGAGCTCCTTCCGCCGCTGACCTACCAGCGCAATCCCGTCGACACCGGTCGCCCGAGCGAGACGTTCGGCGCCGTGCTGGAGGCCGTCGCCGCCGACCCCCGCGTGGACGCCGTCGCCACGTACGCCCTCACGGAGCCGGACAGCATCGACCTGGCCGCCACGGTCCCGGCCGCGTCGGCCGGCTCCGCGGTCCCCACTCTCGTCGGGCTCGGCGGCGCGCCGGAGGAGGTCCGTCAGATCCGCCGTCGTCTCCACGCCGCCGGCGTCCCCGCGTACGGCGCCCCCACGTCGCTGGCCACCGGGGTGGCCGCGCTCGTCGAGGACGCCCGGCGGCAGCACGCCCGCCGGGACGCCGCACCCGTGGGCGGCGGCGGAGCGGCACAGGCCGACGGCGGAGAGGACGGCCCGTCGCCCGTCGTGACCCGGTCGGCGTGGGACGAGGACGAGGCCAAGGCTCTCGTGGAGCGGCTCGGCTTCCGCACCATGCCCCGCCGCGCCTGCGCCACCGACGCCGAGGCCCACGCGGCGCTCGACGCGATCGGCGGGCCTGTCGCCGTGAAGCTGCTCGACGCCGCCGTGCTGCACAAGACCGAGATCGGCGGCGTGCGCCTGGGCGTGCGCACCCACGACGAGCTGGACGAGGCCCTCACCGCCCTGCGCGCCGCGGGGGCGGACCGGGTCCTCGTCGAGAGGATGGCCCCCTCCGGCGTCGACCTCATCGTCGGCGCCCGCCGGGACCCGGTCTTCGGCCCCGTCGTCCTGCTGGGGCTCGGCGGCACCGTTGCCGAGGCGTTGCAGGACGTCAGCCTGCGCGTCGCGCCGCTCTCCCCCGCCGAGGCCGCCACCATGCCCGACGACCTCGCCGGGCGCGCCCTGCTGGAAGGCTTCCGCGGCTCGCCCACCCTCGACCGGTCCGAGCTCGCCGGCCTGCTCAGCGCGCTCGGCACCCTGCTGCTCGATCACCCCCACCTGGGCGACGTCGAGATCAACCCGCTGCGGGTCACCGCGGACGGGCTCGTCGCCCTCGACGCTGTCGTCACCACGAAGGAGTCGTGATGGTCCGCCCCATCGCCGAAGGAATCGTCCCCTGGCCCGCCGAGCTCGTCGAGCGGTTCACCGCCGCCGGCTACTGGGAGGGCAGGACCCTGGGTCACCACCTCTGGGCCGCCGCCGACGAGCGTCAGGCCAGGACCGCCGTCGTCGACGGCGACGTGCGCATCACCTACGCCGATCTCGTCGCCCGTGCCGACGCCGCCGCCTCCCGGCTCCGGGACCTCGGCGTGGCCCGTGGCGACCGGATCGTCGTCCAGCTGCCGAACTGCTGGGAGTTCGTCGTCCTGACGCTCGCCTGCTTCCGCGCCGGGATCGTGCCGGTGATGGCCCTGCCCGGGCACCGCCGCCACGAGATGTCCTACTTCGTCGAGCACGCCGAGGCGGTCGCCGTCGCGGTGCCCGACGTGGTGAAGGACTTCGACCACCAGCAGCTCGGGTTCGACCTCACCGCCGAGCACGCGGTCCTCGAGCACGTGCTCGTCGCCGGGGAGCACGTCGCGGAGGGGGCGGTCGACCTGCGGGCGCTCTGCGCGCCGCCGGTCGACGGCGTCGAGGCCGCCTCCCTCAGGGCGCGGTGGGACGCGGAGGAACCGGCGAGCTCCGACGTCGCCCTCTTCCTCCTCTCCGGCGGCACCACCGGGATCCCGAAGCTCATCCCCCGCTCGCACGACGACTACGCGTACAACGCCAGGGAGTCCAACCGGGTGTGCGGCTTCGACGCCACGACGGTCTACCTCGTGGCCATCCCGGCGACGCACAACTTCCCGCTGGCCTGCCCCGGCGTGCTCGGCACCCTGCTAGCCGGGGGCACGGTGGTCATGCTGCCCAGTCCCTCGCCCGTCCGGGCTTTCGCCACCATCGAGGCCGAGGGCGTCACGCACACCGCCGTCGTCCCCGCCGTCGCCAAGCGGTGGCTGGACGAGCAGGCGGCGCACCCGACCGACCAGCTCGCCTCGCTCCAGGTGCTCCAGGTGGGCGGCTCGCGGCTGGCCGACGAGGTGGCGCGCCGCGTGCCCGGAACGCTGGGCTGCACCCTGCAGCAGGTGTTCGGCATGGCGGAGGGACTGCTGAACTTCACCCGCCTCGACGACCCCGAGGAGGTCATCTTCACCACCCAGGGCCGGCCGATGTCCCCCGCCGACGAGGTCCTGCTCGTCGACGAGCACGACAACCCGGTCCCGCAGGGCACCCCGGGCTCGCTCGTCACCCAGGGCCCGTACACCCTGCGCGGGTACTACCGGGCCGAGGAGCAGAACGCCCGGGCCTTCACCGCGGACGGGTGGTACCGCTCCGGCGACATCTGCCGCATGGACGAGATGGGCAACCTCATCGTCGAGGGCCGCGACAAGGACATGATCAACCGCGGCGGGGAGAAGATCTCCGCCGAGGAGGTCGAGAACCTCGTCTACCAGCTGCCCGCGGTCCGGCTCGTGGCCGCCGTGGCCATGCCCGACGACGTCCTCGGCGAGCGCGTGTGCGTCTACGTCGTCCCGCACGACGGCGCGACCCTCTCCCTCGAGGACGTCAACGCCGCGATGGAGGCGGCCGGGGTCGCCCGGTACAAGTGGCCCGAGCACCTCGAGGTCACGGACGAGCTCCCGACGACGAAGGTCGGCAAGATCAACAAGAAGGCTCTGCGCAACGACATCGCCGACCGGCTCGCCACAGGCATGGGCATCCGCGCGGCCATCTGAGCAGCCCCGCGGCCGCGCCAGGGACGAAGGAGCCTGGCGCGGCCGTGGTCCCGGAGAACGGTGGAGGGAGCGCGAGGTGCTCCCTGGGCGGGCGCACCCGTGGCGTGCTGACCACGAGGTGAGCATGCGGTGGCCGTGACGGGTCGGGTCCGGGCGCACCCGGTGCTGGCGTTCTGCACCGGCACAGCGCGCTCACCGTGAGCCTCGTCGTCGGCGCGCTGTGGGCGCTGTGGCACCTGCCGCTCATCATGGGCGGGGACCCGACGATGTCCGCCTGTCCCGTGCTGCCCTTCGTCGTCTGGATGATCGCCGAGGCGGTGCTCTGCACCTGGCTGTACAACAGCGCCCGCGGCAGCCTGCTCGTCGCTGTCCTGCGCCACGGCATCTCCAACGTGCTGGACGTCCTCAGCTCGGCCCCATGGATGACCGCCACCGTCACGGTCACGGCGGCGGTGCTCGTCATCGCGGTCTTCGGACCCGAGCGCCTCTGCCGGACGGGTCGCCGGGCGATGCGGCCGACGACGACAGCCTCCTCGGCTCCCACCGTCGGCACGTAGCGTGCCGGCGCACGTCAGCTCCTGCCGCGCGGGTCCGCGACGACCACGCAGGTCATACGGGCAGTGCACAGGCGACGGCCCTGCTTGTCCGTGACCGCAACCTCGTAGCTCGCCAGCGTGCGGCCCAGGTGGAGCGCGGTCGCGACCGCGGTGACGGCACCTTCGGAGGCGCTGCGGTGGTGACTGGCGTTCAGCTCAACGCCGAGAGCGACCTTCCCCTGGCCCGCATGGACGTTCGCGGCCGCCGAGGCGACCGTCTCGGCGAGCGCCGCGGAGGCGCCGCCGTGCAGGATGCCGTGGGGTTGGGTGTTGCCCTCCACGGGCATCGTCGCCACGGCCCGCTCCGGGCCGAGCTCGCTGAACGTGATGCCGAGGCGGTCGCTGAGTGCCCCGCCGTCCGTGACAGGCCAGCCGTCGGGACGCGCGCCGGGGGCCGTGGTGGTGTCCTGCTTCATGGTGGTCAGCGTGCCACGGACAGGGCGTTCTCCGACTCTTCCGTCACCGAGTGCCCCGGAGGCGCGCCGCTGAGGCCGGACGACGAGTTCTGCCGATCGCCCCGGTGTGTTCACGAGGAACGGCGGCTCCCGCGTAACGCAGGCGCACTTCCGACCACCACTGTCTAGCGCAGCTCGGGAACCATCGCGCGGTACTGCTCGATCATCTCCATGTTCGTCGGTCCGGTCGTGTTGGCGCTGCGCCAGAACGGGGTCTGCGGCTCCAGCTCCGAGCACAGCACGAGAAGCGCGTCCCACAGCAGGGCGTCGCACAGCGACGACGGTGTCGTGATGACCGACCGCGGCGTCCTTGACGAGCCTGTCGCCGAGCCCAGGTCGCCGCTCCGCGACGGTGGAGCGGTCGGCCCCGTTGAGTGGTAGCAGCTCGGCGTCCCAGAGCGGCCGGACGAAGGGCAGCCCGCCGGCACGGTAGAAGGTCTCGAGCACGCTCGCGAGGGAGTGTCCCGAGCCTGCCGCGTACACGAGACCACCGTGCCGCGCCGACTCGAGGACCGCCGCGGCCGCCAGCCGCAGCTGACCGGCATTCGCGTCGACCATGCCATGGAGGTGCTCGGTGCTGGCGCGGGCGAACCGCTGCAGAGCGTCCACCTGCGTGGGACTCGAGCGGGGCCGCCCTCTCCCCCCGTGAGGACGGCCCCGCGTCACTCACCCGGCGTCGCCGCCGGGCAGCCTCACGCCCCGCAGCCCCACGGCGGCCTGCCGAGCCCGCGCTCGAGCGCCTTGGCGTTGCCGCCGGAGCCGCCGGGCGGCGTCGTCGGCGCGTGGCCGGGCGTCTCGCACTCCGGCACCTCCGCCTCGGGCACGGTGACGGTGACCTCCTCCGTCACGCCGTTGACCGTGAGCCGCACGGTCGCGGTCCCGGAGCCGACGGCGGTGAGCTCGCCCGTGGCGGGGTTGAGTCGCAGCACCGACGCACCGCCCTCGAGCTCCGTGCCCGAGGCAGGGGCGATCGTCACGCCCTCCCCCGACCAGTCGGCGCTCATCGGCCAGGCGACGGGCACCTGGCGCCCGCCGTCCTGCGTGACCGTCCCGGTCACGACGGCGGTCTCGCCGAGCGCCAGCTCCGCCGGCACGTCGAGCACGAGCGAGTCGACGCGGGCGTGGACCTCGGCGCGCAGCCACTGCAGCCGGTCGGTCACGGGCACAGGGTTCGCCCCGACGACGCCCTCGGCCGGGTCGACGCCGAGCAGCGTCCATCCGGTGAAGCCGCCCTTGTCCGGCGTGGAGGCCGGCGACTTGCCGGAGTTGCCGTTGACGACGTTCGAGACGCCCTCGAAGCTGCGGGCGTGGAAGGCGCCGACGTGCGCGTTGACCGCCGCGACGGACTTCCCGGACCTCGCCCGGAAGTCACCGAGCAGCGCGTCGAGCGCCGCGGCCTCGTGCCGGTCGGAGATCTGCGAGGCGTCCGCGGGCAGCGGGTCCTCGGTCGGGTGGTGGAAGAACACCACCACGCCGGTGAGCGTCGGGTCGGACGCGACCTCGGCGAGGGAGTCCTCCAGGAGCCGGATCTGGTCGAGCCCGCCGGCCCGCAGCGAGCCGGCAGAGGTGTCCAGGGTGATGACCCGCGTGCCGTCAACGTCCACCACGTTCTGCGCCGGCCCGAACGCCGCCTCGAACTCCTCGATCGAGCCGCCCATGATCTCGTGGTTGCCGGGCACGTAGAGGTACGGCACGGCGTCGCCGACCTCCTCGTCGAGCACACGCCTCGCGAGGTCGAAGTCGACCGGTGCTCCCTCGTCGACCAGGTCGCCGTTGATGACCAGGAGGTCCGGGTCCTCCGCGACGATCTCCTGCAAGGTGCGCCGCGCGGCCGCGACGGTGTCCGACCCCGGCGCCCGGCCGACGAACTGCGCGTCGGACATGACCGCGATCCGCTGGGCGAAGCCGTCCACGGTGCCGTCGGTGACGATCACCGGATCGTGCACGGGCACGGCCACCGGCTGCTCTACGTCGGGCGCGACGACGGCGCGGATGTCGGTGAAGGTGATGTCGCCCCGGTAGCTCGCGGTGGACCGCGTCTCCATGATCCGCACCCGCTCGAGCGTGAGGGGGAACGGTGTGCCCGCCGGGACGGTGAACGTGGTCTCCTTCCAGCCCTCCCAGGTGATCATGGGGCCGTCGAGCTGCTTGACCACCCCGTCGCCGTCGCGCACCTGCAGGCGCGGCCAGGCGCCGGTGGCGTCGCCGTCGATCAGCATCGTGATGGCCTGCGGCTGGCCGGGCACGGGGATCGGGGCCGGCGCGACGGCGTAGGAGCCGCGCGTCGCCGTCGAGGTGGTGAAGTCGTGGGTCAGTCGGAGCGCGGGCTGGCCGTCGGGGCCCTGGGCCACCGTGAGCGCCCCCGAGGCGCGGGCCTGCTCGAAGCGCCAGGACGCGCCGTCGGCAAGGTCCGTGACGGGCTTGGTGGTCAGCCCCACGGTGACGGGCACCTGCACGACCGTGCCGGCGACCGCGAGCTGGACGACGGCGGAGCCGGACGCGGTCGTCGCGGTGACCGTGAAGGCGTCCAGACCGGCCGGCTCGATGGTGAAGCCGCCGGGAACGGATGCCTCGACGTCGGCGATCTCGATCGGCGCGGAGAACCCGTCGGCGTCGTGGCCGGTGAGGCGGATGGTGGCGGTGTCACCCTCGCCCTCCATGGCGATCTGCTGCGTGGAGGCGGTGACGTGGTCGAGCGGGCCGAGCACCGTGAGGTTGGTGGCACCGGTGAGGCCGGACGCCTTGAACGTGACGGTGGCCGGACCGGGCGTGACGCCTTCCAGGACCGCGCCGGTCCTCGTCTGCTCCGCAACGACGGCGTTGGCGTCCTTGCCGTTCGGCAGCGAACCGGGCGAGGTGACGGTGAACCGCCCACGGGCGTCGGTGCCGGCGAGCTGCTCCGACAGCCCGACGCCCTCGACGGTGCGGCGCAGCCCGGGGAGGACGTGGTGGGCGTCCTCGCCGTCGAGCACCGGGCGGACCGCGACGTCAGTGAGCTTCGCGGTGTCCGCGGAGGAGAAGAAGGCCAGGGAGTTCGCGACCACGCGCTGCGAGCCGTCCGACGGCACGTTGACGAGCTCGACGTCCGTGCCGCCGGCCGGGCGGGCGACCATGGTGGTGGACCCGCCGCCGTCGATGTTCACGGCGTTGTGCGCGCCGAGGTCGATCATGAGCTCGGCCATCTCCACGCGCGTCAGACCGCGGGCCGTCGCGCTGCGGCCGTCGACCGTGGCCACGATGAGCTCGGAGCCGTCCTCGGTCAGCCCCAGCACGGTGCGGGCGGCGACGGGCTCGTCGGGGAAGTCGGCGAGCGCGCCGTCGAGGACCAGCGGGACGTTGCCGCCGATGCCCAGGTCGACGTCGGAGCTCGGCTCCACCGTGATCTCGACCGCCTGGGCGACCTCGAGGGCCCGGAGTGCCCGGGCGCCGGCGCCGCGGCCGAGGAGGATCTGTCCGCCGTCGGGGAAGACCGGCTCGCCCGCGGTGTCGGCGACGGCGGTGACCACCCCGCCGGAGACGACGGCGGTCGCGACGTCGGTCTCGCCGGGCAGGCCGGCGGGCCGGTCCAGGGAGGCGCTCCCCCACCGTTCGTTGTAGACCCCGATCGAGTTCGCCGGGACCGTGGCGCGGTTGAGGCCGGCGAGCTCGTGGGTCACGTCGCCGGCGGTGAGGGTGCCGGAGGCGGAGAGGTACTCGACGGCGGCGACGCCGTCGGTGAGCGTGAAGGCCGGGTAGGGCTGGCTGTAGCCGTTGATGATCTCGCCGTCGCTGACCGTGGTGAAGATCGGCGCGTTGGTGAAGTTCATGTCGAAGTGGTTGCCGTTGACGGCGGCGACCGCCCCGGAGCCCTTCACCTGGTCGAGCACGGTGGCCGGCGCGGTGGTGGTCCCGGAGTCGAGGACCCTCATGCTCAGGGTCGGCTCCGTGAGGTCCGCCCGGAGGATGTTGCCGGACGTCCAGCCCTTCTCCTCCAGGCGCTGGAAGCTCGTCAGGTCCAGGCCCGGCGCGACGGCGGTGGTGGAGACCTCGTGGAGCACCGAGCCGTCGGCCCCGAGGTCGAAGCCGCCGTCGTCGCCGACCGTGACGAGGTCGGCGAGGGCCTCGGCGCCGGCGATCTCGGCGGAGTCTGTGGTGGCGAGCGCGGGCAGGGCGCCCACGGTGGCGAGGCAGAGACCGGCGCCCGCGAGCGCGGCGGTCAGTCTTCGGGCGGGCAGGTGCACGGTTCCCCCGGGTGCTCGGACGTTCGCTGTGGTGTGCCCGGACGTCGTCGTCCGGCACGGTTCCCGACCGTAGTGAGCGCACATGGCCCGCGGGTGAACGGCCGGTGTGCGCTTGCGGTCACGGCCGGTTGCTGCCACCCGGTCCCCGGCCCGCCGGCCGAGAGGCGGCTCCCTCTCGAGGAGGAGGCGGCGTCGGCCCGTCGTCCTGAAGTCCCGCGCCAGGTCCGTTCTTCCGCGGGATCTGCCGGCACGCCGTCGTCCCTAGCGTCCTCCTCAGCAGCGACAGTCGCTGGCAGAGGCAGACAAGGAGCGGACCGTTGACGACGTCCACCACCCCGGCAGTACGGCGGAGCACCGCTCCGCAGCAGCTTCCCCCCGACTCGGTCCCCGCGGCGGCACGCGCCGCGGGCCTGACCAAGGTCTACGGCGACGGTGAGACCCGCGTCGTCGCCCTCGACGGCGTCGACGTCGTCTTCCCGCGCGGGGTCTTCACCGCGATCATGGGCCCGTCCGGGTCCGGCAAATCGACGCTCATGCACTGCATGGCCGGGCTCGACGAGGCCACCAGCGGCACGGCCTGGATCGGCGGGGTCGACCTGACGACGCTCAAGGACAGGCAGCTCACCGACCTGCGGCGGGACAAGGTCGGCTTCATCTTCCAGGCCTTCAACCTCATCCCCACGCTCACCGCGCTGGAGAACATCACCCTGCCGATGGACCTGGCCGGCCGGCGCGCGGACCAGGAATGGCTGGACGCGGTCGTCACCGCCGTCGGGCTGCAGCAGCGGCTCAGCCACCGGCCCAACCAGCTCTCGGGCGGCCAGCAGCAGCGGGTGGCGTGCGCCCGGGCGCTGGCCAGCCGGCCGGAGATCATCTTCGCGGACGAGCCGACGGGGAACCTCGACAGCCGCTCCGGCGCCGACGTCCTGGGCTTCCTGCGCACCTCGGTGCGCGAGCTGGGCCAGACCATCGTCATGGTGACGCACGACCCGGTCGCGGCGTCCTACGCCGACCAGGTGCTGTTCCTCGCCGACGGGCGGCTCGTCGACCAGATGGCCGACCCCACCGCCGACCGCGTCCTGGAGCGCATGAAGGCCTTCGACCCCGCCGGTGGTGCCTGATGCGCAAGCTCGCCCTCCGCAGCCTCATGGCGCACAAGCTGCGCCTCGCCCTCTCCGGTCTGGCCGTCGTGCTCGGCGTCGCGTTCGTCGCCGGCACGCTCGTCTTCACCGACACCCTGAGCCGGACCTTCACCGCGCTCTTCGAGAGCACCACCGCCGACGTCAACGTCACCGCCGCGAGCGCCTTCGACGCCCAGGGCCCCGGCATGGCCTCCGGCGTCCTGCTGCCCGAGTCGCTCGTCGACGAGGTCGCGGGGGTCGACGGCGTCGCCGCCGTCGCGGGCTACGTCCAGTCCGAGGGCGTCTACGTCATCGGCCCCGACGGCAAGGTCGTCGCCACCGGCGGCGCACCCGGCGTGGGCGTCGGCTGGAACACCGACGAGAACCTCGGGATGACCCTCTCCGACGGCCGGGCCCCCCGGGCGGACGACGAGGTCGTGCTCGACGAGACGACCGCCGAGAAGACCGGCTACGGCGTCGGCGACCGCGTCGACGTCCTGACCCCCGGCCCGCGGGTCGAGGCCACCGTCGTCGGGATCCTGCGTTTCGGGGAGAGCGGCGGCCTCGCCGGCGCGTCGCTGACCGCCTTCGAGCACACCGCCGCGCAGGAGCTGCTGGCCCGGCCCGGCACCGTCCACGGCCTGTCCGTGGAGGCGGCCGACGGCCTCGACGACGCGGTGGTGGCCGAGCGCATCGAGGAGGCCCTCGGCACGGGCTACGACGTGACAACCCGCACCGAGGAGGTGGAGGCGCAGAAGGAGCTCCTCGAGGGGCAGCTCAGCTTCATCAACATCTTCCTCATGGTCTTCGCCGGCGTCGCCCTGTTCGTCGGCAGCTTCATCATCCTCAACACGTTCGCGATGCTCGTGGCGCAGCGCACCCGCGAGCTCGCGCTCCTGCGGGCCCTCGGTGCCGGCCGCGGCCAGGTGACCCGCGTGGTGCTGGCCGAGGCGCTCGTGCTCGGGTTCCTCGGGTCGACCGTCGGTCTCTTCGCCGGCCTCGGGATCGCCTCGGGCCTGCGGGCCGCGTTCGGCACCATGGGACTGACGCTCGACGGCGGCCTGGTGATCCAGCTGACGACGGTCGTGGCCTCCTACGTCATCGGCGTCCTCGTCACGCTCGCCGCCGCGTACCGGCCGGCCCGCCGCGCCGCCAAGGTGGCGCCCGTGGCGGCGCTGCGCGACGACCAGGCGATGCCGGAGCGATCCCTGCGGCACCGCGCGGTCGGCGGCTCGATGCTCCTGCTCGCCGGCGGGGCCGGCCTGGTCGCCGGGCTCGTGCAGGACGACACGACGACGGCCGCGGCCCTCGTCGGTGGCGGCTCGCTCGCGCTGCTGGTGGCGGCGATCGTGCTCGGCCCGGTGCTGGCCGGCCCGTTCGTGCGGGGGGTCGGTGCGGTGCTGCCGCGGGTCTACGGTCCCGCCGGCAGGCTGGCGCGGGACAACGCGCTGCGCAACCCGCGCCGGTCGGCGGCCACCGCCTCGGCGCTCATGGTCGGCGCGACCCTGGTGTCGGCGTTCAGCATCATCGGTGCGTCGGCCGACGAGTCGATCGGCACCACGGTCGACGAGACGCTGCAGGCGGACTTCATCGTCTCGACGTCGGTGGGCCAGCCGTTCTCGCCGGCGATCGCGGAGGAGATGCGGAAGATCGACGGGCTGTCCTCGGTCGGGGTGTCCCGGCTGGCCTCCGCCCAGCTCGACGGCGAGGTCTCGACGTTCATGGCCGCCGACGAGGTCACCATGGCCGAGAGCATGGTGCTCGCCATGGTCGACGGCGAGCCCACCGGCGGCATGCTCGCCGACACGGCGACCGCGGAGGACCGCGGCTGGGAGATCGGCGACATCGTGCAGGCGGTCGGGGTCGACGGCAGCGAGCGCGGGATCACCCTGGTGGGCACATTCGAGGCCAACCCCGCCGTCGGCCCCATCGTGGTGCCGCTCGAGGACGTCGAGCAGCTCGGCGGCGACGCGCTCGACCGCTGGCTCTTCCTCGAGATGGCCGACGGCGCCGACACCGGGGCCGTGCGTGACGCGGCCGAGGCGGTGCTGGTGGACTACCCTGTCGTCACCGTCAAGGACCAGGCCGAGTTCACGCAGGAGCAGCAGGCCCAGGTCGGGCAGATCCTCATGCTGATCAACGCGATGCTGGTGCTCTCGGTGCTCATCGCGGTGCTGGGGATCGTCAACACCCTCGCGCTGTCGGTGATGGAGCGCACCCGCGAGGTCGGCCTGCTGCGGGCCGTGGGGATGTCCCGGCGGCAGCTGCGCCGGGCCGTGCGGCTCGAGGCGGTCCTGATCGCGCTGTTCGGCGCCACGCTCGGCCTGGTGCTCGGGGTCGCCTTCGGCACCAGCCTGGTGTCGGTGATGGAGGGTCAGGGCATCAGCGAGCTGGCCGTGCCCACGGTCCGGCTCGGCGGGCTCGTCGTCATCGCCGGCGTGGTCGGTGTGCTGGCGGCGGTCTGGCCCGCGCGCCGGGCGTCGCGGATGCCGGTGCTGGAGGCCATCGCGACCGCCTGACCGGTGGCCGCAGTCAGCCCGGAAGGGGCGTCCCGTGCGGGGCGCCCCTTCCGGCGCGTGCGGCGCCCCTTCCGGCGCGTGCGGCGGCGTCCCGCTCCCGCCGCACCAGCGCTGAGCGCGCCGGCGACCGGGTGCACGGGCCGGCGAGCACCGGGTCCGGCTGCGTCAGTCGACCCGTCAGTGACCCTCCGGAGATGAAGTCGGCCCACGCACACTAAATCTCCGGAGGACGACTTACGGACGGCAGAGGTGTGCGAGAAGCGACCGTGGTGTGACCTACGGGAGCGGCAGGTACGCGGTGACCTCGGTGCCCGCGCCCGGTTCGGAGGTGACCGTGAGGCTGCCGCCGCACAGGGTCATCCGTTCGCGCATGGTGCGCAGGCCGTGCCCGCCCGCGGCGCCCGTGGTGGGTGCGCCGCCGCGGCCGTCGTCACGCACGGACAGCATGAGCTCGCCGGGCCCGACACCGCCACTCGTCCCGGCACCGCCACTCGTCCCGGCACCGCCACTCGTCCCGGCACCGCCACTCGTCCCGGCACCGGCACTCCCCCCGGCACCGGCACTCCCCCCGGCAGCGACACCGCCCGCCCCGGTATGGGCGCCTTCACCGCCACTCTCCCCGGCACCGCTCCCGGCGAGGGTGAGCGAGATCGTCGCCCGCGCCGCCCGCGCGTGCTTGGCGGCGTTGTGCAGCGCCTCGCCCGCGACCCGCTCCAGGTGCTCGCAGGTGCGGCTCTCCAGCGAGGCCGCGTACGTCTGCGCGACGGGGTCCACGTCGACGTCGACCTCGAGGCCGTGGCGCTGCCACACCTCGCCCGCGAGCTTCCGCAGGTCCGCGACGAGGTCCCGGCCCGCCGTGGTGGTCGGCCTCAGCTCCGCCAGGAGGGCGCGCATGTCGGTGATCGCCTGCTGGGAGACGTCCTTGAGGCTGGCGGCCGCGGCCTGCAGCAGCGCCTCGTTGCCCGTGTCCAGCGCCTTCTCGATGATCTCGGCGCGCTGCCGCAGCACGAAGAGCGCGTGGCTGACGGAGTCGTGCAGGTCCCGGCCGATGCGCAGGCGCTCCGCGGCCGCGGCGGTCGTCTCGGCCTGCGACCTGAGCCTGGCCGAGGTCAGCGCCGCGCTGGCCTGGTCGGCGAGCGACGCCCAGAACTCGGTCTCCTCCTCGCTGGGCGACGTCACCTCCGGCGGCAGCAGGGCCACGAGGACGCCGACGAGGCGCCCGTCCGCGCGCAGCGGCACGAGGGCGGAGCCCTCCCACGGCACGTCGGTGCCGCCGACCAGTGCCGCCGTCGCCGGGTCGGCGAGCAGCCGCCGTCGGTGGTCGGCGAGCAGCACGGGTCGACGCCCGGTGAGCAGGTGCCGTTCGGGGAACTCCGTCAGCGGCAGCGCCAGCCCCTCGACCGCGGCGACGAGCGCGGGCCCCCAGGTCTCGCCGTCGTCGCTGTGCCCGATGATCCGCAGCGGCCCGAGACCGTCACCCGTGATCGCGTCGGACGCGGCCAGGACGAGGCACACGAAGGCCCGGGTGGTGGCCACGGCCGCCTGCGCGAGGGCGTTGATGATCCCCCGGGGGTCGCTCCCCTCGGCCAGGCGGGCCGCCGCGTCGGCCAGCGCGGACGCCTCGCGCTGGGCGCGGCGGATGCGGCTGGTGTCGTGGAAGATCGCCGGGGCCACCTCGCCGAGGGGCGTGCGCACCGCCGTCCCCGACCAGGTCATCTCGCGCTCCGTGCCGTCGTCGCGCACGACCGTGTTGGTGTAGAAACCGGTGTCGCCGTCGCGCTGGTCGATCTCCAGCGCGAGCAGCGCGTCACGCTCGTGCGGTGCGAACGAGAGCAGGTAGTCCTCGCCGTAGAGCTCCTCGAAGGACCTGCCCACGAGGCGGGCGCCCGCCGGGTTCAGGTAGAGCCAGGTGTGCTCGTCGCCGGTGATGCAGACGCCGTAGGAGCTCTTCTCAATGATGTCGACGAGGACGTCGATCCCGAGCGAGCGCAGCACCTCGTGACTCGCCGGTGGGCGGGCCCGTTCGAGGGTTCGCGGCGGCGGTTCGGCGGAGACCCCGTGGACCACAGCTGGATGCTAGCGACGGATCCTCCTTCAGGATGAGGTTTCGGGCTGCGCGGTCTTCATAAGGTTCTGGTGTGCGTCAGGAGCTGTGGGAGCGCTGCCGCCGGTGGCTGGGGCAGTCGCCGGTGCTGATCGACGCGCTCCTCGCCGCGTTCGTGACGCTGGTGGGGCTCGTCTCGCTCGCCGGCACCCAGGCCGGCCAGCACGCCCCCGACCTGCTCGGCGTCGTCCTCGTCCTCCTCAGCGGCCTGCCGGTGATCGTCCGCACGGCGGCCCCGATCGCCACGCTGGCCGTGACGCTGCTGGCCTCCCTGACGGTGTTCGGCCTGGGGTACGCGCAGGTCAACGGCGGTCTCGGCGCCCTGTTCTGCCTCTACTCCGTCGCTGCGCTGCGGCCCCGCCGGACCAGCGTCCCGGTGGGCCTCGCCACGCTGGTCGTTCTCGGGTTCGCGCTCGCGCTGGCGCCGGTGCCGGACGTCGCGCCGGTCGACGTGGCCGTCAACGTGCTGGCCTCCGCCCTGTTCTGGGGCGCGGGCGCCTGGTCCTACACCCGACGTCGGTACGTGCGCGGGCTGGAGGAGCGCAACGCCGCTCTGTTGCAGGCGCGGGAGTCGCAGGCGCGGGCGTCGCTCGTCGAGGCCCGCGGCGCCGTCGCCCGTGAGATCCAGGACGTCGTCGGCCACAGCGTGATGGCCATGACCGTCCAGGCGACGGCGGCCCGGCGTCTCCTGGCGCGCGACCCCCAGGCCGCCGACGCGGCACTCGCCCAGGTGGAGGGGCTCGGCCGGACCGCGATCGACGAGGTGCGCCGCGTGCTCGGGCTGCTCGGCGACGCCGCCCCGGCCGACACCCGGCCGCAGCCGGGCATGGACCAGATCGACAAGCTGGTCGACGACGCGCGCCGGGGCGGTCTGGACGTCGAGCTCCAGATGTCGGGCTTCGACTCCCCGGTCCCTCCCGGGGCCGGCCTGACGGTCTACCGGGTGGTCGAGGAGGCGCTGCGCAACGCGACGCAGCACGCGGGGCCGGCGCGCGTCGTCGTCACGCTGCGCCGGACCGACGCGCACGTCGAGGTCAGCGTGAGCGACGACGGACGGGGGGCGCCGAGCTGGCGTGCCGAGGAGGCCGGGCCTGCGACCGGGATGCTCTCGCTGACGGAACGGGTGGAGTCCTACGGCGGGAAGCTCACCGCGGGCCCGCGCCGGGGTGGAGGATTCGTCGTGACCGCTGCCATCCCGGCCGCGGACGCCGCTTCAGGTAGGAGTCGAATGTGATCAAGGTGCTGCTCGTGGACGACCAGCCGCTCCTGCGGACCGGGTTCTCGATGGTCCTGGAGTGCGAGCCCGACCTGACGGTCGTCGGCGAGGCCGCCGACGGCGCGGTCGCGCTGTCGCAGGTACGCGCGCTGCAGCCGGACGTCGTGCTGATGGACATCCGGATGCCCAACATGGACGGCATCGAGGCGACGCGGCGGCTCACCGCCGCCGGGCCGGTGCCGAAGGTGCTCGTGCTGACGACCTTCGACCACGACGAGTACGTGGTGGAGGCGCTGCGCGCCGGTGCCTCGGGCTTCCTGCTCAAGGACGTCCCTGCGGACGACCTTGTCGAGGCGGTCCGCGTCGTGCACCGCGGTGAGGCGATCGTGGCGCCCAGCGTCACCCGCCGGCTGCTGGACCGGTTCGCCGAGCAGCTGCCGACGGCGACCGCCCCGACAGTGGCGCCCGACTTCTCCGACCTCACCGAGCGCGAGCACGAGGTGCTGCTGCTGGTCGCGAAGGGCATGTCCAACGCCGAGATCGCCGCGCACCTCGTGGTCAGCGAGACCACCGTGAAGACCCACGTCAGCAACGTCCTGGCCAAGCTGGGCCTGCGCGACCGCGTCCAGGCCGTCGTGCTGGCCTACGAGTCGCGGCTGGTGGCGCCGAGCTGACGGGCACAGCCGGCGACGTGAAAGGGCCGATCCCGGAGGCAAATAGGGTTCACGCGTGACCGCGGTCGCCGCTACGGTGCCTCGATGACGTCGGTCAGCAGGTCCAGGTCACGTTCGACTGCGCGGAACCGGAACGCCTCGCGCGTTTCTGGTGCGAGGTGCTGGGGTACGTCGTCCCGCCACCGCCGGAGGGATTCGGCACCTGGGCCGACTACGAACGGACGCTCCCTGCCGAGCAGCGGGGGTCATGGTTCGCCTGCCACGATCCCTCGGGGGTGGGGCCGCGGCTGTACTTCCAGCGTGTCCCTGAGGGCAAGGTCGTCAAGAACCGGGTGCATCTCGACGTCCGGGTCGGCACCGGGCTCGTGGGCGAGGAGCGCCTCGCCACCCTCCTGGCCGAGTCCGAACGACTGGTCTCGCTGGGCGCGGTACGCGTGCGCGTGCTCGAGGCCGACGAGGAGAACGAGTCCTGCATCCTCATGCAGGACGTCGAGGGCAACGAGTTCGACCTCGACTGACAGGCCGTCGCCTGCGCGGGCGGGGCCGGTGAGCACCGTGCCTGGGGGCGCCTCCGCCCCGATCCCGGAACTCGCGTCAGCCGGCCGGTGACCACCCGAACGCCGGGGCCACGTGCCGGGCGATGCTCTCCAGCAGGTGCGCGTTGTAGGCCACGCCCAGCTGGTTCGGCACGGTGAGGAGCACGGTGTCGGCGGCCAGCACGGCGGCGTCCTTGCTCAGCTCCTCGGCGATGACGTCGGGCTCGCCCGTGTAGCTCTTCCCGAAGCGGGCACGGACGCCCTCGAGCATGCCGACCTGGTCGTGCCGCTCGTCGTCGCGGTCGCCGAAGTAGGCGCGGTCCAGGTCGGTGGTGATCGGGATGACGCTGCGGCTGACCGAGACGCGCGGCTCGCGCTCCCAGCCGGCCTCCCGCCACGCCCGGCGGTAGACCTCGATCTGCTCCGCCTGCAGCTCGTCGAACGGCACGCCCGTGTCCTCGCTGAGCAGCGTCGAGCTCATGAGGTTCATCCCCTGCTCCGCCGTCCACCGGGCGGTGGCGCGGGTTCCCGAGCCCCACCAGATCCGGTCCGGCAGGCCCGGCGAGAGCGGCTGGACCGCCAGCGGTGCGTCGGTGCCGGTCCGCCGGGGGTCGGCACGCGCCACCCCGGCGCCGGCGATCGCGGCCCGAAAGATTTCGGTGTGCCCGCGCGCCATGTCGGCGTCGGTGCGCCCCTCACCCGGCACGTAGCCGAAGGACTCGTACCCGCGCAGGGCGGTCTCGGGCGACCCACGGCTCACCCCGAGCTGGAGGCGGCCGCCGCTGATGAGGTCCGCGGCCGCGGCCTCCTCGGCCATGTAGAGCGGGTTCTCGTAGCGCATGTCGATGACGCCCGTGCCGATCTCGATACGGGTGGTGCGCGCGCCGATGGCCGAGAGCAGCGGGAACGGGGACGCGAGCTGGCGGGCGAAGTGGTGCACCCGCACGTACGCGCCGTCGATGCCGAGCTCCTCCGCCGCGACGGCAAGCTCAACCGTCTGCAGCAGCGCGTCGGCCGCCGTACGGGTCTGGGAGCCGGGCACCGGCTGCCAGTGGCCGAAGGAGAGGAAGCCGATGCGCTTGCGGTGGGTCTCGCCGTCGACGCTCATTCCAGCATCCTGTCAGTCCCCGCCGACGTCGAGCAGCCTGAGTCGGACCCGGGCGGTGTCCCCGGTCTGAAGCTGCTCCGCCCGCCGCACGGCCTTCTTGACGGGCAGCACGTAGGTGCGCCTCTTGCCGTCCGGGAAGATGGACGTCCGCCACGACGTCGATCCGACGGTGACCTCCACGCGCACGGACCCGAAGCCGCGGGCGAACGGGGCGGTCAGCTCGAGCACCTCGTCGGCGATGTCCACGGGGACGGACACGAACGTCCAGCTGTCCGTGCGCCGCGCCTCCCACTCCCACAGGTCGGCCTCGAACTCGTAGCTCACGTCGGCATGCTCCTGGGGCCTCGTCGACGGGTCAACCGGTTTCCCGGGCGAGGACGAGGCATCACGTCCAGCTGAGTCGCCGCGATGCGCGCCCCGGTCGGAGCGGTGCGCAGACGCGGGAGCGGAGCTCGCGGCGCTGACGCCGCCCCCACCGGCGCCCGGTCCACGAGGACCTGCCGCCCGGGTCCCGCTTGTGCTCCCGGCTGCCAGGACGACGGCGGAGAAGGAGTGAGAAGGTGGGACGGTGACCGACCACACCGCCCCGCCCGCCTCCGCCGCGCGCCCTCGAACGCTCGTCGTCACCGGCGCCGAGACACCGATCGGCGCCGATCTCGTCGTGCTGCTCCGCTCGGCCGGGGACCGGGTGATCACCTGCGGCCGGGGCGACGCGGTCGACGTGCGCGCCGACCTGTCGACCGCACGCGGACGGGCCTCCCTGGTGGCTGCGGTCGAGCGGCTCGCTGCCGACGGTCTCGACGGCGCCGCCCTGGTCGCCGAGGTCGACGAGCCGGGGCCTCCCAGCGTCGCCGTCAACTACTTCGGCACGATCACGGTACTCGACGGGCTCCGTCCCCTCCTCGCCCGCAGGCCCGCGCCGCGCGCCACCGTGGTCACCTCCGCCGCGGCGCTCTCGGCGGGCGACCTCGAGATCGTCGACGCCTGCCTCGCCGGCGAGGAAGCGTCGGCGAGGGCGGCCGCCGGGGCCGCCGTCGTGCAGGGCCGCGGCAGCGTCGTCTACCGCTCGACAAAGATCGCGCTGAACCGCTGGGTACGCCGTCAGGCGGCGGAGGCCCGGTGGGCCGGCGCCGGCATCACGCTGAACGCGGTCGCCCCGGGGGTCGTCGAGTCCCCAGCCTCCGGCGAGGCCCCAGCTGGTTCGGCGGTCCAGGCGCAGTACGTCGCGCTCGCGCTGCCCCAGCCGCTCGGCACGGCGGGACCGGTCCGCGCGGTCACGAGCGCGATCGCCTGGACGTTGGCGGAGGAGAACGCCTTCATGACCGGGCAGGTGCTCTTCGTCGACGGCGGGACCGATGCCGTGCTGCGGGGCGAGGGCCCGTACGAGGACGGTGTCCGGCACAGCCCCGCGGCGTTGGGGCGGATGCTGTTCCGGGCGGCGGTGGAGCGCCTGCGCCGCTGAGCGCCGCTACGCCGAGTCCCGTGCCCGTGCGCCCTACGCCGAGTGCCCGTGCGCCCTACGCCGAGTGCCCGTGTGCCCTACGCCGGGAACGCCCTAAATGCCCTTCTGGGTTGAAAGACGGGCACTTAGGGCGTTGTCGGCACGGTGGTGGGCCTGCCGGCGGGCGAACGAGGCGGTTGTGGTTGCGGGGTCAGCGCCCTACTTCTTGCCGTCGCCCAGCACGGCCGAGCCGATGCGGATCAGCCCCAGGACGGCGGCGTAGGTCACCAGCGCGATGGTGGCGATCTCGACGACTGCCGGGGCCCGCCTGCGTCCGGCGACCCGTGCGGTCCCGGAGGTCCGGCCGCGGTCGTCGGCGCCGACCTTGACGTGCTCCGCCGCCGGGCAGGTCTCCTCCGGGCCGTCGACCAGGTAGTGGTGACCGTCGGGTGTCGTGTGGACGTGCATGGCGGCGGTGGGGTCGGTCATCCTTCAGGTCCTTCGGCGTCAGGCGGGGTTCTGTTCCTCCGGTATATCCGACAACGATCGACGAGAGCACGTCCGTCCGCCAGTCGCGGAGGCGGAGATAGGTCACACCGGACGTGGAGGCGGAGGCCCATGTGCCACCGTGGCGGCACGCCACCGGCTGTGCTCATCCGGTCGCGAGGACGTTCGTCCGTCGCGTCCGCCCACGGCAGGAGCAGAGTGGAGAAACCCGACGAGCGGAGCCAACGATGACGACGGCGACCCGAAGGTCCCCGGCCGTCCCTGCGGCCGCCCGGTCGGACTGGGAGGACCTCCTCTCCCCCACCCCGGACCCTGAGCCGTACGACTCCGCCATGGGTGCGGCACTGCCGGCCGCCGCGAGGCGGTGGCTCGACCACGCCGTCGCCCCCGGGACGCCGCTGCGCCGTCGGGTCGAGATGCGCCAGCACGGCCAGCTGCGCCTGGGCGGCCGGTGGTGGGCGTTCCGTTCGCGTCAGGCGCTGGACCCGCTGCGCGGCTACGTCTGGCCCGTCAGCACCAGCCTGTTCGGCGTGCCGATGGTCGGGGTGGACCGCCTCCACGGCGAGAGCGCCGAGATGACGCACCGGCTGCTCGGGCTGGTCCCCGTGGTCCGGGCGAGCGGCGCCGACCTGGCGCGCAGCGCGGCCGCCCGCGCCGCGAGCGAGATCTGCTGGTCCCCGGCCACCGCGCTGGACCCGTCGGTGCGGTGGCGCGAGGTATCGGACACCGAGGTGGTGGCGCTCGTGCCCGTGGGCGGCGAGGTCCACGAGTGCACGTTGCTCGTCGCCGGCGACGGCGCCCTGCCCGGGGGCACCACGCGGCGCTGGGCCCAGGTGGACGGCGGGCCGTGGCGGTGGCACACCTTCGGCGCGCGGACGCTGGCCGAGGGCACCTTCGGCGGGTTCACCGTGCCGACCCGGGTGGTGGCGGGGTACGGCGATGACTACGCCGGTGAGGGCGCATTCATCCAGCTGATGGTCGACGCCGTCACCCACCGCTGACCCGCGGACCGCCGCTTCCAGCGCAACGCCGAAGCGGCTGTTACCCCTTCTTCTGCTCGCCCTCCTGCTGCGCCTGCTCCAGCTCCTCGTCGGAGAGGACGCGCTCGTCAGGGTCGGCCGCGTCCGGCACGGGGTCGAACTGGAGCTTGTCCATGTACGGCGTCGGGTCGCCGCGTCGGTAGCCCGCGAACTCCTCGGCGTAGTAGGCCCGGGCCTCCTCGACGGTCCTGGCGCCGGTGACGATGTCGTGCATGAGGTTCAGCGCGAGGTTGTTGGCCTCCTCGTCGTGGCAGCGGGCCGACACCTCGCCCTGGGTCCGGTCCACCACGACGCTGCCGTCGAAGCGCGCGAGCTCGGAGACCTTCTCCGGCGGCACCCGGTACTCGAGCACCGACTCCACGGAGTCGTTGTGCGGGGCGGGGAAACGGTGCTCGTCGAAGTCCTTGGAGGCCACCATGCGCTTCCACGGGCCCGGCCCTAGCCAGATGAGGTACGACTCCGTGGCCTCCTGCGGCTCGCCGTACTTCTCGACGACGAGCTTCGCCGCCTCGCGCGACTCCTCGGGCCAGCTCGAGATGATCTCCGCGGCCGTGCG
The DNA here is from genome assembly GCF_002563695.1 of Georgenia soli. Lineage (NCBI taxonomy): Bacteria > Bacillati > Actinomycetota > Actinomycetes > Allobogoriellales > Allobogoriellaceae > Georgenia > Georgenia soli. The sequence continues at coordinate 3,639,364 of NZ_PDJI01000004.1, read as the reverse complement.
GTCCGCCATGTCTCCTCCTTCGCTCGGGGTCCTCCCCACGCTCTCCCGTCCGCCGGTCGGCTGCAACAGGGACTGCTGCGGCGCCGCTCGCGCAGCAGTGGCGTCACCTTGGGTGACGTCGGCCCCCTGCCCTACAGCCTGCGGTTGTCCGCCGCCGGGCCGAAGACTCCCGACCCGGCGAGCCAGGAGATGTCGAGCTCCCAGTCGTGGCGGGACCGCTCCTCGAACTGGGCCATGGCGGCGTTGTAGTCGCGGCGGGCCTGCGCCGTGCTGACCCCGTTGACGCGGGCGTAGTGGTTCAGGGTCTGCTCGAGCCTGCCCTGGGTGCCGGCGAAGCCGGGGTGCTTGGCGGCGTGGCAGTCCGGGCACAGGGCCACCAGGCCGCGCAGGTGCTGGACGTGCCGGTCGTCGTCGTAGCCCCACACCTCGTGGCACTCCACCGGCCACCTGCTCCCGCGGCCGCCGCAGACCTCGCACCGGTCGCCAGAACGACGGCGCACGAACCGCTTGCACATCTCCCACCCCTCCGGCGGCAGGAGAAGACGGAGGTTGAACTCCCAGCACGGTCCCGGGACGAGCTCGATGGGGAGCGAGGTGACGTAGTCGGACAGGACGATCGGGTCGGACGCGGATGGCACGTGCTCCATCATGTGCGGTCGCCGTCGGCTCCGCTGCCGCGAGGTCGGTCCGACGATGCCGCCGCGGCGGGTCCGACGGCACGACCGAGGCAGGTCCGACGGCGGACCCTCCCGCTCCGGACCGGCCCGGCGGATACTGGCCCCGTGGGCCGCGACGAGCTCCTCGGGCAGGCCCGGGCGGCGCACGCCGACCGGCGCTGGCTCACGGCGTTCGACGCCTTCCAGGCGGCCGAGAGCGCCGCCCCGCTGGGGCCGGAGGATCTCGGCCTCATGGCCGAGTGCGCGCACCTGCTGCACCGCCTGGACGACTTCTTCGCCGTTCGAGAGCTGGCGTACCACCGCGAGCTCGATACCGGAGACCCGGTCGCTGCCGCGACGAGCGCCTTCTGGATCGGCGCCCAGCACCTGCACGAGGGCGAGATCGCCCAGGGCACCGGGTGGATGCAGCGAGCCTTCCGACTCGCGGCGACCGTGAAGCAGGACGACCGCCTGCGGGGATATCTCAGCTTCGCCAGCTCGTTCCGGGCCGAGGCGGCTGGCGATCTCGACGCCGCCGCCCGTATCGCCGACGAGGCGGTGGAGGCGGCCCAGCGCTGCGACGACGCCGACCTCACCGCCCTCGCGCTCCACCAGGCCGGGCTCCTCCACCTCCGGGCGGGGCGCCTCGACAAGGGACGGGCGCTCCTTGATGAGGCGATGGTCGTCGTCACGGCAGACCATGCCACGCCGATGGTGACGGGCATCGTGTACTGCGGCGTGATCGCCGGCTGCTGGAGCGTCTACGACATCGGCCGCGCCCACGAGTGGACCGACGCCCTCACCGGCTGGTGCGCCGCCCAGCCGGAGCTGGGCAGCTTCGTCGGCGAGTGCCGCGTGCGCCGCGCCGAGCTGCGTCTGCTGCACGGTGAGTGGGGCGAGGCCATGGCCGAGCTCGGGGGCATGGAGGACGACGTCGACCGGCAGTCTGCCGCCCTCGCGATCTACGTGCGCGGCGACCTGGAGCGCCTGCAGGGCAGGTGGGAGGACGCCGAGCGGTCCTTCGCGACCGCGGCCCGGCTGGGCCAGGAGCCCCAGCCTGGTCTCGCCCTCCTCCGTCTGGCACGCGGCAGCACGCAGGCGGCCGCGGCGATGGTGCGGCGCTCCCTCACCGAGACGGCAGAACCCGATCGCCGGGTCGCGGTGCTGGCCGCGGCGGTCGAGGTCCTCCTCGCCGTCGGGGACGAGGCCGGCGCCACCGCGGCAGCGACCGAGCTGGACACGCTCGCCGGCCGGCAGGACAGCGACGTCGTTCGCGCCGTCGCCGCCCAGGCGCGGGCCCGCCTCGCGGTCGGCACGGGGCACCCCGAGCGGGCGGGCGAGCCGGTCCGCACCGCGCTCGAGACGTGGCTGCGGGTCGGCGCACCCTACGAGGAGGCCCGCGCCCGGCGCCTGCTCGAGGCGGCGTGCCGGGCGCTGGGCGACACCGAGTCCGCGGCCCGTGAGGAGCGCACCGCCCGCGAGATCTTCGAGCGGCTCGGCGCCCGGCCGGACCTCGACGCGCTGGACCACCACGCCCGGCAGACGCTCAGCGCGCGCGAGGTCGAGGTGCTCCGGCTCGTCGCGACCGGGGCCACGAACCGGGCCATCGCCGCCGAGCTCTACCTCTCGGAGCGGACCGTGGACCGGCACGTCAGCAACATCCTCAGCAAGCTCGGCGTCGCCAGCCGCTCGGCGGCGACCGCCCGGGCCGGCGAGTGGCACCTGGTCTGAGCGGCTCGGTACCCACGCCGGGGGCAGGGCGAAATGGGTGATCTCACCGACGCGGGCCACCCCCGCCGCTCCGTAGCGTCACCTTCGTCGGAACAAGACGAAGGAGCCGATCATGAACCGCACGATCGTCGTCGGGGCCGGCCAGGCAGGGCTTGCCGCCGGCTACCACCTGGGCCGCCACGGGCTGCCGTTCACAATCCTCGAGGCGGACGAGCGGGTCGGCGGATCCTGGAACCACCGCTGGGACAGCATGCGGCTGTTCACGCCGGCCACCGGCGACGGTCTGCCCGGCATGCCGTTCCCGCAGGACGAACGCTTCCCCAGCGGCGCGCGGATGGCCGCCTACCTCACCGCGTACGCGGAGCGCTTCGACATGGACGTCCGCACGGGCGTCCATGTGGACGGGCTCTTCCGCGAGGGTGATGCGTACACGGTCACCGCCGGGCCCGCGGTGTTCGAGGCTGAGTACGTCATCCTCGCCACCGGCGCCGAGCGCGTGCCGAACGTGCCGTCCTTCGCCGGCGACCTCTCCCCCACGATCGTCCAGCTGCACTCCGGCGACTACCGCAACCCGGCGCAGCTGCAGCCTGGCCCGGTCGCCGTCGTCGGCGCCGGAAACTCGGGGGCGGACATCGCTCTCGACCTCGCGCCGACCCACGCGGTCGTGCTCGCCGGCCGCCACCCCGGGCATCTGCCGATGCGCATCGAGTCGCCGGCCATGCACGTGGTCTTCCCGCTGCTGACGTTCGCGTGGACGCACGTCCTCACGCAGAACACCCCGCCCGGGCGGAGGGCGCGAGCGAAGATGCTCTCCGGGCACAGCGGCCCGCTCATCCGCGTCAAGCCGCAGGATCTCGACGCCGCCGGCGTCCGCCGCGCACCGCGGGTCACCGGAGTGGTCGGCGGGCTGCCGCAGACCGCCGACGGCGAGAGGCTGGACGTCGCCAACGTCGTGTGGGCGACCGGGTTCCGCCCCGGCCACGACTGGATCGACCTGCCCGGCCTGGACGCGGGCGGGTTCCTCGAGAACGACCGGGGCGCCGTCGTCGGGCAGCCGGGGCTGTACGTGCTGGGCCAGCTGTTCCAGTACCGCTTCGGCTCGCACAACGTGGTCGGCGTCCCGCACGACGCGGAGCTGGTGGTCGCGGACATCCTGCGCCGGCGCACCCGCACCGGTGCCGCCGCGGCGGCCGAGGCTCTCCGGGGCCGGTAGCAGAGGGGACCGCGCAAACGGAACCTGTAAGTGTTCCTGCGCAGAGTTGGTCCGCCTCGGCTGACTGATTCGCCGCTGCTCGACTTACAGAGCGACGTCCACCCGCATCCAGAGTCGGTGGCACGCGGCCGTTCGGCCTCGTCCACCGCCGGCGAGCGGGACGACGGCGGCGCCCGACCGCCGTGGTCAGCTCTCCAGCTTCCTGACGATCCGCTGGACCGTCAGCCACGTCCGGGTGGTGATGTTCTTGCCGTAGGTCTTGTCGAGCCAGCTCATGAAGTCCGGTGTCCTCCCCGGGTCGCTGTTGTCGATGACGGCGAGGAACACGCGTGCCGCCGCGTCGTACCCGACGACCCGGGTGAGCGGGTCCGGCTGCTCCGGCAGCTCCACCGCCGCCACGGCGCCGTCCTTGAGGAAGGTCGCGGTCAGGTACGTGCCGCGGCCGTGTGTCAGGCCCGGGAACGGGTCGCTGTCCAGGAGGGTGCGCAGCTCGGCGAGCTCACGCAGGATCGTCCCCCCGGGGATGCCGAGCTCGTCCGCGAGCGCCCGCTGGATCCGCACCTCGAGGGCGGGCACGTCGGACTCCGCGCTGCGGAACACGATGTTGCCGCTCGCCAGCACCGAGCCCACGCCGTCGAGGCCGAGCCCCTCGAACACCCCGCGCAGCTTGTCGTTGGTCATGTTCGGCAGGCTCGGCGCGATCCCGCGCAGCAGTGCCGCGTACCGGTACATGGGGTCCACCGTGGCACCGGGCCGACCGCTCCGACCAGGGTTAGGGTGCCGACATGTCTGCCCGCACCTGGACGCCCTGGCGGGTGGTGATCATGTTCGGCGGGGTGAGCCTCGCCGCGGACATGGTCTACGAGGGTGCCCGCTCGATGTACGGCCCGCTGCTCGCCGCCCTGGGGGCGAGCGCGCTCGTGGTCGGCCTGGTCACCGGTGCGGGCGAGGCGATGGCGCTGGTGCTGCGGTTCGTGTTCGGGCCGCTCGCTGACCGAACCGGCCGGTACTGGGCGCTGACGATCCTCGGCTACGCCATGACGGCGGTGTGCGTGCCCCTGCTCGCCGTGACGCCCTTCCTCGGCGGGGCCGGCCTCGCCGTCGGGATCGTGCTGATCCTGCTCGAGCGCTCCGGCAAGGCGGTCCGCAGCCCGTCGAAGTCGGCCCTCCTCGCGCACGTCGCCACCGGGGTGGGGCGGGGTCGCGGGTTCGGGGTGCACAAGGCGATGGACCAGGTGGGGGCGTTCGCGGGGCCGCTGGTGGTGGCCGGGGTCATCGCCGTCTCCGGCGCGCTCTGGCCCGCGTTCCTGGTCCTGGCGGTGCCGGGGGCGGCGGCGATGGTCCTGCTCGCGGTGCTGCGCGCGCGGGTGCCGGACCCGTCCGTGTACGACGGCTCGGCACGCCCCGGATCGGCCGGGGCGCCCGGCCAGGAGCCGCCGTCGTCCGCAGCCGGACCGGCCCACCCGCCGGGCTACGACGCACCGGACGGCGCGACGACGGATCCGCCGGACCCGGCACCGCGCGGGCTCCGCGCCTGGCTGGCGGAGTCGGTGGGGGCCGGGCTGCCGCCCGAGTTCTTCCGCTACGCCGCCGCGGCGAGCCTGACCACCGGCGGCCTGGTGACCTTCGGCGTCATCTCCTTCCACCTGACCACGGACGGGCTGGTCCCGGTGGCGACCGTCCCCTTGATCTACGCCGGCGCCATGGCCGTCGAGGCGCTCGCCGCGCTGGCCGTCGGCTCCGCGTACGACCGGCTCGGCTCCCGCGTGCTCTACGTCGTCCCCGTGCTGGTGGCGCTCGTGCCCGCGCTGGCCCTCTCCTCCGCGCTGGCCGCGGTGCTCGTCGGCGTGGTGGTCTGGGGCTTCGCGTTCGGGGTGCAGGACTCCACCGTCAAGGCGCTCGTCGCGGAGCTGGTGGACGCCCCGCGGCGCGCCACCGCCTACGGGGTCTTCGCGGGGATCCAGGGGGCGCTCGCCGTGGTGGGCGGCGGCGTCGTCGGCTGGCTGTACGAGGTGTCGCTGCCGGCGCTGGTGGTGGTCGTCGCGATCAGCCAGGCGGTGGCGCTGGTGCTGCTGGTGACCACGCTGCGCCGGGCTCCCGCCCCGGCGGGGGCGCGTCCGTCGCGGTGAGGCACCGCGGCTCCGGACGGCGCGGCGAGGGGGCGCGGGCGCCGTCGTAACGTGGGCTCATGGACGACGGCGCACGCGAGCGCCTCGCCGCGGCCCGGGTCGCCCGGCTCGCCACGGTGCGGCCCGACGGCAGCCCCCATCTGGTGCCGGTGACCTTCGCGCTCGTCGGGGACGTGGTGTGGACCGCCGTCGACGACAAGCCGAAGTCGACCCGGGCGCTGCAACGCCTCGCGAACATCGCCGCACACCCCGCCGTCAGCCTGCTCGTGGACCACTACGACGAGGACTGGTCAACCCTGTGGTGGGTCCGCGCGGACGGCGTCGCCGGCGTCGTGGAGGTCGACGGCTCGCCGGACGTCCGCACCGCCCTGGCCGCGCTCACGGCGAAGTACGCGCAGTACGCGACGCCGCCGGCCGGGCCGCTCGTCCGGATCGAGCTGACGCGTCTGCGGAGCTGGGCCGCGTAGGGTGCCTCTCCTGACCAGCCGTGACCAGACCGCCAGACCGGGACGATGCCCAGTGCCGAAGACTCGATGACGCCCCACGCCGTGCCCGACGTCGGCTTCCGCTCCGAGCGGGGCCCCGTCCTGATCGCCCTCATGCTGACCACGGCACTCATCGCCATCGACGCGACGATCGTCGCGACGGCGGTGCCCTCGATCGTGGCGGACATCGGCGGGTTCACGTCCTTCCCTTGGCTGTTCTCCAGCTACCTGCTCGCGCAGGCCGTCACCGTGCCCGTCTACGCCAAGGTCTCCGACATGGTCGGGCGCAAGCCGGTCGTCCTCGTCGGGATCGGGCTGTTCCTCCTCGGGTCCGTCCTGTGCGGGTTCGCGTGGAGCATGCCGGTGCTCATCGTCGCCCGCCTCGTGCAGGGCCTCGGGGCCGGGGCGGTGCAGCCGATGGCGATCACGATCGCCGGGGACATCTACACGGTGGCCGAGCGGGCGAGGGTCCAGGGCTACCTCGCGAGCGTCTGGGCGGTCTCCTCCGTCCTCGGCCCCACGCTCGGCGGGGTCTTCGCGTCGTTGGGCCTGTGGCGTGCCATCTTCTTCGTCAACGTCCCGGTGTGCCTGCTCGCGGCCTGGATGCTCGCCCGGTCCTTCCACGAGTCGGTCCACCGGCAGCGGCACAAGGTCGACGTCCTCGGCTCGTTCCTTCTCACCGTGGCGCTGAGCCTGCTCATGCTCGCGCTGCTCGAGGGCGGGCACACGTGGGCGTGGGACTCGCCGGTCGGCGTCGGCATGGTCGCTGCCGGCGCCGTGCTGCTCGTCCTCTTCGTCCTCGTCGAGCGACGGGCCGCAGAGCCGGTCCTGCCCGGATTCGTCCTCACCCGGCGCCTCCTGCTGACGACGACGCTCATCGCGTTCGGCGTCGGCGCCATCCTCCTCGGGCTCACCTCCTACGTCCCGACGTACCTGGAGAGCGTGCTGGGCGCCGAGCCGGTCGTCGCCGGCCTCGCCCTCGCCGCTCTCACCATCGGCTGGCCGATCGCCGCCTCGCAGGCCGGGCGCATCTACCTGCGGCTGGGCTTCCGGGCGACCAACCTCATCGGTGTCGCGCTCGTCGTCGCCGGCACGGTCCTCCTCGCCCTGGTCGTCACCCTGTTCCCCGCCCTGCTCGGCGTGGCGGCGGCGTGCTTCGTCGTCGGCCTCGGTCTCGGGCTGACCTCGACCCCGAGCATCGTCGCGGCGCAGTCGAGCGTGGAGTGGGCCGAGCGCGGGGTCGTGACCGGGACGAACATGTTCTCCCGCTCGGTCGGCAGCGCGTTCGGCGTCGCCGTGTTCGGCGCCCTCTCCAACGCGGTCTACACCCGGCTCGGCAACCACGGGCCGGAGGCCATCGCCGAGGCGACGGGCGTGGTGTTCATCGCCGCCGTCGTGGCCGCCGTCCTCACCGCCGCGGCCGTGCTCGCCATGCCGAGGGTGAGCGCGACCCCGGCGGCGTGACGCCCGTCGGCGAGAGTTCCGCCGTGCGACGACGACGGCGGCCGGCGGGTCGCCGTCTCACCTGCGCACGTCGGCCGGCCCCTGACTCATCGGCAGGCCGGCGGCCCGCCACGCCTCGACCCCGCCGATCATGTCGGTGGCCCGGTGCAGGCCGACCGCGCGCAGGGACGCGGCCGCCAGGCTCGAGCTGTACCCGTGCCGGCAGACCACCACCACGTGCAGGTCATAGCTGGTGGCCTCGGGGATGCGCCACGGGCACGCCGGGTCCAGGCGCCACTCGAGCACGGTCCGGTCGATCACCAGGGCACCGGGCAGCTCGCCCTGCTCGCGCCGCTGGGCCTCGGTGCGGGCGTCGACCAGCAGCGCCCCGGCCTCGACCGCCGCCACCACCTCCGCCGGCTCCAGCCGCCGGATGCCCGCTCGCGCCGCGGCGAGCACGTCCTCGATACCCACCCGCCCAGCATCCCGCCTCGCCCGGCGCAGAGCGAGACGGCGGCCCCGTTGTCCCGTCGGCCTACCGGGTGCGCAGGTGCTCCTCGCCGGTGCGCCTGAGCCGGTCGTGGACGTCGTCGTACACGGACGCGCCGTGCAGCACGGTCTTGGGCAGCTTCGCGACCATCGTGTAGTTGGTGTCCACGACGTTCCCGGCCGGCGACAGCCCCGCCTGGCTGACCAGCTGGTAGGCGTCGAGGGCGTCCATGCCGGTCAGGCTCTGCGTCCACCGCACCAGCTCGGTCTGGCTGAGGCGGAACGCGTCCTCCAGCGGCTTCACGGACCCGGTGGTCATGATGAACCGGTCGTCCTCGATGCGTGGCGTCGCGATCGGGTCGGAGCCCTTGATGACGTCGACGACGATCGTCGTCGCCATGGCCGCCTCGACCGCGGTCCCGCAGACCTCCCCCTCCCCCTGGCGTCCGTGCCCGTCGCCGAGGGAGAGGTGGGCGCCGTCGACGAAGACGGGGAAGTACACGGTCGACCCCGCACGCGTCTCGGGGGTGTCCATGTTGCCGCCGTGGAACGACGGCGTCACGGTGACGATCCGCTCGAACGCGTCGGGGGCCACGCCGATGGTGCCGTGGAAGGGGTCGAGCGGCAGGTCGACGACGTAGTCGGAGTTCCGCGCCGAGAACCGGCACGTCCCCGCCTCGACGTCGAGCTCGTACATCCACACCCGCTCCTCGAGGGCGTCGTGGAGCATCGCCGTCGTGTGCGTGGTGGTGAGCGCACCGAAGTGCGGGAACGTCGACGAGACCGCCCAGTCGCGGCGGGGCCGTACCTCGGCCAGGTGGACCGCGAGGATGTCGCCCGGCTCGGCGCCGTCGACGGCGATCGGACCGGTGACCGGGTTGAGGAACGGGAACTTGCACACGACCGAGGGCAGGTCGTCCACCGAGCGCACGGCCCCGCCGTAGCAGTCCTCGGTGCTCAGCTCGACGACGGAGCCGGGCGGGACCGTCAGCAGCGGCTCCTTGCCGCCGAAGGTGAAGGAGTACTGGTCCGGCTCGGGGTGCAGCGGGAAGACCTCGGTCACGGCTGATGCTCCATTCCCGCGAGCTCCGGCTCGCGCTTGGTCACCTTGAGGATGAGAAGGATGACGACGCCGATCGCGGCCCAGGTCAGCCCGAGGGTCTGCGCCGCGATGGAGGCGTTGATGACGACGAACAGCAGGATCGCGAACCCGATGATCGGCATCACCAGGTGGCGCAGGTAGTCCGTGGACCGGTTGCGCACGACGAAGTGGTTCACGACGGCGGCGTGGAGGACCAGGAAGGCCGTCATCGCGCCGAAGTTCACCAGCGTGGAGAGCAGCGGGATCCCGTCGGCGCGCGAGGACATGTAGAGCCCGAGTGCCAGGGACACGGCGGCGGCGACGAACGTGGCGTTGACCGGGACCCGGTGCTTGGGGTGGACCTTGGCGAGGAAGCGCGGCAGCTCGCCGTCGCGGGCCATCGCGAAGAGCAGCCGGGAGGTCGCGGCCTGGGCGGCGAGGGAGTTCGCGAAGCCCCAGGCGATCGCCGTCGCCAGCGCGGTCAGGCCGGAGAGCCACGCGCCGCCGGCGACGGCGGCGGCGTCGTAGAACGCCGTCCCGGCCGGGTCACCCTCGGCCAGGAGGGTGGCGGAGTTGGGCACGAGCATGGACGCCACCCACGTCTGGGCGATGAACAGGGCGCCGGCCAGCAGCAGCGCGGCGACCATGGCGCGGCCGATCTGGCGGGAGGACTGCTTGTTCTCCTCGGCGAGCATGGAGATCCCGTCGAAGCCGAGGAACGAGAGGACGGCGATGGAGACGGCGCCGAGGATGACGGTCCAGTGGAACGTCTCGGGGTTGTAGAACGCGGTGAAGCTGAAGCCGTTGCCCCCGCCCTGCGCGACCGCGGCCAGCCCGATGCCGATGAAGATCGCCAGCACGATCAGCTCGCCGATCAGCATGATCTTGTTGACCCGCGCGGTCATCTCGATGCCCATGTAGTTCACGACCGTGTTGAGGACGATGAACAGGACGATCCACACCCACACCGGGACGGCGGGCACGATCGAGTTCATCGCCACGGACGCGACCAGGTAGAGCAGCCCCGGGACCAGGACGTAGTCGAGCATGATGACCCAGCCGGCGAGGAAGCCGACCCACGGCCGGATGCCGCGCCCGGCGTAGGTGTACACCGAGCCGGCCATGGGGAAGGCGTGCGCCATCTGGGCGTAGGAGTTGGCGGTGAACATCATCGCCACCATGCCGATGACGTAGGTGAGCGCCACCATGCCGCCGGAGCCCTGGTAGACGCTGCCGAAGATGCCGAAGGGGGCGATCGGCACCATGAAGATGAGGCCGTAGATGAGGAGGTCGGCGAAGGTCAGGGAGCGTTGCAGCTCCTGCTTGTAGCCGAACTGCTCGAGGCTGTCGTCCCGAACGGGGCGCTGGATCTCTGCCGGTTCGCTCACGGCGCGCTCCTTCCGCTGCGTCGCAGGAAGTGCCCAACGGCGAAAAGGTAAGCACTCCGTCGGGCATCGCGCACCCTGTACGGAGCTTTGTCCGCACGCGTCCGACGGCGACGCCGCGGGGCTCGGGAACGAGCACGTCGTCGCGCCGCGTGGGGGTCCCGACGGTCGTCCCGGCGAGGGCATATCTCCTTCCGACCGGACGTCCGGGTCGGCATGATGGCCGGGTGACGTCCGATACCGACGACGACGGCGCCCGGAGCCGCGACGTCTTCCGGCTCCCCGGGTTCGCGGCGTTCTGGGCGGCGGCCTCCGTCTCGGAGCTCGGCAACCATGTCACCGTCCTGGCCCTGCAGGTGCTGGTGGTGGTCACGCTCGGCGGGACGGCGACGGACGTCGGGCTGCTCAACGCCACCCGCTGGCTGCCCTACCTCGCCCTCGGCCTGGTGGTCGGCGCGCTGCTGGACCGTCGGCGCCGCAGGCCGGTGCTGGTGGTCACCGACCTCGGCCGCGCGGTCCTGCTGGGGCTGATCCCGGCGCTGTGGCTGCTGGACGTGCTGAGCCTGCCGGTGCTGCTGGTGGTCGTCGCCGCGTTCGGCGCGCTGTCGCTGCTGCACGACGCCGCCTCCCAGTCCTTCCTCCCGCGGCTGGTGCCGCGGTCCGCGCTGCTGGCGGCCAACGCCCGGCTGGACCAGAGCGGGGCCGTGGCCCAGACGTCCGGCCCGCTGCTCGCGGGCGGCCTGGTCACCGCGCTCGGCGCGCCCGTGGCCGTGCTCGCCGACGCGCTCACGTTCCTGTTCTCGGCCGTGATGGTCGCGCGGCTGAAGGTGAGCGAGACGGTCGCCTCCGCTGCGGACGGCGCGCGGCGGCGGCTCCGCAGCGAGATCGCCGACGGGCTGCGCTGGGTCTACGGTCACCGCACCCTCGCCCCGCTGGCCCTCAGCACGCACGGGTGGTTCCTGTGCAACAGCATGCTGGCCACCGCGTTCGTCCCGTTCGCCCTGCTCGGTCTCGGGCTCGACGCCTTCGGGCTCAGCATCACGCTCGCCGCCGGGGGCGTCGGTGCGCTGGGCGGCAGCCTCTTCTCCACCCGGGCCGGTCTTCGCTGGGGCGCCGGGCGCACGGTCGTCGCGAGCCGGGCGGCGATGCCCCTCGCCTGGATCCTGATCGCGCTCACGCCCGACGGCGCGGGCGTCTGGGTTGCCGTAGCGGTGCTCGGGGCCGGCCAGCTGCTGCACGGGTTCGCGATGGGGCTGGAGAACGCGAACGAGATGGGCTACTGGCAGGCCGTCACGCCCGACGCCTTCCAGGGGCGGACGAACGCGACCAGGCGGTCCGTGAACAGGGCGATGATCGTCGTCGGCGCCCCGCTCGGCGGGGTGCTCGCGGACGCCGTCGGCTACCGCCCCGTCCTCTGGGCGGGCGCGGCGGGCTTCGCCGTCGTCGCCGCGGGCCTGGCCGCCTCCCCGTTCCGGGAGGCGCGGCACGGCGAACCACAGGGGACGCCCCGCTCGGGCGACTGAGAACGGCGCGGGCACCACCTGGGACCGATCGCTTTCTGCGCTCCACGCCGATTTCCTGCTGAGCGCTGTGAGGGCTCCACTTTCCATAGCGGGCCACAAAAACCATGCAATGGCAAGAGTTTGCTAATGTCAGCGCTTGGTCGGCGCCCGCCCGGGCGCCGCGCCCAGGGACCCGCCACGAAAGATCGTGCGCGCGAGGTCCGTTCTGGGCGGACGTGAGGCCAGGTGTTGACGCGGTGGCGCAGGGCGCCCGCGAAGGTTCGCTCCACCTGACCCGTCGCCGGACGAGTAGGCCGGGAGCGGCCGGAAGGGAAGCTGTGTCCAAGCAGCGAATTGCGATCATCGGAGCCGGCCCGAGCGGCATGGCGGCACTGCGGGCGTTCACGTCCGCGCAGCAGGCGGGGGCCCAGATCCCCGACATCGTCTGCTACGAGAAGCAGGACGACTGGGGCGGGCAGTGGAACTACAACTGGCGCAGCGGCATCGACCGGCACGGCGAGCCGGTGCACTCGTCCATGTACCGCAACCTGTGGTCGAACGCCCCGAAGGAGGCCCTGGAGTTCGCCGAGTACACCTTCGACCAGCACTTCGGCCGGCCGGTCTCCTCCTACCCGCCGCGTGCGGCGCTGTGGGACTACATCGACGGCCGCGTCCGTAGGTCCAACGTCAAGGACAAGGTCCAGTTCTCGACCGCCGTGCGCTGGGTCGAGTACAACCGCGAGGAGGACAACTTCACGGTGACCGTGGAGAACCTGAAGTCACAGACCACCTCCTCCTCCGAGTTCGACCGGGTCATCGTCGCCACCGGCCACTTCTCCTACCCGAACGTCCCGGACTTCAAGGGCATCGAGACCTTCCCGGGCACCCTGCACCACGCCCACGACTTCCGCGGTGCCGAGAAGCTGGCGGACAAGCGCGTGCTGCTGATCGGCGCCTCGTACTCCGCCGAGGACATCGGGGTGCAGGCCTTCAAGATGGGCGCCCGCGCGGTCACGATGAGCTACCGCACCGCGCCCATGGGCTACGACTGGCCCGAGGGCATGGAGGAGCTGCCGATCGTGGACCACTTCGACGGCGAGACGGTGCACTTCTCCGACGGCCAGACCCGCGAGTTCGACGCGGTCATCATGTGCACCGGCTACCTGCACAAGTACCCGTTCCTGCCGTCGGACCTCGCCCTGCACTCCCGCAACAACATCTACCCCGGTGGCCTGTACCGCGGCGTGGTGTGGCAGAAGAACCCGAAGCTGTTCTACCTGGGCGCCCAGGACCAGTGGTTCACCTTCAACATGTTCGACGCCCAGGCCTGGTACGTCCGGGACCTCATCATGGGCCGCGCCGAGCTGCCGTCCGCCGAGCAACGGGCCGCCCACATGCGGTCCTGGCGCACCCGCTTCCAGGCCCTCGACGGCGACGCGGACGAGGTGCGGTTCCAGGCCGACTACATCAGGGACCTCATCACGGCCACGGACTACCCGATGTTCGACCTCGACGAGGTGGTGCGCATCTTCCTCGAGTGGAAGGCCGACAAGAAGAACAACATCCTCACCTACCGCGACAAGCCGCACCGGTCCGTCATGACGGGCACCATGGCGGCCGAGCACCACACCACGTGGCTCAACGAGCTGGACGACTCCCTCGAGCGCTACCTCTCCACCCCGGAGGCGACCGAGGTCGAGGAGATGGTGCGCGGGCGTGCCGGCGTGCCGGGCTGAGCCGGCAGATCCGACGACGACGGCCACGCACCCGGGTGCGTGGCCGTCGCCCTCCTCGCGCTACCTCTCGCCCAGGACGCGCAGCCGCTCCTGGTACTCGGTGGTGTCGATCTCCCCGCGGGCGTAGCGCTCGTCGAGGATCGCCCGGGCCCTGCTCCGGCCCACGTCCTGCCCGCGCATGTCCTGCCCGTGAGGCCCGCCGCCGCCCGGCTGGCCGCGGACGAGGAGGACGACGAGGACCACCACGCCGACGAGAAGCAGCAGCAGGATGATCCACACCCAGCCCAGGCCCATCCACCAGCCCATGCCGTGCCAGTCGTACATCATCAGCCACCTCGCTCCGCGTGGTCAGCCGTGCTCGCGTCGTCGTCGCCGCGCCGTTCCATCTTCTCTCCGCCTGCGTACTTCCGCCCTCGGTATGGCCGCGACGTCGGGCGGCGCCGGTACTGTGCCGCCATGCGTACCCGCTGGCTCGTCGGGCTCGGCCTTCTCCTGCTCGCCGGCGGGCTGACGCTCGCGCTGGCGGTGCCCACCAGTGGGTGGTTCGCCTGGATGGGCGACGACTCACTGGCCGCAGCCGTCGTCGCGTCGGGTCGCGTCTTCGTGATGGGCGCGCCGCAGTTCGTGGGGCTCGGCGCCGCCCTTGCCGGGCTGCTCGCCCTGGCGTGCGCCGTCGGGATGCGCATCGGCCGCCGTCGGGAAGCCGTGCCGCCCACCCCAGCCTGACGGCAGCGGCGGGTAGACCGGAGAAACAGGACGGGCGGTGACGCGCTCCGGTTCCCCGGAGGCGCCACCGCCCGATCCTGTGCCGTTCTCAGGCGCGGTCTCTACCGCGTCACGGGATGCCGATCTCGTCGAGGACGAGGTTGGCGCGCTCGGCGAAGAGCTGCTGGCCGTCGGCGGTGAGGTAGCCCGCCTGGCGCAGGCCGTTGTCGAAGGCCCGCTGCTTGGCCAGGTACTGCGAGCGGTTGTTCCAGCTCGCGTAGAACTCGTCCTCAGAGATCGGGTCCGCGACGCCGTTCATGTCGCCCGGGGTGGCGTAGCCCTTGAATTCGGCGAGCCCCAGCTCCATGAGCCCGTAGCGCACGCCGCCGAGGACGTTGCCGTTCTCGTCGCGCACGAGGTTGCCCTGCGCGTCGCGCTCGAACCAGGCGCTGGCCGGCAGCGCCTTCCCCTTCTGGTGGTTGTCGATGAGGGCCTGCCCCGCGGCGATCATCGCCGGCTCCATCGGGTACGGGGTGTAGGCGGTCGGGAACACCCGGCCGGGCCGGCCCGCCTTGATCAGCTCGGCGTTGTCGGGCACCACCGGGGACATCGAGTAGGTGTGCCCCGTGCCCGGGATCTGCCACACGCGCGAGTTCTCGGCCAGGTCACGCGGCAGCAGCGCCTGGGCCGGGAACAGCGCCGCGTCGGACTCGGAGTCGACGCTGATCCAGGGCACGTCCACCTCGACGGGGGTCTCCGGGCCGTCGACGGTCACGAGACCGCTCGCGCCGCCCTCGGCGTCGTTCAGCGGGCGCTCCATCCAGTTGCCGGCGGCGCTGAGGTACCCGTCCCAGACGTTGCCGCCCTGCGCCTCCTGCACGGGGAGGTGGAAGTTGTTGACGTAGGTGTTGAGGTACATCGACGACTGCGACTGGCCGATGAGGAACAGCGAGCGCAGCGGGGTCCCGCCGAGGATCTCGGCGCCCGCCTCGGGGTCACGCAGCGCGTTGCCGGTCTGGGTGAGGATGTCCCACACCAGCCCGGTCTCGGTGCAGGGCACCTCGCCCCACGGGCCGCCGCGCGCCTCGAACTCCTCGGGCGTGCCGGTCGGCTCGTACGTCTCGCCGCACTCCTCGTCGAACCACGAGAGGTCCTCGTAGCGCTCCGCGTCGAAGTTGTACAGGGCGTCGACGTTGATCGGCTTGGAGGTCACGCCCACGTAGGTGTGCCCCTCGGCGAGGATGTTGGTGGAGAGCCGGCGCCACATGTCCTCGATGTCGTACCCGTTCGAGGCGTTGTAGATGTCGACGAACACGGCGCCGGACGCCTTGTTCGCGTGGGCCGGGTGCCGCACCAGGATCCGGTTGGTGTACGGGACAGCGGTCCTCTCGACGGCGAGGGTGCCATCGGCCTCGGTGTAGACGTTGGCGTTGCCGGAGAGGAAGTACTCCTCCTCGACGTAGCCGTGCGCGGCCAGGTCGACCGGCACCCGGGCGTGGTCGGCGGCGTTGAAGGGGTACGAGTCCTCGGTGCGGGGCACGTGCGTGACCTCGGGGACGGCGGAGATCTGCTCGGTCGTCACGTCCTCCTGCGCCGACGCAGGGCCGGCGACGAGGACGGTCGAGAGCACTGCCGCGCCGGACGCGGCGGCGAGCGAACGGCGGAATCTTGGTCGCAACATTGCGTGGGCAACTCCTTGTCGTGAAGCAGGACATCCGAACCATGTCCGGCCGTTACCCGGGTCACAAATAGTTGCCGCCGGTTGCCCGCAGTCGTCCCGCCCGCATCTCCGCGGCGCCTATCTGGCAGGGATGCACGAGCGCGAACAGTCCGGCCCATATCCCGTCCCGTTTGACGTAGCACCCATCTCGCGCAGGTCGCGGGTAGGGTCGCCAGAGTGGCGTCGATCAGCCCGGGAGGCGATCCGCACGTCGCCCCCCGATGGGGTAATCGACGCCTTGCGCAACGAGGTGGGCCGACCGGCCGTCAAGGAGGACGAGCAGCGAACGGAGAGCACGGATGGCTGTGGTTGCCGCCGCGGAGCTGGTGCTCGACGTGGCACGCGGCACGCTCTACGTCGACGCCGGCGCTCCGACAGCCGCCCTCCCGACCCCGCCCCGGATGGCAGCCCACGACGACCAGTCGATCGTGCTGGCCTGCGCGGGTGACGTCATGTACGCGACGGTCGGCATCGAGAGCCACGACCAAGCACCGGCACCGCTGGCCGATCCGTGGATCACCGCGCTGGAGAAGGTGGTGATGAACCTTCCCAGCGGCGACCTCCTGCTGGAGAACCTGGACGGCGGCGAGGTGCGGTACCCGGACCTCGGCATCACCGCCGGGAGATGGAACGTGGACGTCCATGTCGCGGGCCGCGAGAAGGCCCTGGCCCTCCAGGACCAGATGGACGCCGAGTTCGAACGGGGCAACCTCGACCTCCTGCCCGGCCTGGGCCCGGAGCGCTGGCTCGTCCGGTTCTGGCGTTAGGGCGTCGTGCCCACCCGTTTCGCGAAGCGGCGAAAAGACGTCCACGGACGACAACGTGGCGCCGTCTGCGCGCTACCGCCGGGCATCATCCCCCCAAAACCGGTGCCGGGAGTGGCGCCACCTCCTACGCCTCGCGCCTGTCCCGGAGGCGGCGCTGTACTGCCACCGCCAACTGAAATCTTGGACCAGCGACGACTCCGGCTGATCAATACCGGCAGCAAGTCCGTAACGCGCCGACCGCCCCCCTTGTCACCGGCAGCTCACTCCTGCAGCGGCGCCGCGGTGACCAGCAGCATGGTGGCGTCGTCCCCGGACTCCAGCCCGGTCATCCGGTGCTCGAGCACCTCGAGGTCGAGGGTGACCGCGGCGGTGGTCCGCAGCTCCTCCAGGCGGCGCATGATGACCGCCCGCCGTTGCTCGACCAGACCGTCGCTGAACACCAGGAGCGACTCCCCCGGTCTCAGGGTGAGCGTGCCGACGTCGGGACGCCCGCGCAGGAAGCCGAGCGGCGGGTTGCGCACGGCCTTGTCGAACCGGGCCTCGCCGTCGCGGACCAGCAGCGGCGCGAGGTGGCCGGCGCTGACGTAGTCAACGGTTCCGGTGGCAGGATCGAGCACCCCGACCCACAGGGTCGCCATCTCGCCGGGCAGCAGCTGCTTGGCCAGCCGGTCCAGCGCCTCGAGCGCCGGGCCGGCTGCGCCGTCGTGCGCGACGAGGAGGGAGCGCAGGCCGTTGCGCAGCTGGTTCATGGACGACGCCGCGGCGAGCCCGTGTCCGGCGACGTCACCGACCACCAGGGCCACGCGGCCCGAGGCGAGCTCGAAGCTGTCGTACCAGTCCCCGCCGACCTTGCCGCCGTCGGCGGGGCGGTACCGCGCGGTGACCTGCCAGCCGTCGGGCTGCGGCAGCCGCTGGGGCAGGGAGGAGCGCTGCAGCGCGAGGGCCGCGCCGAGGTCGGGCCGGGTGCGGCGGTAGAGCATCTCGACGACGAGGCGGCGCACCGCGGCGGCCGCCTCGACGTCCTCGGCGGACCAGGGACGCGAGGTGCCGCGCACGACCTGCTGCCACGTGGAGAAGGAGCGGCGCGGGCCGAGGTGGCCGACGCCGTCGTCGTCGATGGTGAGGGGCTTCTCTTCCGGGTTGCCGCCCCAGGCGACCTCGCGCGTGACCTCGCGACGGAACAGGGCGAGGGAGTCGCCGTCGGGCAGCGGCACGACGAGCGCGCCGGCCACCTCGCCGAGGTCGCCGTGGTCGGGCAGGGCGGCGGCGAGGGCGTCGCACGCGCGCAGGCCGGAGGTGTCGGCGACGGCGGAGCCGTCCTCCTGCTCGCGCAGCGCCCGGACGACGGCGGCCGGGTCGGGCGGGACGACGCCGACGGCGGCGGAGGTGCCGCCGACGCGCACCATCAGCCCGTCCGTGTCGAGGAGCTCGAGCAGGCGGCGCTGCGCGACGGCCTGGGCGAGCGGCACGTCGTCGGTCAGGCCGGTCAGGCGCCGCAGCTCGTCGGCGACGGTCTGGGCGTGGCGGGCGCGGTCGGCAGCGGCGCGGACAACGGCCTGCAGGGACAGGCCGGCGGCGAGCGTCTCGGTCCCGGCGCGGACCTCGAGCGAGGGGGTGTGCGGGCCCGAGACGTGGTGGCAGGCGACCATGCCCCACAGGCGGCCGTCGTCGAGGAGGGAGATGGACATCGACGAGCTGACGCCCATGTTGCGCAGGTACTGCACGTGCACCGGCGAGACGGCGCGCAAGGTGGAGTAGGTGAGGTCGGTCGGCGCGCCGGTGCGCGGGTGCAGCGGCGGGACGAGGCGGGCGGTGGGCGTCTCGGTGTCGGAGATGAGCCTGATGAGGTTCTTCTCGTACAGCGCCCGGGCCTGGGCGGGGATGTCCGACGCCGGGTAGTGCAGGCCGAGGTACGGCTCGAGGTCGTCGCGGCGGTCCTCGGCGACCACCTGGCCGTTGTAGTCGCGGTCGAAGCGGTACATCATCACGCGGTCGAAGCCGGTGAGCCGGCGCACGCCGCGGGCGGCGAGCTCGTAGATCTCCTCGACGGTCGATGCCCCGGCCGCCTCCCGCAGCACCGCGTGGGCCTGCTGGAAGACGGTGGCGACCGGGGTGCCGTCGTCCTCCGCGCGGGGCAGCGGCTCGGCCTCGACGAGCACCGACCCGTCCGTGCCGAGGTGCGTGGCGACAAGCCAGTCGCGCCCGCGCATCGTCAGCTGCTGGAGGGCGTCGCCGAGCGGGCCGCCGGGCTGGGTCTGCGGAAGGCGAAGGTTCGACGCCGCGTCCTCCCCCAGCACGGCGGCGAGCGGATGGCCGACAGCCTCCTCGACCGGGACACCGAGGAGGTTGCGAAGGTTGTCGGAGACCTGGACGACGACGCCGTCGTCCACCACCAGCAGCACGCCGCGGCGCTGGACGGCGCCGGGCACGTGGATGGGCTCGTCCTCGCAGGCCTGCAGGTCGATCTCGCCCGTGGTGGTCTGGCTGTCGATCGTCATGCCACTGCTTCCTTCGCCGCGCGGACGCGATTGATGTGGATCGCGCCGAGCTCGGCGAAGAGTGCGCGGTTGAGGCGGAAGGCCTCCTGAGCCTCGGCGACGGCGCGGGCGGTCTCCACGGCGTCGAGGCCAAGGCCGTCGAGACGTTCGCGGTAGAGGTCCTTGAACGGCTTGGCCTTCGGGATCTCGGGGAAGTCGTAGAAGGAAAGGCCGTCGGTGCCCATGCCGTAGTGGCGCCGCATCATGCGTTTGATGATCTGGCCGCCGGAGAGGTCGCCGAGGTAGCGGGTGTAGGCGTGGGCGGCGTACTCGGGCAGGCGATCGACGACGTCGCGGAGCCGGGCAGCGTAGGTGCGGGTGGCGGGGAGGATGCGGATCTCGTCGCGCCAGGCGTGCCCATAGAGATGTGCGAGGTCGCGCTCGATGGAGGGGACGCGTTGGAGCTCAGTGAAGAGAAGGTTGGCACCCCGCGGGTCTTCCTGCAGTTGCACACCTGCGCCCTCAAGAGCGCGGTAGATCTCGAGCTGCTGGGCGGCAAGGCCTGCATAGGCGTCGACGTCGAGCGCGCCCGCGAGCAACTCGTCCACGAAGGGCTGAGACTCCACGGCGCGGTGCTCGACCTGCGTTCCCTCGCGAAGTTGCTCCGACAGGGTGGCGTCGAGACGGGGACTCACTGGAGGGAACTCCCCACGATGGACGGCGCGATCTGAAAACGACGGTATCAGCACCGTCTGGCTCCTCCCGGCCGAGCTTGCGGACGTGCACGTCGCGATCGTCATCGTCGCAATGTCGGTGCTGGCGGCGGTGACTCGGTGTGGCGAAAACAGGTCGCGCGATTCGCACCCACCCCGTGACAGATCGATTACCAGAATCTCGCAGGCGCACCGGTTGGGGGTTTCCCACTGGTGCGACGACTGTGGATTTCCTCCACCCGCGCAAGAACCCGTGGGCTCGGGAACAAACGGCCCTGCCCGAACACCAACGATGGACACATCGCTCCCGTCCACGTCACCAGGTTTCAAATATGCTGCACTCCATGTCTGCGCTACCGCACTTAAGCCGCATCGCCTCTGTGCCCGTCCGTGACGTTTGGGCACACGAGGCTCATCACTTCACGCAATGGCTCCTCGTGAACGCGGACGTGCTGTCCGATGTGCTTGGTATGGACCTCGAACTTAGCGAGGCCGAACGGCGCGTCGGTGGCTTCGCTCTCGATCTAATTGGCACTGATCTCCAAACAGGAGCAACGGTCATTGTCGAGAACCAATTGGAGGGGACCGACCACAGCCACCTGGGACAGCTCCTCACCTATGCGGGCGGCACGGACCCCGCGACCATCGTGTGGTGTGCCGCCGCATTTCGCGACGAGCATCGGGCGGCGTTGGACTGGCTCAACGAGCACACCGAGGAGGGAGTCCGCTTCTTCGGCGTGGAGATCGCGGCGGTCAGGATCGGGGACTCACCGCCGGCGCCGTTGTTCCGCCTGGTCGCCCAGCCGAATGATTGGACGAAGCGTGTGCACACCGAGAACGCGGCGGCGGCCGGCACACGTACACCGAGACAATCCGCATATGAAGCGTTGTGGCAACTCGTCTTAGATCAGGTTCACGCAAAATACCCCTCGTGGACGAGCGCACGCGCAGCCTCCCGCGACAGTTGGATAACCATGCCGTTCGGTACATCCGGCGCCTGGTACGCGTTCGTGTGCTCTGGTCCCAGGCCACGTGTGGAGCTGTACTTCGGGTCGAGCGATGCAGACGAGAACCAAGCGATGTTCGACCGGTTCCTTGCGCGCCGCGAATATTTGGAGACCGGGTACGGGGAGAGTCTCGATTTCCAACCTCTGCCAGGGCGAAAGGCATGCCGGATCGCAGCATGGGGTCCCGAGGGGTACGACGTGCTGGACCTAAGTCAGCATGGGGCGATGGCACAGTGGTTCTTGGCCGCAATGGATCGGTTCCGAACCGTCACCCAGGAGGTCCGCCGCGCAATCGGTGAGGAATGAACCGCGGAAAAGCTTCCGTACCTGGACATCTGGTGGGTTAGACGTCGTCGCGAGGGTCAGCGCTTAGGGGCCAGGTCGTCACACATTTCCGAATAAGTCACGACCGGTACTCGACTACAAACGGCCCTTCTCGACTCTTCCGTCGCGTGCTACCGCGGGGAAACCTATGGATTCACGAGTCCTCTGAGCATCGAGAGTGTTTCGTCGTCGGTTGAGTAGAGCAACGTCCCGCGTAGCCCCCGGGTGAGCAGCACCTTGTACACATGACGTACCAAACGGTCGAACGTTACGTCGTCAACAGTTTTCGTCGACTTGAAATCGGGATCCCTGTTGTACTCACGGCGTGACACCCATCGGTCATCCCGCCAGACGAGGTCGGGTCCCAGGATGACGCCGTTCCACGAGTACTCGAAGCCCTGGGCGGTATAGACGCATCCCACCTGCTCGAAACCCGCGGGATCGTAAGCCCACAGCCACGATGGCGGCGCACCACCAATTGCTCGATCGCTCTTCAAGTTCCAAGGCTTGGCCCACTCGCCGATCTTCACATCACGAACGAGCGAGCCGTCTGTGTTCGGGTTGCTCCATGGCCAGCAATAGCCCGCAGTGATTCTCGCGTTCTCCCCAGCTTCGAACCTGGCGCGAAGGCGTCCTTCCATTTCCTCTACCGAGTCAACGACATCAACGCTGAACGTTGGTTCGTCACGCCAGACTGGTGTTTCGGCTTCCGGATCGTTCCCGAGTCCGAGCAATGCGTGCACCCAGTTGAGGTACACATCGCTGCCGCCTGACCGGAACTGCCCATTGAGATCGACCTGCTGCACCGGAAGGCCACGCGCCGCTGCGTGAGCTTTGATGTCCGCAACGGTCCCCATCTCACCAGGCCGCACGACCTGGTGCTCGTCCAGAAGGAATACAGGAACCCTGGCGACGTCCATCAACTCGTCCACCTGTAGGCGTGCGTGCTCCCGCAGCTGTTTAGGCGTGTACCTGTTGACCGACTTCTCCCGGATACGGTGCGCCTCATCCAGAACGATGACGTCCAGATCGTTCGGCTCCGCGCTCATGAAGGAGTTGAAGTACTTGAAAAGGTTCTTCGAACGTGTCGATCCCTTGCCGGCGACCTGACGCATTGTCTGTGTGAAGGACTTTGATCCCGTTGCGTGCAGCACGGTCCGGCCCCGCCGGGCGAGTTCACCCAACAATGACAGCGCGATGACACTTTTTCCGCTGCCCGGAGAGCCGGTGACGACGACGACAGTCTTACTATCAGCGCGCCGCGCCTTCTCCACGGCGCGGAGCACCAACTCATAGGCGACGCGCTGCTCGTCGAGTAACACAAACTGCTCGCGCTCCTGTATCTCCTTCGCGGCGACGCTCAGGAGCTGCTTGGACGGAGCGATCGACGAGGAGATAAAAGCGTCGGCGGCGTCCCGGCCGGGCTCGGGAGCAAGGCGCGTCTTCAAGAAGTCGATGAATTCGCCGCGCCGCTGACCGGTGAACATTCGGCTGAGATTCGTCTGCTGCCGGTCCCACAAGTCAGCAACCGTGCCGTCCGTCGCATTATGGAGATAGGCGACACCGGCAAGCGGGTCAGGCTCCTCGTCCAGAGCCCTCACGAAGTCGCGCAGGTACTCGCCATACCCGGCCACCTGGAGCCCCGGATGTAGGGACGGCCGATACGGGGCGGCCGCAACATCGACGAGGGTGTCGCTGTCCTCCCATCGTGTCGCGCCGCTCCACTGCTTAAGTTCGACCACTACGTAACTCGGGCGTCCGGTCTTCGGGTGCACACCGGCGAGGATGGCGTCAGCACGCTTGCTGGAGAGCGGCAGTCGGTACTCGAGTATGACTTCCACTTCAGAGAGGCCCGCGTCCTCAAGGTCGCGGGCGAGCACCGGAAGGCTGCCGCGCCACGATCGGCGCTCCCCAGGTCCCGGCCTACCCGCTCCCTCGAACACGAGATAGTTCTCCAACGCCTCTTCGAGGACCGAGAAGTTGCCTCGAATTCCCTCTCCAAGCGCTCGAGCTCCGAGCCGAACATTGCCCAAGTTTGTCCCCAGTGCAGCACGAATGAACGTGCGGAGGGGACATATCTGCTTGGCAGAAGTCCGTCGGACCGCTTCTCGTAGTGAGATTACCGCGGTTTGGCCGACCGCAATCCAACGACATGCTTACACCGACCAGACACACAGGCGTCCAGCGGGACGCAGTGCTCAGTCAGCCCCGGCGCGCATGAACCCCGACTCGTAGGCGCGAACGACTGCCTGGGTGCGGTCCCGCACCCCCAGCTTGGCCAGGATCGAACTGACGTGCGTCTTGACGGTCTCCCTCCCGAGGAAGAGATCGGCGCCGATCTCCGCATTCGACTTCCCGGATGCGAGGAGCCGGAGTACCTCCTGCTCTCGCTCGGACAGCCGATCGCGTGCCAGCCGGTCGCCGCGCTCCCCCGTGCCGGACGCGGCGACGAGCCGGCGCAGCGCCGTTGGGAACAGCAGCGCCTCCCCGCGCGCGACCACCCGGATGCCCTCGAGCACCTGCTCCGGGTGCGCGCGCTTGAGGAGGAACCCACTCGCACCGGCGCGCAGTGCGTCGAGGACATAGTCGTCGTTCTCGAAGGTCGTCAGGACGAGCACCCGTGAAGCCTCAGCACCCACACGGTCGGCCTGCGTGAGCAGCGCCCGCGTGGCCGAGATGCCGTCGAGGCCTGGCATCCGCACGTCCATGAGCACGACGTCGGGGCGCGTCCGGGCGACGGCGTCGGGCACGTCAGCGCCGTCGGCGACCTCCCCGACCACTTCGAGGTCGTGCTCGGCGTCGATGATGTACCGCAGACCGCCGCGCACGAGCGCCTCGTCGTCGACGAGCAGGACCTTCACCGTCACGATGCCTCCCACGGCAACCGGGCACGGAGCACCCACCGGCGCTCCTGGACGCCCCAGGTCATCTCACCACCGAGGGCAAGGGCCCTCTCCCGCATCCCGGCCAGGCCGCGCCCGGTCCCGGGGCTACCCCCTCCCCCGCCAGCCAGGCCGTTGACCACCTCGATCTCTACGGCGGAGCCTGCGAGTTCGATTGCGATGCCGATGTTGCCGTCGCCGTGGCGCAGTGCGTTCGTCGCCGCCTCACGCACGACGGCGTAGCCGGCGCGGGAGACGGGGTGCGGCACCCGGTCGGTCGCGGGCAGGGTGACCGCGACGTCGGCGCCGGCAGTGCGCAACTCGTGGGCGAGCGCCGGCAGGTCGGCGAGGGTCCGGTCCCCCGCCGCAGCGTCCGCGGCCGTCGGCGCCTCGCCCTCCCGGAGCAGCCCGAGCGCACGGTCAAGGTCCGCCGCGGCATCCCGACCGGTGGCGGCGATAGCGGCGAGCGCGCAGCGGACGAATTCCGGGTCGCGTTCGAGAGCCCGCTCGGCAGCGGCGGCCTGGAGCGACGTGACGGTCAGGGCGTGGCCGACGCTGTCGTGCAAGTCGCGGGCAAGAGCGTTGCGCGCGGCAAGCTGACGCGTCTCCTCCTCGAGCCGGGCGATGCGCTCCTGCGCGGACGGCCCAAGCAGCAGAGGTGCGAGGAAGCGGAGAAGCTCGCCGAGCCACCAGAAGACGTACGCGGGCACCACCAGGAGGACGACCGCGAGAACGACGGCGGGCACCACCGGCAGTCCGCCGAGCGCGCCGAGCGTCCGGTCCAGGACGGTGACTCCAGACTGCCGGGCCACGAGCGTGACGGCGACGGGCACGCAGACGAGGAGGGAGAGAGCCGCGACCGCTCCTGTACCGAGCAGTGCGAGGTACCACGCCGCTCCGCGCAGGCTCGCGCTGGTGCCGCGTCCGGGCAGGACGGGCAGGTCGGCGTCGAGGAAGGTTCGGGCCGCGAGAGCGTCGAGGACGCGGACCGAGTGCAGGAACGGCGGGGTCAGGACAATGGCCGCTGTGACGACGACGAGCGCGGTGATCACCGCGCGCGGGACGTCCGGCTGTCCATACATCTGGCCGAACCCAGCGGCCAGCAGCCCGTAGGCCGCCGCGACCACGCCCCCGATGACGAGGAGTACCCCGCGGCGCGGCGTCTCCGCGCTGGTCAACGGCAGCAGCACCTTCGGGACGGCCATGGCCGCAAGTCTGCCGGAACTTGCGCTGGCGCCGCTTCCGTCCCCGAGCGCCCCTCCTCCAGCCGCACAGGGCTGGGGCGAATCGGGGCAAAATTCCGGCCGCCCCAACACGGATTTGCTCCATCGCCCCGGGCGTGCCTACTGTGTCGACACTCACGTATGTGAGCGCTCACATCGCTTCGGCTGTGTGAGAGGCCAGCAAAGGAGCGGTGATCCATGGTGACGTTTCTGGGCATCGACGTCGGGACGTCGAGCACGAAGGGCGTACTCGTCGACGAGAGCGGCACCGTCCTCGCGCAGGCGGTCCGCGAGCATTCGGTGAGCCGTCCCGACGCCGGACGCGTCGAGATCGACGGACGCCTTTGGTGGGATGAGTTCGTCTCGATCGCCGCCGAGCTGACGGACCGCGCTTCCGAGCCGCCCAGCGCGATCGGAATCTCCGGGATGGGCCCGTGCGTGTTGCTGACGGACGCGGACGACCAGCCGGTGGCCCCCGCCGCCCTCTACGGGGTGGACACCCGGGCGACCGCGGAGATCGAACAGCTCAACGACGAGCTGGGCGCGGACGCCATCTTCGAAACCTGCGACTCCTACCTCTCGACGCAGTCGGCGGGCCCGAAGCTCCGGTGGTTCGCCAACCACATGCCGGAGGCATACGCGGCGGCTCGCCGCTTCCACATGCCGGCGTCCTACATCGTCGCCCGGTTGACGGGCGAGTACGTCCTCGACCGCCAGTCCGCCTCCCAGTCGACGCCGCTGTACGACGCCACCACGCAGGAGTGGCACACCGCGTGGACCGACGTCGTCGCCCCCGGCATCACCCTGCCCCGCCTAGCCTGGGCGGGCGACGTGGCCGGGTCGGTGACCCGGGCCGCCGCCGAGGCTGTGCCCGGCCTGCACCCCGACACCCCCGTGGTGGTGGGGACCATCGACGCATGGGCGGAAGGGCTTTCCGTCTCGGCGGTCTCAGCGGGCGACCTCATGCTCATGTACGGCACGACGCTCTTCCTCATCGGGACCACGGAGCACCGCGTGCGCCACCCCTCGATGTGGGGCACCACCGGGCTGTCCGCGGGCGAGTGGAACCTGGCCGGCGGCATGGCCACCTCGGGCGCCATCACCGGCTGGCTTCGGGACCTCTTCGGCTCGCCGTCCTACACCGACCTCGTCGCCGAGGCCGGGGAGTCCGGTCCGGGCTCGCGCGGGCTGGTGATGCTCCCGTACTTCGAGGGCGAGCGGACCCCGATCCAGGACCCGCACGCCCGGGGCACCGTCACGGGACTGACGATCTCTCACACTCGCGGCGATCTTTACCGCGCCGCCCTGGAGGCCACCGCGTTCGGCGTGCGCCACAACATCGAGACCTTCCGAGAGGCGGGGGTGGACGTCTCCCGAGTCGTAGCGGTCGGTGGCGGGACCCAGAGCAGCCTGTGGCCGCAGATTGTCTCTGACGTCATCGGGCTGCCCCAGGAGATCCGCCAGGTGACGGTGGGCGCCAGTTACGGGGACGCCTTCCTCGCCGCCCGGGCCGCCGGCCTCGACGTCGACATCGCGACCTGGAACCCGGTCACCGCGACCGTGGAGCCGAACACCCATCAGGTGTACGAGGACCATTACGGCCACTACCGCGACCTCTACGCGCAAACTCACCACATTCAGCACGCTCTGGCCCGGGAATCCTCCGGGGATCGCGCCTGAGTAACTTCTGGCCACAGATCGTTGTTAGCACTTGGACCCTGGAGAACATTTCGCATGAAACACCCTGAAGAACGCCAGCAGCTCGCCGACGTCGCACGTCGTTTTGCTGCTGAGAAACTAGCCACCGGGACCGGCGGGAACTTCTCCGTCGCCGTGGGCGACGAACTGGTCATCACCCCCAGCGCGGTGCCGTATGCCGACCTGACCCCGGAGTTGATGTGCGTCATCTCCAGGGCCGACGGCGCGACGATCGAGGGCAGGTTCCGACCCTCCTCGGAGTGGGAGCTCCATCTCAGAGCGCTGGAGGCGACAGGCGCCTCCGCGGTGGTGCACACCCACTCCGTGGCGGCCACCGCCGTCGCCTCCATGGCCGGCGTGACGGAGGTGCCGCCCTTCCATTACTACATGCAGATTCTCGGCGGGCCCGTGCGGGTCACCGAGTACGCACGCTACGGCAGTCCCCTTCTCGCGGAGCGAGCCGGCGCCGCCCTCGCGGGTCGTACCGCGTGCCTCCTCGGCAACCACGGCGCGGTGCTATGCGACGCCACCCTGGACGGCGCGTTCGAGAAGGCCCTCGAGCTGGAGTGGCTCTGCGACATGTACCTGCGCATCCGTGCGGCCGGCGAGCCCCGCGTGCTGAGCACGGCCGACCTTCAGGAGGTCCAGGAGGGGCTCGCAACGTACGTGAACCCGGTGCCGCATTCCTGATTTGAGCGTCCCGCTTACGGGTGCTAACGTCGCACACACATCGATGTGAGCGCTCACAACGGAGATTCAGCGCCCAGGTAGAAAGTGCCCTCAGAATCGATACGCACCGGCAAGGCAGCGGGTGCAGGAACCAAGAGATTGGCTGACATCGTGCCAGGAGACAACACCCCCCTCCTTGAAGTCCGCGACATTTCCAAGACATTTCCGGGCGTCAAGGCGCTCGACGGTGTCTCCCTCACCCTGAACCGGGGCGAGATCCTGGGCCTGTGCGGGGAGAACGGTGCAGGGAAGTCCACGCTCATGAAGATCCTCACGGGGATCTACGAACCCGACGAGGGCGGCGAGGTGGTCTTCGACGGCAGGCCGTCGAAGCCCCGCAACCCCCGCGAGGCCTACGAGCAGGGGCTGGTCATCGTTCACCAGGAACTCCAGCTCGTCCCCGACCTCACGGTCGCGCAGAACATCTTCATCGGCCGCGAGCGGAAGGTCTGGGGCGGGATCGGCATCGATGACCGCGGCCAGGTGGCGGCGGCCCGCCGGCTGCTCGACCGCCTCGGCATCCGGATCGACCCGACCGCAGTCGTCGGCCAGCTCTCCGTGGCGGACCGGCAGATGGTCGAGATCGCCCGCGCCCTCTCCTTCGACGCGCGCGTCATCATCCTCGACGAGCCGACGGCGCCGCTGAGCATCGACGAGTCCGAGGCGCTGTTCCGGGTGATTCGTGAGTTCCGCAACGAGAACACCGCGGTCATCTACATCTCGCACCGCCTCGAGGAGGTCCTTGAGCTGTGCGACCGCGTCACGGTCCTGCGCGACGGCCAGAGCGTCGGGTCCAAGGACGCCGCCGACCTCACCCAGCAGGAGCTCATCGAGAAGATGGTCGGCCGCGAGGTCAGCGGCGAGCTTCGTCCGCCCGACCGCACGCCGGGCGAGGTGGTGCTCGAGGTGAGGAACCTGAACACCCCGGGCCTTCTGAAGGACGTCAACCTCGAGCTGCGGCGCGGGGAGATCCTTGGCCTGGCCGGGCTCGTCGGTGCCGGGCGAACCGAGGTGGCCCGGGCGATCGTCGGCGCCGACCCGCGCTCCGACGGCGAGATCCTGGTGCGCGGCCGCAAGGTCGACATCGCCAACCCCGCCCAGGCGGTCGCCGCGGGCATCGGCTACCTCTCCGAGGACCGGAAGGGCACCGGCCTGCTGCTGACCAAGAGCGTGAAGGACAACGTCGCGCTCTCCTCGCTGGGCCGGCACTCGAAGGCCTCGGTGATCGACGACCGAGCCCTCGCTGGCATCGCGAAGAAGCAGGTCAGGGCGCTCGCCATCAAGACGCCCTCGGTGGACCAGCAGACCCAGTTCCTCTCCGGCGGCAACCAGCAGAAGGTCATCATCGGCCGCTGGCTGGTGCGGGACTGCGAGGTCCTCATCTTCGACGAACCGACGCGCGGCATCGACGTTGGGGCCAAGGAGGAGATCTACGCGATCCTCAACGAGCTCGTCGCCTCGGGGAAGTCCCTGATCGTCATCTCCTCCGAGCTGCCCGAGGTCCTGCGCCTCGCGGACCGCGTCGCGGTGATGTCCGAGGGACGCCTCGCCGGAGTGCTCGACAACGCCGATGCCACCCCCGAGCGAGTGATGCAGCTCGCCACCAGCAGCCACAAGAGCGTCATGGAGGACGTGCAATGACTACCGCACCCACAGAGCAGCAGACCGCAGAGGTCGTGACCGAGGACGCGCCCGGGCGGCAGATGCGCTGGCAGCAGTTCATGATCGTCGGCGCACTCGTCGTCCTGTTCGTCATCTTCACGATCGCGAGCCCGAACTTCCTCACCGTCTCCAACGTCGGCGGCATCTTGCTGGCCGCGTCGGTGACCGGCATCCTCGCGCTGGGCACCTCGTTCGTCATCGCCACCGGCGGCATCGACCTCTCTGTCGGCACCACGATGACGCTGGTCTCAGTGATGCTCGCGGTGTTCGGCACTTCGAACTACCTCGGCCTGCCGTTCCCCGTCGCGATCGTCCTCGCGCTCGCCTTCGGGGCCCTGCTCGGCCTGCTGGTCGGTTTCCTCGTCTCCCACCTCGGCATCCCGCCGTTCATCGCCACCCTGGCGATGATGATGGCCACCCAGGGCGCCTCCCTGATCATTACCGGCTCCACCCCGCAGTACTTCACCGAGGTCGACGGGTTCCGCAACCTCGCGACCGGTCAGCTCATCCCCAAGCTGCCGAACGCCGTGCTCATCTTCCTCGTGCTTGCCGTCGTCGCGTGGTTCCTCATGAACAAGACGCTCATCGGGCGCTACGCGGTCTCCATCGGCTCCAACGAGGAGGCCACCAAGGTCTCCGGCGTCGACACCCGGCGGTGGAAGCTCTACATCTACCTGACGGCGTTCGTGTTCACCGCGATCGCGGGCATCGTGATGGCGTCCCGCCTCAACTCGGCGCAGCCGGCCCTCGGTGTGGGCTACGAGCTCGAGGCGATCGCTGCGGTCGTCATCGGCGGCACCTCGCTCGCCGGTGGCCGCGCCTCCATCATCGGCACCGTCGTCGGCGCCACCCTCATGGCCACCCTCAACAACGGTCTTCAGATCCTCGGCATCGCCCAGGAGTGGCAGCGCATCGCCGTCGCCGTCGTCATCATCATCGCCGTCTGGGCCGACACGGTGCGCCGACGCCGCTCCGGCGAGGCCTGAGCGTCAGACCCACGCAGCACCTGCACCATCCCGCAGATCCCCCCAAAAAAATGACACAGGAGTCAGCATGAAAACCATCAAGAAGCGCGTCCTCGGGGCCGTGAGCATCCTCGCCGTCTCGGCGCTCACGCTCACCGCGTGCGGCCGCGGCGACGCGTCCACCGACGCGGCCGACGGAGCCTCGCCCGAGGGCGGTTCCGGGCCGTACGTCGCGATCGTGTCCAAGGGCTTCTCCCAGCAGTTCTGGGTCAGCGTCCGCGAGGGCGCGGAGGCCGCCGCGGACGAGCTCGGCGCCCGGATCACTTTCGACGGCCCGGACACCGAGTCCGACGTCGAGCAGCAGATCCAGCAGCTCCAGACCGCCATGAACGGCAACCCGGACGCCATCGGCTTCGCCGCCCTCGACTCCGAGGCTTCGATCCCGCTCATCGAGCAGGCGGACGCCGACGGTATCCCGATCGTTGCGTTCGACTCCGGCGTCGAGTCCGAGATCCCGGTGACGACGGTGGCCACCGACAACTACGCCGCCGCCGCCGAGGCCGCGAAGCACATGGTCGAGCTGGCTGGCGGCACGGGCAAGGTCGCCGTCGTCGCCCACGACCAGACGTCCCTCACCGGCACCCAGCGCCGCGACGGCTTCGTGGACTACATCGAGCAGAACTCCGACATGGAGATCGTGGACATCCAGTACACGAACTCCGACGTCCTCAAGGCCACCAACGTCACCAACGCCTTCCTCCAGGCCAACCCCGACCTCAAGGGCATCTTCGCCACCAACGAGGCCTCGGCGATCGGCATGATCACCGCGATCGACGAGCTCGGGCGCAAGGACGGCCTGACGGCCATCGGCTTCGACTCCGGCAAGGGACAGATCGACGCCATCAAGGACGGCCGCCTGGACGGCGCCATCACGCAGGACCCGTACAACATCGGCTACCGCACCGTGGAGGCCGCTCTCGCCGCGATCGACGGCGAAGAGGTCGAGGAGCTCGTCGACACCGGCTTCTACTTCTACGACGCCACCAACCTGGAGGACGAGGAGATCGCCCGCTCGCTCTACGAGTGACGCAGGGTCTCCAGCTCTAGCAACGCCAGGTCGACAGGCCGGCGACGGTGCCAACAACTAACCGGAAGGGAGGTCGTCTCGGATGAACAGCTCAGCAACGCCTGTGGCCGTGGACATGGGGTCCAGCTCGGTGCGGGTCACTGCCGGCAGCTTCGACGGCGCACGCCTGACGCTGTCCGAGGTGGCACGCTTCCCCAACGAGGCGCGCACCGTCGCCGGCCGGCTCGTGTGGCCGCTGCACGAGCTGGTCGAGCGCACGCGCGCTGTGCTGTCCGCCGTGGCGGACGAGGGCATGAGTAGCGTCGCGGTCGACTCGTGGGGCGTCGACCACGTGCTCGTCGACGCGTCGGGCCACGCCGTTGCCCATCCCGCCAGCTACCGGGACGCCCGCACCCGGGGCATCCCGGACGAGCTGGCACGCCGGGGACTCACAGCGCAGGGTCTGTGGTCCCGCACCGGCATCCAGCCAGATCCCATCAACACCTCGCACCAGCTCGTGGCCACCCTGCGCCAGCTCGCTCCCGCCGAACGTGACGACGTCGCCCGAGTCCTCATGGTTCCGGACTACGTCGCACACCGGCTCGGCGCCGAGCCGGGCTGGAGCCGGGCGATCTGCTCCACCAGCGGCCTCGCCGAGCCCGGCGGAGGCCGCTGGGCGGACGACCTGCTCCGCGAGCTCGCCATCCCCACCGAGTGGTTCGGCGACATCGCCCCCGAGCGGCAGGTCGCCGGCCACTTCGCCGGATCCTCCGACGTGCCGGTTATCCGGGCCGGCAGCCACGACACCGCCTGCGCCGTGCACGCGCTGCCCAGCGCGCCCGGGCCGCGGGTGTTCCTCTCCTCCGGGAGCTGGTCACTGCTCGGCGTCGAGACCGACCGGCCGCTCCTTGACGACGCCGTCCGCGCAGCCGGGTTCTCCAACGAGGTCCGCACCGAAGGCGGTATCCGGCTGCTGCGGAACCTCACGGGACTGTGGATCCTCCAGGAGTGCGTCCGCCAGTGGACCCGTGAGGGCGTCCCTACGACATGGGCCGGACTCACTCGCGACGCCGTGAACGCTCCCGGCGCCACCGCCCTCCTCGACCCCGACGACCCTGTGTTCCAGACCCCCGGCGACATGCCCGCCCGCGTCCGCGACGCCGTCCGACGGAACGGGGGACGCGTGCCGGAGAGTCCGGGCGAAGTTGCCCGCGTGGTCCTCGATTCCCTCGCCGTCAGCTACGCCGGGACGGTCCGGCAGCTTGCGAACCTTACCGGGGCCAACCCCTCGTGCGTCGTCGCGGTCGGCGGCGGCACGCGCAACGACCTGCTCAACCAGCTCACCGCGGACGCGTGCGGTCTCCCGGTCGCCGCGGGAGCCGCGGAGGCGACCAGTGTGGGCTCGCTTCTCGCGCAGCTCGAGACCCTCGGCGAGATCGGACCGAACGACCGCAGCGCCATCGTCGACGCCTCGTTCGACGTGCGGCTCTACGAGCCGCGCGCGAGCGCACTCGCCGGGCTCGCTCCTCCCAACCTTGAAAGGTTGTCATGACCACCGCCAGGACCTCCGCCAGCCTCGGTGGTCACAACCCGCCGAGCGTGCGGATGAAGGACGTCGCGGCACGCGCCGGCGTCTCCCTGCAGACGGTGAGCCGGGTGGTCAACGCTACCGGCACCGTCACCGAGGAGACCGCCGCCCGCGTCCTTGCCGCGGTGCAGGAGCTCGGCTACCGGCCGAACGTGCTCGCGCGATCGCTGGCGACCAAGATCAATCGCACGGTCGGCGTTGTCGTCGTGGGCGAGATGCGCCACGGCCTGGGTAGCTCGGTGCTGGCGGTCGAGGACGCCGCCCGCGAGCGCGGGGTGCTCACCGTCTCGACCCACGTGTCGACCGGTGACGCCACCAGCATGCGCGACGCGGTCGACCGGATCCTGGGCAGCAGCGTGGGCGGGATGGTCGTGCTGGGGCCCACCCACGACGTGCTCGACCAGGTCGGCGACGTCTGGGGCCGGATGCCTACCGTCATCCTCACCACGGCTCGGTCCACCGAGAGACACATCACCACGGTGGCGATCGACCACGATCACGCCATGAATCAGATCGTCGACCATCTCGCCGACCTCGGCTGCCGCCGGATCGCTCACCTCTCGGGTGACCCGCGCTGGTCCGACGCCCGTCTGCGTGCCGCCGCTTTCACGCAACGCGTTCGACTGCGCGGGCTCGAAGGCACAATCCTTCCCGGCGAGTCCTGGGAGGCGTCCACGGGATACCAGGTGGCCGCCGGACTGAACCGCGGCGACCTTCCCGACGCCATCGTGGCGTCAAACGATGCCGTGGCGCTCGG
Source organism: Georgenia soli (assembly GCF_002563695.1). NCBI lineage: Bacteria > Bacillati > Actinomycetota > Actinomycetes > Allobogoriellales > Allobogoriellaceae > Georgenia > Georgenia soli. The sequence goes on along the minus strand of NZ_PDJI01000004.1, from coordinate 3,605,231 downwards.
CGTGATGAGCGCGCTCCACGAGCACGACGTGCGCGTCCCCGAGGACGTGAAGGTCGTCGGGTTCGACGACCTGCCGGAATCGGCCTACTTCCGCCCGACCCTCACCACTGTCCGCCAGGACTTCCAGCTGCTGGGCCTGACGGCCATCGCGCAACTGGACGAGATGATGCGCGGCGGGGACGGGCAGAACATCCGCGTTCCTGCACCGTTGATCGTGCGGGGCAGCACCGAGAGTGGGTGGACCCGATGAGGATCGTCGCGCACGATCTCGGCACAAGCGGCGACAAGGCGTCTCTCCACGACGAGACGGGGCGCATTCTCGACTCCGTCACCGTCCCCTACGCCACGCGCCACGGCGACGGTGGGGTGTCCGAGCAGGATCCCGCAGCGTGGGTCGACGCCGTCGGCCGCGCCTCGCGCGGACTGCTGGCGAAGACCGGCACGGCACCGTCGGCGGTGGCGGGGGTCGTGCTCTCGGGGCACATGCAGGGGCTGGTCCTCGTCGGCCCCGACCTCCAGCCGCTTGGGCCGGCGATGCTCTGGTCCGACCAGCGCGCGGACCGCGAGGTGGGCGAGATCGCCGCCCGTGTCTCCCCGGAAGAGGTATACCGGACCACCGGGCACCCGCTCACGAGTTCCTACACGCTCCCCAAGCTCCTGTGGGTCGCCCGCCACGAGCCCGAACGCCTCGACCGCGCCACGTCGGTCGTGCAGGCGAAGGACTTCGTCGCCGCCACCCTCACCGGGGCAGTCGCGACCGACCCGTCGGACGCCTCTGGGACGCTCATGATGGTCCTCACCGAGGACCGGTGGTGGACCGAGCTGCTCGATGAGCTCGGGCTGCCCCGGCGCCTCATGCCGGAGATCCGCCCTTCCACGTCGACCGTGGGCCGTCTCACTGCCGACGCGGCAACGCTGGTAGGCCTGCCGGCCGGCACGCCGGTGGTCCTCGGCGGCGGCGACGGCCCGATTGCCTCGGTGGGGGCCGCCTCGCTGGACGAGTCGGACAGCCCCTATATGTGCCTGGGCACCTCGGCGTGGGCCGCCACAGCCTCCGACGCCCCGCTGCTCGACCCGCAACGGCGCAGCGTGACATTCCGCCACGTCACCGGGCCCGGCTACGCCCCCACGGCCACCATGCAGGCCGCCGGCGCCAGCCTCGCCTGGTACGCCCGCGACGTCGCCGGCACCACCGTGGAGGACGCGCTCGCCTCCGTCTCCCCCGGCTCGGCTGCGGACCTGGGGCTGTACTACCTGCCGTACCTCATGGGCGAACGCGCCCCGCTCTGGGACCGAGATGTACGGGGAGCCTTTGTCGGTCTCGCCGCGCACCACGGCCCCGGGGACCTCGCCCGCGCCGTCCTCGAGGGCGTCGCGTTCAACCTCGCCGCCTGCTACGACGCGGTGAGCGCGGCCTCGCCCCACGGCCGGGTACGGGCGATCGGCGGCGGCGCCCGCTCCCACCCATGGCTCGCCACCATCGCCGACGTGCTCGGGGCGCCGGTCACCCGCGTGTCAGTGACCTCGGAGGCGAACAGCCTCGGTGCCGCGGTGACCGGCCTCGTGGGCCTGGGCGTCCTACCCGACTTCACCGCCGCCCGGGGACTCGTGGCCGAGTCGGACACCGTCGAGCCCCGCCGTCCGCCGTCGTGGGCGGCCGAGCGGCGCGCGGAGTTCGACCGCCTGCAGGCCGTCCTGCTGCCCTTCTTCCGCGACGTCGCCCGGCGGCGTCACTCCGAGACGATCTGAGGGACCTATGCTCGACATCTTCATCGACAGCGCCGTGCAGGAGGACGTCCTCCCGCTCCTGGAGACCGGACTGTTCTCCGGCGTCACCACCAACCCCACCCTGCTGCGTCAGGCCGGGGTCACGCTCGACACCCTGCCGGACCTCGTCGAGACGCTCCGCAGCGCCGGGGCACGCACGGTCTTCGCCCAGACCTGGGGGTCTACCCCGGACGAGCTCGCCGAGCACGCCGCACTGCTGCGCGAGCGGTGCGGCGAGGTCGGGATCAAGGTACCGGTCGGCGTCGCCGGCCTGGCCCTGGTCCGCCGGCTCAAGGCTGAGCAGGTCCCCACCCTGCTCACCGGCGTGTACAAGCGTGAGCAGATCCTCCCGGCGATCCAGTCCGGCGCCGACTGGGTGGCCCCGTACGTAGGCCGCATGAGCGACAACGGCCGCGACGGCGTCACCCAGACGATCGGCATGCAGCGCGTGCTCGACGCCGCCGGCAGCTCCACCCGGCTGCTCGTCGCCTCCATCCGGTCCGCCGCGGACGTGGCCGACATGGCCGAGGCCGGCGTCGACGGTTTCACCATCAGCCCGGCGCGGTGGCGCGAACTCGTCGCGGACGAGCTCACCGACGCCGCCATGGACGTCTTCGAGGCCCACATGCGCGACGTCGTCGCGCAGCACATCTGAGAGGCAAGGCAATGCTGTACGGACAGCTCACCCACCCCCAGCTCATCGGCGCCCTTGCGGCGGCAGGTCACGGGTCGACCGTCCTCATCGCGGACGGCAACTACCCGGTTGCCACCGGTGCCCGCCCGGAGGCCGAGCGGGTCTACCTCAACCTCGCGCCGGGAACGCTCACGGTCACCCAGGTGCTCGAGCGCCTGCGCACCACCGTCCCCATCGAGCTCGCCACGGTCATGGTTCCCGACGGCGGCGAGCCGGTCGAGGCGCACCAGGACTACCGCACCACCCTCGGCGACGAGACACCGTGGCGCCAGATCGGCCGGTTCGAGTTCTACGACCTGTGCCGGGAGCGAGACCTCGCCGTCGTCGTCGCCACGGGCGACCAGCGGCTCTACGCCAACATCCTCCTCACCGTCGGGGTGCGCGGCCCGAACGACTGACACCCCACCCCATCGACCACCAGCAGAACCACAGGAGATCACCCATGACAACGACGTACACCTTCCCCACGCTCGCCCCGCGGCCGGCGCTGGAGGCGAACACCGTCTACCTCACCACCGGCGGTGATCTGCGCGAGCCCGCCAACATCGCCGGCTGGCCCACGCAGAAGGCCTTCGAGCAGGTCATCACCGATGTCCTTGCGGAGGAGGGCTGGAGCGTCACCCGCGCGTTCGACGTCGACCCCGAGAAGGGGCACGGTTTCGTGACGACGCAGGCCGAGGGCATGGAGGTGTTCCGACACATCCCCAAGGAGGCGCCGCTCGTCGTCGTCATCTGCACCTGGCAGTACTCCCACCACGTCCTGCCCGGACTGCGCGACCACGAGGGGCCTGTGCTCACCGTCGCGAACTTCGCTCCCGACTGGCCGGGCCTGGTCGGCCTGGCCAACCTCAACGCCTCTCTGACGAAGGCGGACATCCCCTACTCGACCATCTGGTCTGTCGACGGCACCGACGAGTGGTTCCGCGACGGCATCCGCAGCTGGCTGCGAACTGGCAAGGTGGAGCACGACGCCTCGCACGTGCGAGCACTGCCGCAGCTCCCCGAGTCGGAGGAGAAGCGCCTCGGTGTTGCGCTGGCCAAGCAGCTGAAGAACGACAAGGCGATCCTCGGCGTCTTCGACGAGGGCTGCATGGGCATGTACAACGCCATCATCGACGACGAGCTCCTCAACCCGATGGGCATGTACAAGGAGCGCCTCTCCCAGTCCGAGCTCTGGGCCCAGATGCTGACGGTCCCGGACGAGGAGGCCGCGGCCGTCGGGCAGTGGCTCCGCGACCGCGGGATGACCTTCAAGCTGGGCACCGACGACGCCACCGAGCTCACCGAGGAGCAGCTCACCTGGCAGTACAAGATGTACATCGCGGCTCTGCGGCTCGCCGACGACTTCGGGCTGGACGCCATCGGTATCCAGTACCAGCAGGGCCTGAAGAACCTGTCCCCCGCATCCGACCTCGTCGAGGGCCTGCTCAACAACGTGGAGCGGCCCGAGGTGACGAGCCGGGACGGCTCCCGCGTCCTCTACGAGGGCCAGGCGCTGCCGTGCTTCAACGAGGTGGACGAGGGCGTCGGGGTGGACTCGCTGGTGACGAACCGCGTCTTCAACGCGATGGGGCTCGACCCGGCAAACACGTTGCACGACATCCGCTGGGGTGACGAGTACGAGGGCGAGTTCGTCTGGGTCTACGAGATCTCCGGCTCCGTGCCGGCATCGCACCTGCCGAACGGGTACGCCTCCGCGGAGGCGTGGCGTCAGGACCCGGTGTTCTTCCCCAAGGGCGGCGCAACCCTCAAGGGCGTTGCGAAGCCGGGCATCAACGTGTGGTCCCGCGTCTTCATCGAGGACGGCGAGCTGCACGTCGACATGGGAATCGCCGACGTCGTCGCGCTGCCGGAGGAGGAGACCGAGCGGCGGTCCAACCTCACCAACCCGGAGTGGCCCATCTCCCACGTGGTGCTGCGAGGCATCACTCGTGACCAGTTCATGGCACGCCACAAGTCGAACCACAACCTCGTTGTCTACGTGCCCGACGAGGAGACCGCCCTGAAGGCACTCACCGCCAAGGCAGCGATGTTCGAGGCCCTCGGCGTGAAGGTGCACCTCTGCGGCGAGGTGGACCTCTGATGGCCGGTGATCGTGCGGACGCCATGACAACTCCTGAAGGAGAGACGATGAACATGAGTACGGAGACGAGCCTCGAAGGTCGGGTCGCCGTCGTGACCGGGGCGAGCAAGGGGATCGGGCTGTCGCTGTCCCGCCGCCTTTCCGACGCAGGTGCGAAGGTCGCGATGCTCTCGCGCTCGGGCAGCACCGAGGGCGTGCCGGGGGCCTTGGGCATCTCCTGCGACGTTGCGAACCACCACGACGTGGTCGCGGCGGTCGACCGGTGCCGCGACGAGCTTGGGGTGCCGTCGATTGCGGTGGCCAACGCGGGCGTGGGCCACTACGCCGACTTCGTGGACACGCCCATCGAGCGAAGCCAGGAGATGATCGCCACGAACCTCCTCGGCACCATCTACCTGTACGACGCGGTCCTGCCGATGATGATCGCCTCGGGCAAGCCAGGTGACCTCGTCAGCCTCGCGAGCGAGGCGGGCCGCCGCGGCTTCCCCGGGGAGGCGGTGTACTGCGCCTCGAAGTTCGGCCAGGTGGGCCTGTCCCGGGCCCTCGACGGCGAGCTGCGGGACAAGGGCATCCGGGTGAGCATCCTCTGCCCCGGCGGGGTGCACACAGAGTTCGCTGTGGGCGACGACCGGGGACGTTCGCACGACGACCCCACCGTGCAGGCCATGATGTCCGCCGACGACGTCGCCGATCTCGCCGTCTACACCGTCACGCGGCCGAGGAACATGCGTGTCTACGAGGTGGCGTTGCGCCCCATGAGTGAGGCGATCTGGGGCTGAGCCCCAGGGCTTACAACGGATGCCGGCGGCCTACCCTTTCCGGTCCGACCGCCGGCATCGTCGCCTTCAGAGTCCAGCATCTGGGCTCGCGGCGTCACCGCTACCGCGGCGCCTGGACGGGCCGGATCCAGGCTCGCCACGGCGCCGCAGTGCGTACGCCAGCGTGGCGGCACCGAGAGCCAGCCCCCACACGGGCCACAAGAACGTCGGTCCGGCAGCCGCCCAGTTCTCGATGATCTCGGTGGCCATGTCACCGTCCATCGCCTGGCGGAACATGGAGATGCCCGCGGGGGTGACGACGATGGAGACGAACGTGGCGGGGACAACGGCGGCCGCGGGCGGCACCCGGCGACCACTGATGACCGGCACCCAGGCGGGCACGATCTCGCCCCAGCGCTGGACGAGCCCGATCGTGAGGATGGCCCCCAGGACGGCGAACGCGCCGAGCCAGACGCCCGCCAGAAGACCGCCTTCAACCCGCGACGTCTCCCAGAACTCCCGGTCGAACCCCAGCGGGTAGAACATCCAGACGAACCGGGTGAGCGCGTACGCCAGCGGCGGCACGACGGCGACCGCCACGGCCCACCTCCCCCACCGAGCCGCGGCGTCGGGCCGCGCCCACGCCGGCACAGGTACGGGGTGGCGCCGCAGGTGCTCGCGAGCGGCCGCGCCCCACAGCAGCACGCCGACGACCACGATGAGCTGGACGACCAGACTGGCGTCGACCGTGCGCACGAGCGAGTCGCGCATGCCTTCGTGGAAGGGCGCCATGACCACGGCGAGGGGCAGGTACCCGACGAGCGCCAGGAGACCGGCGGTCAGCGTGAGCAGGACGAGGACCCCGCTTGCGACGGCTCCAGCGACCACCAGGCCAACGCCCGATCGCGACCGGCCGGTTCCGCCGCCGCCGGTGCGACGGTCCGTGGCGAACCGCCCGGCCGTCCCGGCGAGCACGGCGGCCAGCGCCGCGGCCAGGACGAGGAAGACGGGCAGCGGCAGGAGCCCGGCGAGCGCCGCCGTCGGGGTGGGCAGACGCTCGGCGAGCGCGAGGTCGGTGCCGGTCGCGGCGAGCAGCAGCCCGGCGCCGGCGGCGAGGGTCCAGTACGCGGTGGCAAAGGTTGCGTGTCTCATACCTCCACAGTTGTCGGCCGCGGGCGCGAGCGGATCACCCGTCACGGTGGTCCGCCCACGTTCCGCTCCCCCGCCCGAGGGAGTCAGCGACGAGGGGATCGAAACCCGGAGCCCGGGGACCGAAGTTGCATTCCGTTTTCACCCACACGGACGGTGACGGTGCGATATCAAGGGTGTAGTGGACGAAGTCGTCCGTGAATCGAAACCTTCAGCACCACGGCCACACCCGAGAGGCACCGCGGCTCCGGATGCAGCCTCGACGTCGGCCAGCCGACGACACCCCGCGCATCGCGACAAAGGAGCATGTCATGACGCAGTACCCGCCTCCGCCCGGCCAGCCGTGGGGCCCGAACACCGGTGAGCAGCCGCCCGCCGGGCAGCCGTGGGGCCCGAACACCGGTCAGCAGCCGCCTGCCGGGCAGCCGTGGGGCCCGAACACCGGTCAGCAGCCGCCCGCCGGGCAGCCGTGGGGCCAGCCCCCGTCGGTGCCGCCGCCCGGGCAGCCCGGCAGACCACCCCGGCCCTGGTTCAAGAAGAAGCGCTTCCTCCTACCGGGCGGGGTCGTCGGCCTGCTGTTCTTCTTCGGCATCATCGGCGCCGTCGCCGGCGGTGACGAGGGCGAGCCGATCGCGGCCCCTACCAACGTCGAGGCGACCGCAGCATCCACCAAGGACGCGGCCGCCGAGGAGGCGTCCAAGGCCGAGGCCGAACGGGTCGCTGCCGAGGAGGCCTCGAAGCAAGCCGCCGAGGAAGAAGCGGCGAAGAAGGCGGCAGAAGAGGAAGCCGCCAAGAAGGCCGCCGAGGAGGAGGCCGCACGGAAGGCTGCGGAGGAGGAAGCCGCCAAGAAGGCCGCGGAAGAGGCGGCTGCGGCAGGGACGGTCGCGCAGCAGAACGCCAAGCGTTCCGCCGAGGACTACCTCGCCTTCACCGCCTTCTCACGCTCCGGCCTGATCGGTCAGCTCGAGTTCGAGGGTTTCTCGACCGAGGACGCCACCTGGGGTGTTGACCACCTGACGGTCGACTGGAACGAGCAGGCGGCCAAGTCGGCCGCGCAGTACCTCGACTTCACCTCGTTCTCGCGCAGCGGCTTGATCGAACAGCTCATCTTCGAGGGCTTCACACCCGAGCAGGCCACCTACGGGGTGGACCAGACGGGTCTGTAGCCCGTTGGCGACTCGTAAGACGGTCAGCGGGTCCGGGCGGTCCGCGGGCCGCAGGCCGGACGAGCTGCACAAGGTCGCCTGGTTCTACGGCGTCTCGGTCGGCTATCCCTCCCGTGGACATGTGAGTGCTCCGCCGGCGCAGATTCGGTCGACGAGCTGGCGGCGAACTAGATAGGTGGCCCAGCTCGGTGTCCCGTTCGAGGTGCACGAGCCGCCGGAGCTGATTACGCACGTGCCCGCGTTCGGCCCGCCTCCTACGTGCGGCCGGCGGTCCGGTGTGTGTCACGTCGGGCTGACGCGGAACCGTCGCGCCTGTCCCCGACAGCGCGTTTCCCTCCGGGCAGGGGCAGCACTCTGCCCCGCCAGCCGGTGCACCGCACCGCGGGCCCCGCCAGGCTTGTGGAGCACGCCTACCCGGCGGCGCTTTTCTGTCGACTCCGACGCCGACGGTGGTCGTCCTGATGTCACAACCTGGTCGTCTGTCTCGTCCTAGAGATGCCGAACCATGACGGATCCATCTCGGAGGACCACACCATGACCACCTCGACCGTTCACGCCCGTACCTCACCGCAGGCCGACCACCGTCCCGGGCGGTACGCCTGGCTGACCGCGATCAGCATCGCGGCGGCCACCGCGGCGAACCTCGGGCTCTACGCCGTCGGCCGGTGGACGGACGCCACGCTCCTGGTGGACCCGGGCGCCGGGGCACCCAATCACCTGGTCATCCCGGGCGACGTCGCGTGGAAGACGGCGGTACCCCTCGCGGTCGGCGCTCTCGTGCTGGCGCTCGTCGCCCGTCGCTCCCGCCGGTGGGTGACCGTCCTGACCGTCGCGGGCGTCACCCTCGCCGCCGTCAGCATGCCGTTCGTGTTCATGAACGCCCATGACGCCGTCACTGGCGCGCTGCTCACGAGCATGCACGCGCTCACGGCGCTGGCGTATGTCGTGATCGGGACGCGGGCCCGGGAGGCAGCCGCCGCCTGAAGAGCGCCAACCTGCTCGCATCGAACCGTTGACCGTTACGGACCGTCGGCATCATGATTCGCCGGTGGGATACACCATGTGCTTCTGGAGCGCCTCGACGGCGGACGCCGACGACACTCACGCTCGCCTTCTGGACGACGACGTCTCGACCGTCACGCCCGACCCGGCGGTCGCCGAGTTCAGACGCGAGGTCCTCACGCGCTGGCCAGCGCTCGGCGAGATGGCCGAGCCCTGGAGCCCTGAGCTGGGCGAGCCGGTCACCGGGCCGGAGGGGCGCGAGTCGCACTATCTCCTGCTCAACCTCTCCTGGGACTTCGACGTCGACGTCGTCGAGCAGGTCTGCGCACGGGCCACCGAGCTCGGACTCGTCGTCCACGACCCGGAGAACGAGGAAGAGGAAGAACCGCCGGAGCCCGGCTTCCTCGGGCGGCTGCTGGGGAGATCCCGGAAGTAGGTCGCTTTTCGGCGGAGGCCGCTTGGGCGCTGTGGTGATCACCGCCGACGGACGGCGGTGAACCTTTGAGCTTCTCCTCGCCGCGGCATGGGCCGTTGGACCCTCTGTCTGGACGACCGGTGCTGCGACGATGGGAAAGTCTCGGATCGGGAGGCTGTGATGGCGCAGCGTCGTCGTTGGCAAGCGCTGACGACCGGGCACAAGGCGGTGCTCGTCGCGCTTGCGTCGATCCGGACATCTCTGGCCGTCCCGGCGTGGGCAGACCTGCGGCACGTTCGGCCGTGCAGGGCGGACGCAGCTGTCCGTGAAGGAGGTTGACGTCGTGGGTGCGTCGGCGGTCACGTGCCGGGGGCTGACGAAACGCTTTGGGTCGGTCGTCGCGCTGGACGGGCTGGATCTCGAGGTGCCTCAGGGATCACTTTTCGGGTTGCTGGGGCCGAACGGTGCGGGCAAGACGACGCTGATGCGCCTAGGACGGAGCTCTGACCACCCCCGAGAGCGGGTACGGCCAAGGGTGCCTCGCTCTCCTTCCTCGACATCCAGGGACGGAGCTGCCAGATGAGAACCGCGCAGGAGAAGGCCCTCAACGCGGTCCAACGGCCGACTGCTTACCGGGAGGTGCTGATCGAGTCGTCCGGGGCCCCCGTGGCCCTGTCCGTGTGGGACGGACCGGCGACCGGCCCGGCAGTTCTCTTCCTGCCGGGCACCATGACGCACCCGCTGTTCTACGAGGACTTCCTGGACGCCCTGAACCGGGGCGGCCTCACCGTCGTCGGCCTGCATCCGGTCGGGCACGGGAAGAGTCCCAGCGTCAGGGCCCGTCCGACGGTTGAGCTCCTGCTGCGCAACGCGCTCGACGCCCTGGGCTGGATGCGCACGGCCTTCCCCGACGCCCCGGTGGTGGTGCTCGGGTCGAGCCAGGGCGGGGTTCTCGCGCTGATGGTGGCGGCCCGCTCGGACAGGGTTCACCGCGTCGTCGCCCACAACATCCTCGACCCGTCCCTCTCGGCCACGGTTGGACTGACACGCCTGCCGTCCCGGTTCGCTCCCGCCTACCGTGGCCTGCGAGCCGGCGTTCGCGGGCTCGCCCGGATGGTCCCCGGTCTGCCCGTGCCGATCGGCCTGTACCTCGACACCCGCCGCGTCACCGCGAACCGGCAGACCCTGAGCCGGTTCTACACCGACCCGCTCGGACGGCGCACCTACCCGCTGGCCCTCGTGGCCGGACTGCTGGACGTGGACGCCACCACTCCCCTCGGGTGCCCCGTGGTGGTCGTCGCCGCCTCCGGGGACCCGCTTTTCCCGCTGCCCTACACACGTGAGGTGTTCGACAAGATCGACGCCCCGGCCAAGGAACTCCTCGTGATCGACGCCGCGGAGCACCTGATCTTCACCGAGGAGCTCGATCTGGTGCTCCCCGTCATCCTGGCCAAGCTGACGGAGTAGGCCGGGACACCGCATCAGGGCTGCAGGAGGCCGAGCCGCTCGAGAGCCCGGCTTCCACGGCGGACGCCCGCCCGGAACAGACCGGCTGCGCGGCTGGTCGGCCGCCGCCTCGACGGGTGCGCCCCGACTGTGTGCTCAGGTGCGCGGGCTCCAGCGGAAGAGCCTTGCGGCGAGGAGACCGGTGACCACCAGCCACGCGGTCATCACCGCGACGGCCACCCAGCTGATCGTCGGTCCGGCTGGGTCGAGGGCGTAGGACAACGAGTTCGCGAGGTGCTTGAGCGGGAAGAACGAGCCGACCGTGCTCATCCAGGGCGGGAGAACCCCGATGGCGAACACGTCGGAGAAGAACGCCAGGGGGATCGCCAGCCCGAGCCCGACGGCGGTGACCGCCTTGCTGCTGGGCAGCACGGAGGCGAGCAGCAGGCCGCAGGCGGCCAGGGTCGCCACGCCCAGGACGAGCACCGCGACGGCCAGCGGGGTCCCGCCCCAGGCGATCTCCAGGCCGAACCACAGCATCCCGGCGAGGAGGATCAGCACCGCGGTGGCCAGCACGAGCAGCAGCGCGGAGACGAACCGGCCCGCGAAGTAGGTGCCGGTCTGCAGCGGGGTGCCGGCCAGGCGCTTGAGGATCCCCTGGTCCCGAGCCCGGGCGACGGCATCGGGCACGAACACCATGGCGGTGACGATCGCGCCCCAGGCGATCATCCCGGTGGCCGCCTGCAGCCCGAACGGGGGCGTGACATCGGTGCCCGCGGCGGCGTCGCCCATGACCGCGGCGGTGAACAGGTACTGGGCCAGGGGGAACGCGATGGCGAAGAACACCCAGCCGGTGTCGTGCAGAGCGGACCGGGTCCCCCACCGGGCCTGGTCGCCCAGCAGCGCCAGCCTGGTGGGCCGGCCCGTCGCCGCCGCCTGCACCGCGACCCGGGTGGCGGCCGCACGGCCCTGCGCCACCTGTGTCGCGGCCTGGGCCGGGCCGGCGTGCGCGCGGTGCGCGCGGGCGGGGACCGGCTCCCACCGGAAGGTCGCCTCAGCCACCGCGACGGCACCGACGGTCCACGCGCCGATCACCGCGAGCGCGCCGAGGTCCCAGCCGCTGCTCGTGGCGAACGGGTCGAACTGCTCACCGAGGGCGTCGTTGAACGGCTTGAGGGGGAAGACCTGCGCGATCCGGTCCGCCCAGGCCGGCATGTCGCCGTATCCCATCACCCCGGAGATCCAGGACAGCAGCACCGCCGTCGCGATCGAGGCCGCCTCCGCGACCGAGCCCGACCGCGCCAGGCCGGCGACCGCCACACCGGCGGCGGCGAAGGAGGCCACCGCGGCCAGCACGGTCACCACGGTGGCCGGCATCGTCTGCCACTGGATCTGCACGTCGTAGGCGACGACACCGACGACCAGCATCAACGTCAGCGAGCCGAGCGCGAGCAGCACCGCGGCGCCGATGCGCCCCGCGAGGTAGACCCAGCCGGGCACCGGGGTCCCGTGCACCCGCTTGAGGACGCCGCGCTCACGGGCGTCCGCCAACGAGGAAGCCACCGTCGGGTATGAGCCGTACAGGGCCCCCATCACCGCCGCCGACGGGGTCACGAACTGCATCACCGACACCGTGGAGTCGGCGCTGATCGTGCCGTTGCCGACCAGTGCACCGATCACGACGAGGAAGACGAGGGGGAACAGGAACGTGAAGATGAACGCGATCCGGGTGCGCCACAGGTCCCGCACGGCGTAGCCGAGCTGGTCCACGAGCAACCCGACCACGGTAGGGCGGGCGGCGGACACCGTCCCGCGCGGGACGGACCGGGGAGGCCGGGTGGTCAGCGCAGACATCACGACACCCCCACGTGCTCGGGCTCGACAGCCGCGGTGCCGGCCTGCTCGATCAGCTCGAGGTAGACGTCCTCCAGCGAGGGACGCTCCACGCTGAGCCCGGACAGGACGACGGCGCGGGAGCGCGCCCCACCCGATCAGGCGCTCGAGCGCCACCGTGGGCTCGGCGGTCCGCAGCTGCCAGTCCCCACCCTGCGGCCGCAACGACGCACCCAGGTCGGGCACCTCCGCGACCGCAATCCCGGGGGGCAGCCGGAACGCGATCGTCGACGACGTCCGCGACTCGCCGCCGATCTCCGCCGGGGTGCCCAGGGCCACCAGGCGGCCGGCGACCACCACCGCCACCCGGTCGGCGAGGTGCTCGGCCTCGTCCATGTAGTGGGTGGTCAGCAGCACCGTCTTGCCCAGCCCGCGCAGGTTCTCCACCAGCTCCCAGGCACGGCGTCGAGCGGAGGGGTCGAACCCCGTGGTCGGCTCGTCGAGGAACAGCAGCTCCGGGTCCCCGACCAGGCCCAGCGCCAGATCGAGCCGACGCCTCTGCCCGCCCGAGAGGGTCTTGACCTTCGCGTCGGCCTTGTCGGCCAGCCCGACCAGGTCGATTACGCCCTCGACCGGCAACCGGCGCGGATACATGCCGCGATAGAGCCCGACCAGCTCCCGGGGCGTGAAGTCCTCGTCGACCCCCGCCTCCTGCAGCACGATCCCGATCCGCTCCCGGTAGTCCCGCCCGCCGGTCTCGGGATCGAACCCCAGCACCTGGACGTGGCCGGCGGTGCGCCGCCGGTGCCCCTCGAGGATCTCCACCGTCGTGGTCTTCCCCGCCCCGTTCGGGCCCAGGACGGCGAAGACCTCACCCTGGGCGATGGTGAAGGACAGATCGTCGACGGCGACGACCTCACCGTAGGTCTTGCGCAGGCCCTCGACGCTCACGGCATCCACCAGGCCCACCTCCACGTGAACCTCTGCGGCGGGACGGGCCCGCCGGACCCGCAACCACGGCGTGCGCCGCAACCAGGACCCGGCCCACACCGACACCGACGCCGGGCACCCGAGATCGCACCTCTACCATCACGCCGGGCTGCCCGCCGGCGCCAGGACCTTTGGTCCCGAACCCCGGCCTCGACCTCGACCGGCCCCCTGCCCGCACCTGTGCCCGCCCGGGGAACGCGTCCCGGCGCCGGCTCCTCCGGGAACCGAGTACGAAGCGCCACGGACTACCCAGCGGCCGCCTCCACGCGTTCGCGCAGGTTCAGCAGCATCCGCCTCATCATCCAGATGTCTGCGAACTCCAGCAGCATCGAGAAGGCGATCGACGGCGAGAGCCAGCGGTACCGGGAACGAACCCTTGTGACGACCCGCGTGGTGCCGTCAGGCAGCGGATGCAGGACCCATGCCCACGACGTGTCACCGCGTGTGCCCCAGATCATGGAGGAGGGCGGGTCGAGGGCGTGGACCCGGATCCCGTGCTTACCGTCCGGGCTCATGGGCATGACGTCGCCGACCTTGACGTTCTGCAGCGCGGGGATGATCTCGCGGGCGCTGGGACGGCCGAGGTTGTCGAGCAGGTCGTAGGAGTACCAGCCCGCGCGGTTCACCCCGACCTGGGCGAGCCACGGCCAGATCTCGCTCGGCCGCGCGCGGATCGTGATCGCCCGTGTCGCGTCGAGGGTAGGGCTCTCGACCAGGTCGTCGCCGGGCAGCGGCCGCGCTCGCTCTTGGTCGGTGGCTCCCCAACCAAGCTGCCACGGTCGGACCAGCCTGATGTACGCCACAGCGATGGCACCACCGATCGCCGCAGGTCCCACAGCAGCCCGGACGGTCCGCATGCAGACCGTTCTTGCACATCCGCTGTCCCTCATAACGGGACGAAGGTCCCGCCCGTGCGAGTTCGGAACTCGCGGAACTCGCCGATGGAAGAGACGGCGCCGTGGCAGCGCCTGCGCCGGCTCCCTTCGGTCAGGCGGACGCCTCCGGCTCGACGAGCACCAACGGGATCTCGCGGGTGGTGCGGGACTGGTAGCGGGCGTAGCCGCGGTACGCCGACGTCACCCGGGGCCACAGCTCTCCGCGCTGGTCCGCCGTCGCGACACGGGCGCGGGCCGGGCGAGGCGGGCCATCACCCAGACGGATCTGGACCCGCGGGTCGGCCTGGAGGTTGAGCAGCCAGGCCGGCGGGCGGTCGTCCCCGCCGCGGGAGGCGACGACGACGAACGTGCCGCCCAGCTGCACGGGCGAGGTGAGGAGCACCCGGTGCAGGTTGCCGCTGCGCCGGCCCTTGGTGGTGAGCTCCAGCACCGGCATCGTTCCCACGTGCCAGCCGCCGCGCCCAGGCGCCAGCGCCATCCACACGCGGTGGGCGGCGTTCATCGCCTTGAGCGTCAGATCGTGCGGCATGGGCTGCTCCTGTCCGGTCCCGAACGCGCAGACAGGTTCGCATGCACGAGGTCCCGCCGCGCGTCGCGGGCACCGGGCTCTCTGCGGGCCGGCGCCTGCGACCGGGGTCTGGCCGCCTCGGCGGCGCTCGTTCTCACCGGCACCCCGCTGTGCCCCACCCCTGTTCTGGGGATCGATCGGCACTTGATGGCCCCTCTCAGCACGGGCGACACTCGAAGGACCCGACAGACGGAGCGTGGTCGACGTGGTCCAGGTTCTCCCTCCACTGGTGTCGTCCGAGCTGGCGAACATCCCGGCAGCCCCGGAGTCGACGCTTCCTCCGACGGCGTCCCTCCCCGAGGACGTCCCACCGGCGCCCTGGCGGTGCACCTTCCACGGCGTCATGTGGTTCCAGCGAGCCGGCGTCCGCGCCGCCGCCCTGCTGCCGGCTCCCCTGCGGCCGGCGACGCCGCGTCTGCTCATCGGCGCCCACCTGCGTTACACCGACACACCGGTGGGCTCCTACTCCGAGGTGTTCGCCGCGGTGGTCGTGCGCGTCGGCGCCCGCCCCGGCGCACACCTGCCCTTCATGGCTGTCGACAGCGTGGGCAGCGTGCGCGGCGGCCGGGCGAACTGGGCCATCCCCAAGACGACGGCCCGCTTCAGCGGTGACCCGGTGGGCGGGCAGGCGCTCGAGGCGTCAGGAGCCGGTTGGAGCATCCGCACGCGAGCCCGGGCGCTCGGACCGGCCTTTCCGCTGACGCTCCACCTCCGGCAGGCACAGGTGTGGCCGGACGGGACCGTGGCACGCTCCTCGGTGACCATCTCGGGACGGGCGAGAGCGGCCCTCGCGGACGTCTCCACGTACTCCGAGCACCAGCTGGCCAGCTGGATGCCGCCGGGGCGGCACGTCGGGCTGCTCTGGCAGGAAGCCACCCTCGCGCTCACCCCTGCCACCGGCCGCCCCGGCTGAGCAGAAGGCCATGGGCATCGTCGACCAGGCCATCGCCGAGGTCTCCTCGCCCTCACGCGAGGCCCTCCAGCACGTGATCGACGTCGCCCGGCGGCTCGCGCCGGACGCCGAGGACGGCACGAGCTACGGGATGCCGGCCCTACGGGTCGCGGGCAGGCCGTACGTCAGCGTCGTCGCGGCGGCGAAGCACCTCTCGCTCTTCCCCTTCTCCCCCGCCGCGATCGACGCCGTGCGCGCGGACCTCGAGGGCTACTCGTTGTCGAAGGGCACCGTGCGCTTCGCCGCCGAGCAGCCGATTCCCGACGACGTCCTCGAGCACCTCCTTCGAGCGCGGCTGTCCGAGATCGCCGGTCCTGAGGAGGACGTGCTGGCCGGTCACCCCACCTGATCCGCCCGCCGACGCTCCTCCCGCTGCCGGATCAGCTCCTCGACGGCGCTCGGCAGCGTCGTCTCGAAGTCGATCAGCTTCGCCCACGTGGGCGTCACGACGATCCGCACCATGCCGTCGTACAGCGACCGGACCTCGGCCTCCCACTCGACCCGCTGCTCCGCCGTCATCTGGTAGGTGCCGTTCGCCTGGAGGTACTCGTCCGGGATGCCGTCGACGACGTCGAGGTCGGCCCGGCCGCGGATCAGCAGGATCTTCGGCGGGTGGATCTCGGTGTCGATCGTCAGGGCGACCGCGGGGTTGCGGCGCAGGGCCGGGAGCTTCGGGGCGTTCTTCGTCGTGCACATGACGATCTCCGCGCCGTTCCACACGAACGCGATCGGGACGACGCGCGGGGTGCCGTCCTTGGCGACGTAGCCGAGCCGGGTCAGGTCGCGGGCCAGCAGCTCCTGGCTGGTCGGGTGGTTGAGGATCTCGGCGATCTCGTGCGGTTCCACAGTCGTTCTCCTTGTCCACGGTGCCGGTCGTGGTCGCCCGGCGGTCCGTCCCTGGGACGCAGCCGACGCCTGAGGTTCGACATCAGCAGTGTGCCCGTCTCGGGCAGTGGCGGCTGGGACGATGGCCGCGTGCGCACGATCACGAACGTCGAGCGGCGCGCCCGGCTGGCCCGCCGGCACCGGCTCGCGCCCGGTCACAGGGCGGCCGACGTCGTCGCGGCGGCCGAGTCGATGGTCGGCCTCCACGCCACTCTCCACGCGACCGTGCACCTGGCGGCGTGGGCACGGGTGGACGCCCTGACGCACGCGGACGTCGACGGCGCCCTCTACACCGACCGCACGCTCGTCAAACAGATGGCGATGCGCAGCACGCTGTTCGTGCTCACCCGCCAGACGCTGCCGGCAGCCGTGCGCGGCCCGGGCGCCCGGGTGGCCGCGGCCGAGGAGCGCCTGCTCGTCCGCGACGTCGAGCGAGCCGGCCTGACGACGGACGGCGCTCGCTGGGTCGAGGAGGTCGGGACCGCCGTCGTCGCTCACCTCTCCGGCGGCGCCAAGGCCTCCTGGCACGAGCTGCGTGACGCCGTCCCCGCGCTGGCCGCGTCCGTCCCGGTGGGCCGCGGCGGGAGCGAGACCACGGTGGGCTCACGGCTGCTGACCGCGCTCTTCGCCCGCGGGGTCATCGTGCGGTGCGGGAACGACGGCAGCTGGCTCACGGATCGTCCCCGCTGGACGACGACCGTGTCGTGGCTCGGCGGGCCGCTGCCGGAGATGACGCCCGACGCCGCCCCCGAGGAGCTCGTGCGCCGATGGCTGCGCGCCTTCGGCCCGGGCACCGACCACGACCTCGCCTGGTGGCCGGGCGAGCCCGTGACCCGGGTGCGGGCCACACTCAGAGCCATAGAGGCCGAGGAGGTCGCCCTCGATGGTGGCGCTGGGTACGTGCTGCCGGACGACCTCGAGCCGGAGGAGCCGGCCGAGCCCTGGGCGGCCCTGCTGCCCGTCCTTGACCCGACCACGATGGGGTGGCACGAACGGGACTGGTACCTCGGCCGGCACCGCACGCAGATCTTCGACCCCGGCGGCAACGGCGGCGCGACGGCCTGGTGGGACGGCCGCGTCGTCGGGACGTGGCACCAGCTGGACGACGAGCACGTCCGGGTCCACCTCCTCGAGGACGTCGGCCCGGACGGGGTCCGCGCGCTGGAACGCGAGGCGCAGCGACTCACGGACTGGCTGGACGGTGCGCGCCCCGGTGCGCGGTGGCCGTCGCCGGCACTCCTGGCGCTGCGGGCCGGGCGGGGCGCGTAGCTGACGAGCCCAGCGCGGCCGGCTCTCAGGGCGTGAAGGGCGCGGACGACGGCATGTTCGTCGCGATGGAGACCACGTCCGTGGCGATCCCGTACAGACCCCACACGACCATGAGGACGAACAGCACCCGCCCCGCCACCGTCACGGCGTGGCCGCGCCAGAACCGCAGCGCCGCCTCGGAACGGCTGAGGGAGAACGCCACGAGGACCGGCACGGCGACCACAACAAGGGCGATGTTGAGCGCCGCCGCGGCCACGACGATCATCAGCCACGCCGGGACGCGACCGGCCCAGCCGTCCGGCGACTCCAGCCGGTCGACGACGCCCGGGGCGAGGAGGCCGAAGAGCGTGGGAATGGCGACGAAGGAGAGGACGGCGAGCCACTCCGGCTGCAGCACCGAGTAGTCGAACGACGGGTGGTCGTGCACGAGGAACGCCCCGCCGATGCTGCCCACGAACAGCGCGAACAGCCCTGCCCTCCCCCGCCGGGACGGCGGCAGCACCCGCCGGACCCACAGGTAGACCAGCCCGGCGATGGCCCCGAGCGCGATGGTCGTGATGAAGAGGTTGACCGTCCCGCCGAGGGAGATCTGGCCGACCGGCTGGATGTCGTCCGTCAGCCGACCGGCCACGTGCTTCGGGGAGGTCACCGCGAGGAGCCGCATGACGAGCCGGCCCAGCACGCCGCCGGTGAGCAGACCCACGAACCCGCCACCGATCACCCCGGCGGCCAGCGTGCGCCAGAACTCCAGCACGCGCGGGCGGGTGTCGAGCCGGCCGCCGTCGGCCGCCTCCTCCTCGAGCAACGCCATGCGGACCTCCGCGTCCGAGCCGACTCCTGGGCGCCAAGCATGCCGGTGACGGACTGCCGTGTCCGAGAGATGGTCGCCGAGCCCCGAAAGGGCCGTCGACCGGCCCCCGACGGTCACCGTTCGAGGCGGGCCCGACCGTTGTCAGCGGCCCCGGATCGGCATAGCGTGATGCCCCCGCTCGTACCCCTTCGGGAGGTCACGATGACCGTGACGGATCTGCCCCCGGTGACGACCTGCTCGGTCACCGGCTGCTCCTACAACGACGAGCACGAACACTGCCACGCCGCCGCCATCACGATCAGCGGCGCGGGTGCCGACGCGCAGTGCGCGACCTTCATCCCGCTCTCCCGGCACGGCGGGCTGGAGAAGGTCGTCGCGCACGTGGGCGCCTGCTCGCGGCAGGACTGCGTGCACAACGACTCGCTCGAGTGCGCGGCCCAGGCCGTCCGGGTGGGCCCGGGGCGTGACTCGGCGGACTGCCTGACCTACTCCCCGCGCTGACCTCCGGCTGCCTGCTGCCTGATCCAGTCGGTGACCGAGCGCGGCGTGATCCCGCGTGCCACCAGCGGGGCGTCGTCCCAGGTGGAGCCGGCCCGGTCCTGCAGGACGCCTGCACCGAACACGCTCGCCAGGGCGTCGTTGAAGGGACGCAGGAGTGCCATGCCCACGCGGGCGAGCGAGACGGGCATGTGCCGCACGGTGAACCGCCTGCCGGTGACCCGCTCCGCGACGGCGACCGCCTCGTTGCGGCTGAGCAGCTCCGGGCCGCCGAACTCGATGAGCTCGGGCGGGTCGGGCTCGGAGACGACGGCGGCCACGAGCGCCGCCACATCGTCCGTGGCGACCCACCGGCGTCTCGTGTCCCCCTTGCCGACGACGGCGACCCTGCCGGCCGCGACGTCGAACCGACCCGGCGGGCCGAGGTGGATCTCCTGGAAGGCGTCGGGCCGCACCACCACCCGGCGCATCGGCGACGCCGCGAGCCTGCGCTCCGTTGCCATCTTCGCCCGTTCGAGCGGTGTGCCGAGCATCTGGTCGGCGCCCGCGAACGAGACGTAGACGAACCGCCGCACCCCAGCTGCCTCCGCGGCCCCGACCAGCGACGCCATCCCGGCCTCGTCGGCCTCGCGGATGGTGGGCCGTCTGGCCCCGGCGAGGCGCCGCGTCAGCACGGTCGCGCTGGCCACCACGACGTCCACGCCCTCGCACGCACGGCGGAGCGACCAGGGATCCGTGAGGTCCCCGACGACGGTCTCGACGCCGAGGGTGCGGAGCGGCGCCGGGTCCGCCGTCGTCCGCACGAGGCACCGCACCGGCTCGCCGGCCGTGACCAGGCGGCGCACGATCCGCCCGCCCAGGTCTCCGGTGCCACCCACGACGAGGATCATCGACGTCTTCTCTCCGGGCGCTGTGCGCGCCGCCCGCCGGTCCAGCATCATCCCGGCCGTAGGACGGGTCAAGGGTGGCCATCTAGGGTTGCGGTCATGCCGAACCCCACTGCCGCCATGCTCGTCATCGGTGACGAGATCCTCTCCGGTCGCACCCGCGAGGCGAACGCCTACCACCTCGCCGGGGAGCTGACCCGGGTGGGGATCGACCTCAAGGAGATCCGCGTCGTGCCCGACGAGCACGAGGTCATCGTCGACTCGCTCAACGCGCTGCGTGCCGGGTTCACGCACGTCTTCACCTCGGGCGGGATCGGCCCGACCCACGACGACATCACCGCCGACGCCGTCGCCGCGGCCTTCGGCGTCGGCATCGACGTGCGCGACGACGCCCGCGAGCTTCTCGAGGCGGCGCTCGCCGGCCGGGGACTCACCCCGACCGCGGACCAGCTGCGGATGGCCCGCATCCCCGACGGCGCCACCCTCATCGTCAACGGCGTCTCGGGCGCGCCCGGGTTCAGCATCGGCAACGTCCACGTGATGGCCGGGGTGCCGAGCATCTTCGTGGCCATGGTTGAGACCGTCCTGCCCACGCTCGAGGCGGGCGCGCCGCGGTTGTCCCGGGAGGTGCGCTTCGAGGTCGGCGAGGGCCTGATCGCCGCGCCCCTGCGGGAGCTGGCCGACGCCATGCCGGAGCTCAGTTTCGGCTCCTACCCGTTCCGCGAGGGCGAGATCCGCGGCACGAACATCGTCGTGCGCGGCACCGAGCCCGCGCTCCTGGACGACGCCGTCGCTCGCCTGGAGACGATCCGGAACGGCACCCCGCCTTCGGCGTAGCACGCGAGGAACGGCGGGCGTCGTCAGGACGCCCGCCGTCCTGCACCGGTCAGGGAACGTCCTGGCCGGCGGCAGCGCGTCGGAGCTGCTGAGCGTCGTAGGACGTGAGGAAGCGGTCCCGCTCGAGGCTGCGGACACTCTCGCCCACGGCGCGGACATACTGGCCGTGGTTCCTGTAGAGCCGGTCGAGCTCTGCCTGGTCGAACGGTTCCTCCCACCCGGCGATGAAGCAGAACGAGGCGCCGGTCGCCGTTCCGTGCCAGGTGCTGGTGGGGACGTCGAGGAACGGCGACCGCAGACCACCCTGCACGTTGCCGAACTCGTCCAGGACGGGCTGGCCGCCTGCGACGAGGATGGGGTCGGCATGCGGGGGCGCGATGCCTTCCCGGACCCACAGGTCGAGGTTCTGGAGCGCGGCGTTGAAGAAGATGTCGCTCGGGAACCGACTCCTCGGCCCCTGGTCGCACTGCTGCGGCGGGACGTCCCGACCAGCCCGGAGGATGTCCTCCGGCGCTGCGGAGTAGTACAGCTCGTCCGGGGTCGCGTGGCCGGCGCCCGCCATCTCGTAGTGCCGGTACTGGTCACCGACCTCGTCGCTGTCGGCGCGGCGTGCGCCGATGCCTCGCAGGTAGTCCGACTGGGACATGATGCGCATGACGGGCACGCCGACGTCGTGGAAGGCGCGGCGCGGGTCGCCGACCGGCGGTGCGCTCTCGCACTGGTTCATCGGGTAGGCGCCCGCGAACGCACCGCCGGCCACAGCGACCGTGTACGCGTCGTAGACCGGCTTCCCGAACTCCTCGACGACGCGCGGGTGGATGCCGTTGATGTAGTTGACGAGGTATCCGCCTGTCTGGGAGTACCCCCAGCCGTAGGCGTGCTCCACGTGTGAGGCCTCGTCACCGTACGTCAGCGGGTTGCTCGCGTCGTCGCCCCGGAGCCATTGCCCCACCTGGGTGTAGATGTCCCAGACGAGCCCGTTCTCGGTGGTCCGGGAACTGTCGGCCGCGACGGTCCGGCAGTTCGCAGGGTCGTCCGTGGGCAACGGGTTGTCCCAGGCGAGCGACGCGTACCGTTCCGGGTCGAAGTTCTTGAGCGCGTCGACGGCGATCGGCTTCGCGGTGATACCGACCCAGGCATCGCCGTTGGCGGTCATCTGCTCGTGAGCCATGGCCCAGCCGATGTTGAGGTCGAAGAGGTTGGACGGGTTGAGCATCTCGACGACGACGTTGCCGCTGAAGTGCTGGTCCTTCGCGGGCCGTCGCACGAGCACCCGGGTGGTGTACGGCGCATCGGGTGTCCGCACCACGGCCGGTCCCGGCGCCGGCCAGGTGTAGACGTTGGCGTCACCGCTGACCAGGAACTCCTCCTCCACGTAGCCGACCTTGCTGAGGTCCTCCGGCACCGCCTGATGGTTCGCGGCCCCGAACGGGTAGGAGGTCGCTGACGCAGCGAGTGGCCCGACGACCTCGTTCGGCCCAGCACCTTCGATCGTCGCGACAGCGGGTTCCGCATCACCCGTGCTGGGCGTGAAGTCCGCCAGTGCTGGGGTGGTCGTCACCGCCAGAGCAGCCGCGACCGCGGCCGCCGCCGTGCACCTCGACAGGCGCCGCCCCCGTTTGCGTGGTTCCACAGTGTTCCCTCCGGATCGTCACCATTGACATCGGCCGGCCCCCGTCGACCGGCGACCGTGAGCCTGGACCGCAGAGCCGCGGCGCAGCGCCGAGACAGAGCGATGTCCGGCCGGGGAGGGAACCGCCGGGCATGTGGTCCAGGGCCGGGAAAACTACCACGGGGGCCGGACGGCCACCAGCAGAACCCCGCAGACCTGGCTGGCATGCTGTACGGGTGGCAGAGACCTCCGCGTTGTCGGGCCTGAGCTGGCCCGTCCGCACCGAACGCCTCCTGATCCGCCAGGCGACGCCGGCCGACGCCGAGACCACCTGGCGGTACCGCAGGCTCGAGCCCGTCAACCGCTGGCTCACGCGCGCACCCGACACCCTCGAGGCGTACCGGGCACAGTTCCAGGAACCGGAGGCGTTGGCGAAAACGCTCGTGCTTGAGCACGACAGCGAGGTGATCGGCGACCTCATGGTCGCCGTCGAGGACGCCTGGGCGCAGGTCGAGGTGGCCGACCGGGCGAGGGGCGTGCAGGCCGAGCTCGGATGGTCGCTCGACCCGGCCCACGCCGGCCGCGGGCTCGCCACCGAGGCCGTCCGCGAGCTGATCCGGCTCTGCTTCGAGGAGCTGAGGCTCCGCCGCGTGACGGCGAACTGCTTCGCGGAGAACGAGGCGTCGTGGCGGCTCATGGAGCGTGTCGGGATGCGGCGGGAGCTCTACACGGTGCGGGAGTCGCTGCACCGGTCGAAGGGGTGGCTCGACGGCATCGGCTACGCGCTCCTGGCCGACGAGTGGGCCGCAGGGCGCTGACTCAGGCTGCGCTGTCGACGCTCAGGAGGCAAAGAGTCGGGCGTCGGACCGGGCGTGCTGCTCAGCACCGACATCGAGCAGCGGGGCACCGGCTGCCGGCATGTCGCGCGGCGCCGTGTCGGCATGGTCGGCGGCCGTGGCAGCGAGGCGATCCAGTGAGGGCATCAGCCGGGCCAGCGCAGCGTGGACGTCGAACGGGCTCAAGGGCATGAGCTTCGCCGCGGCGCCGGCCGGCCCGCTCACCGCGTCGTAGAGCGCGGCCAGGGCAGCGTCACCCGGGCCGAGGTCGAGGGCGGCGGAGGCCGCGCCGAGCGCGATGGGCTGGTGCGGCGCCGCAGGCAGGCACGACGGCATCGGGCGGGGTGCGACGGCGCGGACGGCGCGCAGCAGCTGACGGCCGAGCGCCCGGGAGGCCTGACGGAGTGCCGGCGAGGGGGTGCGGGCGTCCAGCTCTTCCTCCAGCAGCAGGATCCGCGGCTCGTCGCCTCGTGCGGTGGCGGCGCAGGCCGCCGCAGCGAAGGAGGCGGCGACGAGACCGGTCGTCCGGACTCGCCCACGCAGGAAGGACTCCAGTCCGGCCAGGTCTCGGACCCGCCCTGACCGGACGCTCGCCTCCAGCCCGGCGGAGTGCGCGTACGCGCCGGTCGGGAAGCGGCCGTCGGTGAGGAGCAGCAGCGCCGCGGGGACTGCGGTCAATCGAGGGCCTCGTCCCCTGGGCCGGGTGGCTGGTCGGCGTACGTCGGCGACATCGTCTCCTCACCCGCGATCTCTGTGGCTGGGTCCGTGCTGGCACGGTAGCCCTCATCCGGCCGGCCCGCCGTCGGCCGACCGTCGCAGACCCGTCGGGTCATTGACGCGGTCACCTCTCGGGCCAAGACTGACACCCTCGCCAGCCGCGCCTGGAAAGGGACTCTCATGACTGCAGATGTGCCCCAACCATCGGGACCACCCGCGCATGCCGGTACCCGTGCCCTGCGCCTGGGGGTCGCGGGCCCTGTCGGGACCGGCAAGAGCTCGGTCATCGCCACCCTGTGCCGTGAGCTGGCGGACAAGCTCCGTATCGGGGTGATCACCAACGACATCTACACCGACGAGGACGCCCGCTTCCTGCGCTCGGCGGGCGTTCTGCCCGCCGAACGGATCCGGGCGGTGGAGACGGGCGCCTGCCCGCACACCGCGATCCGTGACGACGTGACCATGAACCTCATCGCCGTGGAGGACCTGGAGGCGGACTTCGCCCCGCTCGATCTGGTTCTGGTCGAGAGCGGCGGCGACAACCTCACCGCCACCTTCTCTCCCGCCCTCGTCGACGCCCAGATCTTCGTGCTCGACGTCGCCGGCGGCGGTGACGTCGCCCGCAAGGGGGGACCGGGCATCGCGCGCGCCGACCTGCTGATCGTCAACAAGATCGACCTCGGCCCCTATGTCGACGTCGACGTCGACCAGATGGTCGCCGACGCCACCGCCGCCCGCGACGGTGCGCCGGTGCTGGCCCTCTCCCGCAAGCTCCCCGACACGGTCGAGCAGCTGTGCGCCTGGGTGCTGTGGCTGCACGAGCAGCATGTGCAGGGGCAGCACATTCCCACCGACCCCGGCCCCATGGCCCCTCATTTCCACGCCGGGCCGGACGGGGGCGGCTACGTCCACGCCCACGGCCAGGACGGCGAGCACGTCCACGCCCACGGCCAGGACGGCGAGCACGAGCACAGTCCCCGGTAGGCCAGGCGGTGGTGTCGGGGCCCGGCACTCCGGCGAGGGGTGACAGGTGACCATTGCCCACGCCCGTCGGGCGCGAGTAGATTCGGCAGCCCAGCGAGGTGGCGGCGCCGTCACCTGTGGCTACCGCTCGGAGGACTCTGATGTTCTTGACGAGGTACGAGCACGAACGGCTGCTGATCTACACCGCGGCGAAGCTGGCGATGGAGCGCAAGGAGCGAGGGCTCAAGCTCAATCTGCCCGAGGCCACCGCGATCCTGACCGCCTACCTGCTGGAAGGTGCCCGAAACGGGGACTCGGTCTCCGACCTGATGGAGTCCGGCCGGGAGATCCTGACCCGCGACGACGTCATGGAGGGCGTGCCCGAGATCCTCGCCCAGGTGCAGGTCGAGGCCACCTTCCCGGACGGCACCAAGCTCGTGACCGTCACGGGGCCGATCCAGTGAGGGTCACCGAGAACCCCTTCGGGCGGCCCGGGCCGGCCGCGGACTATCGCGACGACAACTACTCTCACCCCAGCGACCATCCCGGCTACGAAACCGGGGTGGTGTACAACCACAAGGTCAAGCACCCCGCCTCGGGCCCGGGCACGCTGAGCCCGCCGCGCCGGCCGGGATCGAACGAGCGACAGGCACCTCAGCGGCAGAGCGAGAAGCAGCTCCACGCCTACGAGGCCGTCATACCTGGCGAGGTGCTCTACGGCGACCATCCGGTCGAGCTCAACGCCGGGGCGCCGGTAACGACCCTCCGGGTCGTCAACACCGGCGACCGCCCCGTGCAGATCGGGTCCCACTACCACTTCGCCGAGGTCAACGCCGCGCTCGCCTTCGACCGGGCGGCGGCCTGGGGGCAACGGCTGAACGTGCTCTCGGGCGGGTCCATGCGCTTCGAGCCGGGAGCCGTCGAAGAGGTCGAGCTCATTCCTATCCGTGGCCAGCGCATCGTCCGAGGCCTTCGCGGCCTGTGCGGAGGAAAGCTCGATGACACGAATCCCCCGTTCTGAGTACGTCGCCTCCTTCGGGCCGACGACCGGTGACCGCATCAGGCTGGCGGACACCGACCTGCTGATCGAGGTCGAGGAGGACCGCTGCGTCGGCGGCGACGAGGCCGTCTTCGGCGGCGGCAAGTCGGTGCGCGAGTCGATGGGGCAGGCCGCCGCCACCCGGGCCGAGGGCACTCCCGACCTCGTCATCACCGGCGCCGTGATCCTGGACCACTGGGGCGTCATCAAGGCCGACGTCGGCGTGCGCGACGGCCGCATCGTCGCCCTCGGAAGGGCCGGCAACCCGGAGACCATGGACGGGGTGCACCCCGACCTGGTCATCGGCCCCTCGACCGAGGTCATGTCCGGCAACGGCCTGATCCTCACCGCCGGCACCATCGACACCCACGTCCATTTCGTCGGCCCGGACATGCTCGCGGTCGGCCTGGCCGCCGGGACCACCACGGTCGTCGGCGGCGGCACCGGCCCCACCGAAGGGTCCAAGGCCACGCTGGCCACCCCGGGATCCTGGTGGATGCGGAAGATGCTCGAGAGCATGGAGCCCTGGCCGCTCAACGTCCTGTTCCTCGGCCGGGGCAACACGATGTCCCACGAGGCCCTGTGGGAGCAGCTGCGTGGCGGCGTCGCGGGCTTCAAGGTGCACGAGGACTGGGGCGCCACCCCGGCCTCCATCGACACCGCCCTCCAGGTGGCCGACGAGGCAGGCGTCCAGGTCGCGATCCACAGCGACACCCTCAACGAGGCCGGGTTCGTCGAGGACCTCCTTGCCGCCGTCAAGGGCCGCACGTTCCACGCCTTCCACACGGAAGGTGCCGGCGGCGGGCATGCCCCCGACATCATCAGGATCGCGGGCGAGCCCTACGTCCTGCCGGCCTCGACCAACCCCACGCGCCCCTTCACCGTCAACACGGTCCACGAGCACCTGGACATGGTGATGGTCGCCCACCACCTCAACCCTCAGGTGCCCAACGACCTGGCGTTCGCGGAGAGCCGGGTGCGTGCCGGGACCATCGCCGCCGAGGACGTCCTCCAGGACATCGGTGCCCTGTCGATCATGTCCTCCGACGCCCAGGCGATGGGCCGGATCGGGGAGGTCGTGATCCGCACCTGGCAGACCGCGCACCGGATGAAACGGCTGCGCGGCTCCCTGCCGGGCGACACCCGCGCCGACAACCACCGGGCTCGGCGGTACGTGGCCAAGTACACGATCTGCCCGGCCGTCGCGCACGGTCTCGAGCGCGAGATCGGCTCCATCGAACCGGGGAAGATGGCCGACATGGTGCTGTGGCAGCCGGCCCTGTTCGGCATCCACCCCACCGCGGTCTTCAAGGGAGGCGTGGCGGCGGTCGCCGCGCTGGGCGACCCGAACGCCTCCATCCCGACACCCCAACCGGTCTTCGAGCGGCTCGGTTTCAACGTCGCCTCCCGCTCGGCGGCATCCACCTCCGTCGCCTTCGTCGCCCCCGCCGCCATCGAGGACGACCTTGCCGGGCGGCTGGACATCAACCGCGAGCTGGTGGCGGTGGAGAACGTGCGCGGACGCGGCAAGGCGGACATGCCCGAGAACACCGCCCTGCCGAAGATCGAGGTCGACCCGGACACGTACGCGGTCAAGGTCGACGGCGAGCTCATCGAGCACGAACCCGCCACCGAGCTGCCGATGGCCCAGCGCTACTTCCTCTTCTGACCGTGCCCGGCACCGTGACACAGGCTGGAGCCGGCGCCACACCCGAGAGCCGGTCCGCACCACCCGCGAGCCGGTCCGCCACACCGTCCGGCCAACCCCGCGACTCCCCGCCGCCCCGGCGTGCCACCATGCGGGCCCGCGCCGTCGTAAGCACCGAATACACGGCAACGACAGCGGGCCCGGGACGTACCCAAATCACTCGGATGCGATCCGAGGCCCCGCTCGTCCTCCGTCCCACCGTTCTCGTACGAGGCGAGCCCGCAGGCGACAGGCCCCAGGCGGCGAGGGTCTCCGTCGCCGCCGGCGCCGCCGGACCGGTCGGCGGGGACGAGCTGAGCCTCGACGTCGACGTCGGAGCTGGGAGCACCCTCGTCCTCGGCGAGATCTCGGCACGCCTGCTGCTCCCCGGGCCGCACGGAGAACGCTCGCGTTCGAGCAGCACCGCCCGCGTCGGCAGCGGCAGCACCTTCGTGTGGCTGCCGCAGCCGATGATCGCCGCCACCGGCTGCCGGCACCTCAACGAGGTGATCGTCTCCCTCGCCGACGACGCCCGGTTGCTGCTGCGGGAGGAGATCTTGCTCGGCCGGCACGGCGAACAGCCCGGCACCCTCGCGCAGCACGTGCGCGTGCAACTTGCCGGCCGCCCCTTGTACGACCAGCGCCTCGACTTCGGGCCCGACGCCACCGGTTGGGACAGCCCCGCAGTCGTCGGCACCGACCGGGCGCTGGGCTCAGTCCTCGTCGTCGACCCCGCCTGGGCGTCCGACGGCCCACCCCCTGCTCGGCCCCTGGGTGAGGACGCCGCCGTGCTCCCTCTGGCAGGCCCCGCAGTCCTCATCTGTGCCGTCAGCCCAGACAGCCTGGCGCTCCGGAACGCCCTCACCGCCGGGCTCCGTTCCCTCGGGCCCCCCTGGGCACCCCCGGTCTAGACGCGTCCGGTGGAACGCAGGAGGAACCGGGCACCTCGGTCGTCCTGCAGTCAGTTGGTGATCTTCTTAACCATCCGTTGCCGCCGCTTGATATGCGGCCCGCCCTGGTGATGATGGAAGAGCGGCCCAAGGGGCCGACACCGACAAGCAGGGAGGCAACAATCCATACGTGGATGAAGAAGCAGGACTTCGCTACCCCCACGAGCCCCGGCTCACCACCGCCGAATGTCGTGTACTCGACCGCGGTGCCGAAGAGTCCTGGGAACCCCGTGCCGGACGCGCCTCCGGCGCTCGTCGTCCCGAAGAGTCCGGGCTCACCGCCTCCGGGCGTGCCCGAGCCCGACGCCGTGCCGATGGCGCCCGGCGCCTCGCCGGCCGCTTCCGTGGAATGCGGGAGCTGAACAGGCTCTGAGGCCCCGTCAGGTCCACGACGGGCGTCGCCCCTGCCGGTTGTCGGCAGGGGCGACCGCATACCGACCGCCACGCACGGCCGGCTCAACGACCGGCAGACCCACCGACGTCGTCGGCCACCGTCCGGAGCACCTCGACCCAGGCGTCCGGCTCGATCCCGTAGCCGGAGCCCAGCCGGACCACCACGACGTCCGTCGCCGGATCGACGTAGACGAACTGCCCATGGTTGCCGTGGGCGTAGAAGCGGCCGTCCCTCTCGACGTCGATCCACCAGCCGTACTGGTACTGCGCGGCCGGGTCGGTCGTGAGGTCCTCCGCCGTCGCCTCCTGCAGCCACGCCGCGGAGACGACCTGACGGCCGTCGACCACACCCTCGTGGGCGGCGAGGTAGCCGAACCCAGCGAAGTCCATGGCGCGGGCGTTGACGCCGCTCTCCATCTTCTCGAAGCCGCTCTCGGTGCTGTCGATGCTCCACGAGCCGTCCGCCCCGGCGCCCATCGGCTGCCACAGCACCTCGGACATGTACTCGGCCACGCTCATGCCGGTCGCACGCTCGAGCACCAGCCCGGTCAGCAGCGGGTTGTAGTTGTTGTAGTGGAACCGCTCCCCCGGCGGTCCGGCCACCTCGGCGGAGAGCGCGACCGCGCGCAGGTCCGGCGCGTAGTACGTCGTCGCGTCGTCGCTCCAGGGCAACCCCTGCTCCTCGTACCGCAGGCCGGAGGACATCGAGACCAGGTGGCGCAGCGTGATCTGCTCGAACCGCTCGTCCCGGTCGGCCAGCTCGGGGACGTAGTCGGTGACCGGATCGTCGAGGCTCCCGATCTCGCCACGGTCAATCGCGATGCCGAGCAGGGTGGAGAGGAAGGACTTGGCCACCGAGAAGGACGTCTGTGTCGCCGTCGCCGACGAGCCGTTCAGGTACTGCTCGACCAGAACGTCGTCGCCCCGGAGCACGATGAACGCCGTCGACCCGGTCTCCTGGAGCAGCTCCTCGAGGCTTCTTCCGTCGACGTCGGAGCTGAGGATCGCGCCGTCCGGCGCCTCCCGTAGCTCGAGCGTGTGGTCGCCGGCGGGAACGGGCCGGGAGTCGAAGCGACGCCAGTCACCGGTGTCGGACTCCATCCAGACGAGAGCACGGGCCACGCCGGACTCGTCGAGCATCAGCCGTGCCCACACCAGCACGCCGCCGGCGACCACCGCGAGCACGACGACGACGCTCACCAGCGCGCGCAGCCGACGTCGCGCGGTCGCCCGGCGGACCAGGAGCACCCCGGCCACGGCGAGTGCCACGACACCTGCGGCGACGGCCAGCGTCACACCCATGTCCACCTCCCGGCGGACGCTAGCACGGCGGCGTCGTCACACCTGCGACGTCGGGACGTCGGCGAGCTCGGTGACGCGGATGTGGTTGCCGAACGGGTCCCGCAGGCCGAAGTCGAGGCCGTAGGGGCGGGCGGTCGGTTCGTCGGTGATGTCGACGCCGCGCTCGACCAGCCGCTCGTACATGGCCTGGGCGTCCTCGGTGATGAAGAAGAGGTGGCCGCCGGCGGCACCCTTGGTCACCAGGTCGCGGACCTGCTCGGCCGTGGCCTCGTCCATCGACGGCGGACCCGGGCGCTCGAGCAGGACGTGGCGGCCGTCGGGCGTCTTCACGGTGAGCCACCGCATGAACCCGAGCTCCATGTCGTCGCCGACCTCGAGACCGAGCGTGCCGACGTAGAAGTCGAGCGCCTGGTCCTGGTCGAGAACGTAGAGCTGGCTGATGCGAAGCGAGGTGATCATCGTCGGTCTCCCGGTTCGGGCCGCCGGCGGTCCGGCGGCTGACAGGGCACGACGCTACCGAGGCCCGCCGACGCGCGGCTTCTCCGAAACTGCTCGATCGCCGCACCCCGGGCCGCCGGTCGACCGGGGACGACGACGTCGAGGAGGTTCACGGCCCGGGCACCTCGCTGCGTGCCGCAACCCTCTACGGAACGGCGCGGGACCGCCGTACCCTGGAGGTGCCACAGGGCTGTGGCCGGAAGGGAGCATCATGATCCGTCTGCTCATCCGGGCGCTGATCTTCCTCGTCTCGGCGGCGCTCGGGCTCCTGGTCGCGACCTGGCTGCTGGACGGCGACTTCGTGCTGTCGGCGTCGGGCTTCGTCGTCGCCGTGCTGGTGTTCACCGTGGCGCAGAGCGTGCTCTCGCCCTTCATCGCGAAGACGACCGCCCGCTTCGCGCCGTCGTTCCTGGGCGGCATCGGGCTGGTCTCGACGCTGGTGGCACTGGCCCTGGCGACGCTCGTGTCGGACGGGCTGAGGATCACCGGCGCCAAGGGCTGGATCCTCGGAACCGTCATCGTCTGGCTGGTGACTGCCCTCGGCACGCTCCTCCTGCCGATGATCTTCCTGAAGGAGAAGGCCGCTGAGCGAGGGGGCACCGGCAAGCCCGGACGCCCGTAGTTGCGGTGGACAGGTCGTCGGAGGGCCTGTCGCTCGTGCTCACGCCCGTAGGGGCGCGGGTGAGCTCGGGGGTGGGCCCGAGCTCTCTCCGAGGCTGCTCGGCCTGCTCCACCGCTTGACGAAGCACGTGGGCACCGGCAGGGCAGGACCTGCGGCACGGAACTCGCTCGGCGACGTCCCGACGATCTCGCGGAAGGTCCGGCTGAACGTGCCGAGACTGGTGAACCCCACGCTCATGCAGATGTCGGTGACCGAGCGGTCGGTCTCGCGCAGCAGGCTCATCGCGCGCTCCACCCGCCGGCGCTGGAGGTAGCGGTGCGGGGTCTCGCCGAAGGTGTCCTTGAAGGTACGGATGAAGTGCGCGTCGGACACCAGCGCGATGCGAGCCAGCGCCGGGACGTCCAGCGGCTCGGTGTAGGCGCGGTCCATCGCGTCGCGGGCGCGCAGCAGCCGGCGGTTGGTCTGCTCCGACTCCCGGCTCACGGCACGATCCTGCTACGGGTGCCCCGGCATCTCCAGCACCTCGGCCGCCTCACCCCGCCGGCTCGAGGAGGCGCGGGACCGCCAGCACGCGGGCGAGCCCCGGCTGGTCCGGGTCGTCCCGGATGGGGCGCCCCCCGAGCCACGAGCCGACGACGTTGGCGAGCTCGCCGGGATGGCTGAAGTTGAGCGCGTGCGCGGCACCCTCGATGAGCACGACCGCGTCGTGCTCGGGTGCCAGGCTCGCCACCTCACGGACCCGGTAGGGCGGCGGCATCAGCGGGTCGCGGGTGCCGATGACCGCGAGCGCGGGAACCGGGGTCCGCAGGAGCCGTGCCTGCGAGGGGAACCGGATCAGCTGGGCGAACAGGCGCAGCGCGCTCACCGGACCGAACCGGACGTAGTCCGGGACCGCCACGCGCGCCATTCGCGGGCTCTCCCGCACGGCATCGATCCCCAGCTGGACCAGGGCGCGAGCGAGCGGCTGGTTGTGGGCGCCGCCGGCAGGGGAGACCAGCACCAGCCGGTGCACCCGGTGGGGCGCGGCGTGCGCGACCTCGAGGGCCACCGGGCACCCCATCGAGTTGCCCAGGAGGACCGCCTTCTCCAGCCCGAGCTCGTCGAGCAGGGCGAGCAGGGTGCGGGCCAGGGCGGGGATCCCGAGGGGCCGCGACGGTCGCTCGCTGCGCCCGTACCCGGGCAGGTCCGGCACGATGTTGAGGCCGACGGGCGTGAGGAGCCGCGCCGTCGGCATCAGGTAAGCGCCGGAGATGCCGAACCCGTGGACGTGGACGATCGGGACGCCCGCGGCGGCGTCCCCGCCCTGCCGGTAGCGGACGGTCCACCCGCCCACCCGCACGGCGCCGGAGGTCCACCCGGCACCGTCGCTGCTGCTCATGCCGCGATGGTGGCACCGCGTTCCCTCCGGCGGCTCACCCCGGACGGGTGAACCGCGGGCCTCGACGCCAGCGGCGACGGCGCCATACCCGGCGGTGGGCCCATGGTCCGGTCCCTCAGCCTGCGGCGCCCCGTAGTTTCGGAGACAGCAGGACCCACCTACCGAAAGGGTCGTCATGAGCACCTACGTCGTCACCGGCGCCGCCTCCGGCATCGGCCTCGTCACCACCGAGATCCTCACGGGCCGCGGCCATCGCGTCCTTGGCGTGGACCTCGCCGGCTCCGACATCGACGCCGACCTGTCCACCGCCGCCGGGCGCGCCTCCATGGTCGAGGACGTCCGCGAGCGCACCGACGGCCGCATCGACGCGATCATCGCCTGCGCCGGCCTGTCCTCCCCGACCGTCGCCACCGTGCGCGTGAACTACTACGGCGCGATCGCCACGCTTGAGGGGCTGCGGCCGCTGCTGGCCGGGTCCCCCGCGCCGCGCGCCGTCGCCGTCGCGTCCATGGCCTCGCTCTTCCCGCCGGACGAGGAGCTGCTCTCGCTGCTGCTCGACGGGACCGAGGACGACGCCGTCGCCCGCGCCGCCGAGCTCGCCGCGGACGAGCGCGCCGGCCAGATCTACGGGACCAGCAAGCGCGGGCTGGCGCTGTGGGTGCGCCGCCAGGCCGCCACCCCCGAGTGGGCGGGCGCCGGCATCCCGCTCAACGCGGTCGCCCCCGGCATCATCGAGACCCCCATGGTCACCGACCTCATCGCCACCGACGAGGCCAAGGCCGCCCTGCTCCAGACGGTGCCCATGCCGCTCAACGGCATCGCGAAGCCCGAGGTCGTCGGCAACCTCATCGCCTGGCTCACCGGCGAGGAGAACACCCACCTGTGCGGCCAGGTCGTCTTCGTCGACGGCGGCTCGGACGCCGTCCTGCGGGGCGCCAGCACCTGGTGACCACCCCGACCTGAGCGGGCGACGGCGGTCAGGTGGCCCCGCCGTCGTCCGCTCTGCCACCCTCGCCCTGGCGAGGGTGGGCGTCGTCCCGGGCTGCGACGTCGTCAGGACCGTCGACGACGTCCGGACGCCCGACGACGTCCGGCGCTCCGGCCCCAGCCATGGGCAGCCACCCCGCCGGGAGACCGGCGCGGCGCACCCCGGACTCCGCCGCGCCGAGAACCACCTTGACCCCCACGCCGAGCAGCACGAGGCCTGAGACCATCTGGACGGTGACGGCGACCCGGGCCGTCTCGGTGACGGCGGTGATGTCGCCGAAGCCCACCGTGGCGAGCGTGGTGACGGTGAAGTACAGCGCGTCGGTGCGGTCGAGCTGCTCGGTGAACGACTCCGGCTCGTAGGCCGAGAGGTTCGCGTAGAAGCCCGCGAAGAGCACGACGAAGAGCGGGATCGACGTAGCCAGGGCCTCGACCGCGCGAAGGCGCGGCGCCCGGGACATCGAGATGGCCCGCACCTGCCACATGAGCAGGCCCACCAGCACGGCGATGATGAGCACCACCGGCGCCAGGGTGGCGGTGCTGCGTCGCGCGTTGGCCGGCCAGAGGTAGTAGACCACCACGAGCACGACGGCGATCAGCAGCGGGCGCAGCAGCGCCAGGCGCCGGAGCCGACGGCGACTCCTGCGATCGGGGGTGGGCGCACCGCTCATGGTGGGCACCATGTTCCGCCCTTCCTGGCACCGGCGTGGCGGCTTCGCAGCCGCCGTCGGAGTCAGGCGCCGTCCGGGACGTCCCCCCGCCCGACCAGCAGCTTGCGCAGCAGGTTCGCGAGCCGGTCCTGCTCCGCGGGCGTCAGCGCGGACAGCAGCCGGCGCTCGTTCTCCAGGTGCTCGCCGACGACGGCGTCGACCTTCTCGCGCCCGGCGTCCGTGAGCGTGATGAGGACCGAGCGCCGGTTCGCCGGGTCGGTCTCGCGCGTGACGTAGCCCTTGGCCACCAGGTGGTCCAGCCGGTTGGTGATCGCGCCGGACGTCACCATGGACGTGCTCACGAGCGCCCCCGGCGTGAGGCGGTAGGGCTCCCCGGAGCGGCGGAGCGTGGCGAGGATGTCGAACTCCCCGGGCTGCAGGTCGTTCGCGGTGAAGAAGGTGCGGAGCTCGCGGTCCAGCAGCTGCGCCGCGCGGCTCAGCCTCCCCACGACCCCCATCGGCGCCGTGTCGAGCTCCGGGCGCACCGCACGCCACTGCGTGAGGTACCGGTCGACCCTGTCCTCCATGCGAAACCCCTCAACGTTGAACTGTTTGACGGCATCCTAACGCAGGCGTACTGTCCTCAGCATTCAACACTTCAACATTAAGGAGTTGGCGATGTCCCGATCGCCCGGCCGCTCCTCCGCCCTCGCCCTCACCGCGACGACCGCCCTCGCGCCGGCCGTGTGGGGCAGCACCTATCTCGTCACCACCGAGCTCCTGCCGCCCGGGCACCCGCTGTGGCTCGGCGTCATCCGCGCCCTGCCGGCCGGGCTGGTCATCCTGGCCCTCACCCGAC
This sequence comes from Georgenia soli, assembly GCF_002563695.1. Taxonomy (NCBI): domain Bacteria; kingdom Bacillati; phylum Actinomycetota; class Actinomycetes; order Allobogoriellales; family Allobogoriellaceae; genus Georgenia; species Georgenia soli. Next base: position 3,569,832 of record NZ_PDJI01000004.1, on the reverse strand, counting down.
GGCTTCCCCACGGCGGGTGGTGGTGGCGGGCCGCCGTGCTCGGCACCATGAACATCGGCGCCTTCTTCGCACTGCTCTTCGTGGCGGCCTACCGGTTGCCGGGCGGGGTCGCGGCGACGCTCGGCGGGGCCTCGCCGCTGCTGGTCGCCGGGCTCGGCGCCCTCGTTCTCGGTGAACGACCGACCCGCGCCCGCCTCGGGTTCGGCGTGCTCGGCCTGGTCGGTGTGGCCCTGATGGTGCTGCGGGCGGACGCCGCGCTCGACGCCGTCGGGGTCGCCGCGGGGCTGGCCGGCACCGTGTCCATGGCCGCCGGGATCGTGCTGACGAAGCGGTGGGGGCGGCCCGTCGGCCCGGTCACGTTCACGGCGTGGCAGCTGACCGCGGGCGGGCTGGTGCTGCTGCCGCTGGCCCTCGCCGCGGAGGGGGCCCCACCGCCGGTGGACGCTCCGGCGCTGGCCGGGTACGGCTGGCTCGCCCTCGTCGGGACGCTCGGCGGGTACCTGCTCTGGTTCCGCGGGCTCGGCAGCCTGCCCGTCTCCGCGACGTCGTTCCTCGGGCTGGTCTCCCCCGGCGTCGCCACGCTGCTCGGCTGGCTGGTGCTCGATCAGGACCTGACCGGCCTGCAGGCGACCGGGTTCGCGCTGGCGATGGCCGCCGTCGTCGGGGCGCAGCCGATCTCCTCCAGGCGCTCTGCCGAGACCGCCCCGCCGCCCGAATCTCTCGGAACGACGTCGGAGCGCCCGAGGGCGACCGGGACGCACCCGGAGACCACCGTCTCGCCTCCCGCCGTGGCTGTCACCGGCACGCGAGCGTGAGAGGCGATCGCCCGCGCCGACGGGCACGATTCGCTGGCGCGTGCTCAGCGACTCGACCAGGTCGTCGAGATCCGTGCCTGGTCCAGGATCACCCCCAGCTCTGACGGGGGCACCGCGTCGGGAAGCCGCCGGAGGAACTTGGAAAGCTGGCGCCGGTTCACGAGGAGCACCCCCTCGGGCGGTGTCCTGATCGTGAGGCTGGCGTGTCCGACCAGCACGATCATGGGGAACACGCTCACGTGGAATCCGCACGCTGCGCTGAGCAGCCGTGACGCCCGGTCCCCCTCGTGCACAGCGTTGCGGATGTAGGGCCGCTTCTTGCCGTTGACCATCAGCGTGGTGCCCGCCACCCAGACCTTGCCGCCCGGATGGTGCTTCGCGTTGATCGTGAACACGCCGCCCGGCCCCATGATGACGTGGTCGATGTCGGAGCCCCTGGTGCCGACGGGAACCGCGTTGAGGTAGCCCCAGCGGGGGTCGCGTCCGCGCAGCCGGGCGAGCTGGTCGGCCACGGCCTCCTCCCCCTTGGCGCCGACCCGCCACGACCTCTCCTCCGTGTGCGCGTCGGTGAGCCGGCCGAGGAAGGTGCGCACCGGAGCCTGCGAACGCAGGGCCTCCGCCTGCTCCCACGCCATCGCCCCGGGACGGCGGCCTACGAGATCGAAGGGTTCCGCGGATGTGGGACGGCGGCGCTCCCTGGCTGACGTTCGCCGGGGCCCCGGTGGCGCCGGGCGAGGAACTCCGTCGCCCGCGCCTCGCCGCGACGGCGGCGGCGGCAACGTGGGCGCTGGTGCCAGCGCTGGCACTGGCGCTGGCGCTGGCGCTGGCGCCACTGACGGTGCCGGCGGTGACGGCGGACGCGTGAGCAGCTGCGCCGGCGGTGGCGGTGGGGCGTCGCCGGCGAACGCACGGGCGATGAGCTGGTGGGCCTGCGGCGCCAGCACCCCATCGGCAGGCCCCCGCACCGGACCGGAAGTGGTCGGCAGCGCCGTGTCCTTCCCGGGTGCTGGCGCAGGGGCATACGGCTCCGGTGCGCCGCGCAGGCGCCGGATCCGCACCCGTGTGCGGGGGTCCGGCGGCGGCAGCACCGAGGGCGGCGCGGCGGCGACGCCGTTGCCTCCGCGCCCACGCTCCGGCTCGGCTCCGACGTCCGAGCTAGAGACCGCCGGACCCGACTCCGGCCCCACCTCGGGATCCCCGCCGGGACGGGTGCCTCCGTCGTCGTCGCCCCAGGTCCTCATCCAGTGATCGACCTCGGCGAGCACCGCCGCGACGCCCGGACTGGCCGCGTGCACCTGCTGGTCGAGGAGGTCGTACCAGCCGAGCTCGAGACCGTCCTCGTTGGTGACGTGGAGCCGGTCGCTCCCCACCCGCTGGCGCCGGCGCACGGTCAGACCGCGGAGGTCTCGGCGCCGGACGCCAGGGGTTCCGGCCGGAGGGATGGCCATGAGAAATGCTCCCAAATCCTCGCCACCGCGTCCGGAAAACGGAAAGTGCAGATCGAGCAATTTCAGGGGCGCTTCTCGACAGTCGTCCGAGGTCGGAAGTGTCCCCCGCCCACACGTCAGCGACCATCGTCGGGCGGGGCATCAGCTACCGTCCCGATCACGGACGTGGATGGTCCGGTGTGACCGGACCGACGGGACACGCACCGGAGCATCGGAAGAGCTGGGAGACGAAGACCCGTGACGAACGTGCGGCGGCCCGGCCCGGACGCTGGAGAGGTTCGGTGCCGTCGCCGGTCGTAGGACAAGCGCACCGGCCCTGGGTCCGCCGCCCTCGTCCGACCGTGTCGCTGACCCGTCGCGCTACGCGGCACCGGCGAGGTCGAGCACCACCTTGATGTCCTCGGGCCGGCGCTCGAACGCCTCGGCCGCACGTTCCAGAGGAACCCGCCGGCTGATGAGACGCGCGAGCCAGTCCCGGTCCGCGCGGGCGAGGGCGTCCGCAGCGGCGGCGTAGTGGCGGAGGTTGGCGTTGACCGAGCCGACCACCACGTCGTTCTCGAGCACGATCTCGCGGTTGAGCTGGCCGGCGTCGACGGTGATGCGCCGCCCGGCGGCGGAGACGCCGGTGAGGCAGACGATCCCGTACGCGGCGGTGCTGGCCATCGCGTCGATGACGACGCTGCTCGCCCCGGTGGCCTCGACGACGACGTCGGGGCTGACCCGGGCGGCGACGTCCTCCAGGCTCCCGGTGTGGAAGGTGGCACCGAGGTCGGCGACCAGCCCGGGCTTGGGACCCTCGGTGACCCGGTCGAGGACGTGGACCTCCAGGCCGCGCTGCGCGCCGAGCATGGCGGCCAGCAGCCCGATCGGTCCGGCACCGGTGACGAGGACCCGGTGCGGCTCGAACCAGGAGCGCTCCCCCACCCGCTCGACCTGCTCCCACGCCTTGGCGACGACGCTGGTCGGCTCGAGCAGCATGCCGACGTCGGCGAGCCCGGGGTCGAGACGGACGGCGTAGTCGGCCTCCACCCGCCACACCTGGCTGCCGTAGCCGTCGCGCTCCTTGATGCCGCGCTCGGTGTACCGGCCGTTGCGGCACATGTCGAACTCGTCGTGGGCGCAGGCGCCGCAGGGCTCGGGGTCCGGCCGGCGCACGACGCCCACGACGAGGTCGCCCGGCGAGACCGCGGCTCCCTCGGGTGCGGTACGGACCCGTCCGAGCGACTCATGGCCGAGTACGAGACGCTCGTGCCCCGGCGGCGCCCAGCCGTACTCGCCTCCGGCGATCTCCCGGTCGGTGCCGCACACGCCGAGCGCGACGCCGTCGACGACCACGTCGCCCTGGGCGTCGTCGGGCTCGGGGACGTCGGTGACGGCGAGGCTGCCGGCCTGGCCGGGGACCACGGTGAGGGCGCGCATACCGGTCACTCCTTCTTCCGGGGGCGTTTCGCGGGGTGGGTGCCGCTGAGGTGACGGGCGGTGTTGACCAGACCGACGTGGCTGAACGCCTGCGGGGTGTTGCCCAGCTGCCGGCGCAGGTGCGGGTCGTACTCCTCGGAGAGGATGCCCACGTCGTTGCGCAGGTCGAGCAGCCGCTCGAACAGCTCGGTCGCCTCGTCCGTGCGGCCGGTGCCGTGGAGGGCGTCGGCGAGCCAGAAGCTGCACGCCAGGAACGCCCCCTCCCCGCCGGGCAGGCCGTCGACCCCGCCGTCCGCGTCGGGCCGGTAGCGCAGCACGAAGCCGTCCTGGAGGAGCTCGCGGCGGACGGCGTCGACCGTGCCGACCACCCGATCGTCGTCCCACGGCAGGAACCCGACCTGCGGGATGAGGAGGAGGGCGGCGTCGAGCCCCTTGGAGCCGTAGAACTGCGTGAAGGTGCGGCGGTCGGCGTCGTAGCCCCGCTCGCACACCTCGGTGCGGATCTCGTGGGCGGTCGCCCGCCAGCGGTCCACCGGCCCCTCGAGGCGGAGGTGCTCCACCGCCTGCACCGCACGGTCGAGGCCGGCCCACGCCATCACCTTGGAGTGGACGAAGTGGCGCGACGGGCCACGGATCTCCCACAGGCTTCTGTCCTGGTCCTTCCAGTGGCCCTCCAGGTAGTCCAGGAGCGCGAGCTGCAGGTCCCACGCCTGCGGGTAGGCCGAGAGCCCCGCCTGCCGGGCCACGTGCAGGCCGTCGAGCACCTCGCCCCACACGTCGAGCTGGAACTGCCCCGCGGCGGCGTTGCCCACCCGCACCGGCGCGGAGCTCTCGTACCCGGGCAGCCAGTCGACCTCGTACTCGGTGAGGCGCCGGGTGCCGTCGATGCCGTACATGATCTGCAGGTCCGCGGGGTCCCCCGCCACGGCGCGCAGCAGCCAGTCCCGCCAGGCCCCCGCCTCCTTGACGTACCCCGTCCCGAGCAGCGCCTGGAGCGTCATCGTCGCGTCCCGCAGCCAGCAGAACCGGTAGTCCCAGTTCCGGGGGCCGCCCAGCTGCTCGGGCAACGACGTCGTCGCGGCCGCCACGATGCCGCCCGTGGGTGCGTAGGTGAGCCCCTTGAGGGTGATGAGGGAGCGGTGGACGGCCTCCCTCCAGTCCCCCTCGTACACGACGTCGGAGATCCAGCGCCGCCAGAACCTCTCGGTGCGGCGGAGCACCTCCTCGGGGTCGCGCCGTTCCGGCGCGCGCTCGTGGGAGGGGTGGTGCGTCAGCACGAACGGCACCCGCTGGCCGGCGGCCACCTCGAACTCGGCCACGGTGGAGAGGTCCTTGCCGACCAGCGGCGCGGGCGTGTCGAGCCAGACCGCGTCGGGGCCCGCGACCGCGGAGAGCTGCTCGCCGCGCCGCGTCACCCAGGGGACGATGTGGCCGTAGTCGAACCGCAGCCGCATCTCCATCCGCATCGGGACCCGGCCGGAGACGCCCTCGACGATGCGCACGACGTCGGCGGCGCGGTCCCGCACCGGCATGCAGTCGATGAGCCGGACGGTGCCCTCGTCGGTGTCCCACTCGGTCTCGAGGATCAGGGTGTCCTCGCGGTACCGCCGCCGCGTGCAGGTCTCGCCCGACGCCGGGGCGATGCGCCACGCGCCGGCCTGCTCGTTGCCCAGCAGCGCGGCGAAGCACGCCGAGGAGTCGAACCGGGGCAGGCACAGCCAGTCGATGGAGCCGTTCCGCCCCACCAGCGCCATCGTGTGCAGGTCACCGATGGGGGCGTAGTCCTCGATGCGCATCCCCATCGGCCACCTCCCCGCGGTCACGACGTCGTAGGCCGACTCTCGTCCTCCCCGGAACACCGCGCAAGCCGTGCCGCACGGCGAGGCGTGCCAGCCCCGCACTACCGCCGCGCGGATTTGTTGGACGTTTCCGCCATGGCGCGAGGGCGCCGGCGGGCGGAGCCTGACCTCACCCGCTCAAGGAAGAAGGGCCACCATGGCCAGCGCCGAGACCAAGAACTTCAGCTCGCCCGACGAGACCCGGGAGTTCAAGGGGAAGGGCCGCGCAGAGTTCCTCACCGTGAACGGACGCCCGGTCAGCAAGGGAACCTTCGAGCCGGGGTGGAAGTGGTCGGTGAACCTCAGGCCGATCGCCCAGACGGACTCCTGCCAGGTCGAGCACCTCGGGTACGTCATCTCCGGCAGGATGCGGGTCGTCATGGACGACGGCACGCAGTTCGAGGTCGGCCCCGACGACCTGTTCGCGCTGCCGCCCGGCCACGACGCCGAGGTGGTCGGGGACGAGACGTGCGTGCTGGTCGACTTCGGCCAGGTCGGCCAGTACGCGACGCCGCCTGCTTCCTAACGGAAGCAAGCCGCCAGGCCGTTAGGAGCCGACGGCGGACCCGGCCGGCTCGATCTCCGGCTCGTGGTGGTGCCGCCGCTCGAGCGCGGCCCCCTCGACGTCGACGTTCGGCAGCAGCCGGTCGAGCCAGCGCGGGAGCCACCAGGCCTTGTCGCCGGCGAGGTGCATGAGCGCCGGCACGAGGAGCATGCGGACGAGGAAGGCGTCGACGAGCACGCCGAACGCGAGACCGAAGCCGATCGGCCGGATCATCGCCATGTGGGAGAACATGAACCCGCCGAAGACGGAGATCATGATGATCGCCGCGGCGGTGACCACCGCACGGCCGGCCCGGCGCCCCTCGATGACCGCCTCGCGGGCCGGCGTGCCGTGCACGTAGGCCTCCCGCATGCCCGAGACCAGGAAGAGCTGGTAGTCCATCGCCAGCCCGAACAGGACGCCGATGAGGATCGTCGGCAGGAAGTTCAGCACCGGCCCGGGCGTGTGGACGCCGAAGACCTCCCCCAGCCAGCCCCACTGGTAGATCGCGGTGACGCCGCCGAAGGCCGCGAACACCGACAGGATGAACCCGCCCGTGGCGATGACCGGCACGAGGATCGAGCGGAACACCAGCACGAGGATGATCAGCGAGAGCCCGATGACCAGCCCGAGGTAGGCGGGCAGCGCGTTCGAGAGCTTCTCCGAGATGTCGATGTTCCCGCTGGCCGCGCCGGCGACCGCCAGGTCGACGTCGGGCTCGCCGTCGACGCGGAGGTCGCGCAGCTCGTGGACCAGCTGCTCGGTGGACTCGGTGCTCGGCCCCTCGGCGGGGACCACCTGGAACGCGGCGAGCGCGAGGTCCTCGGACGTCCCGACCGGGGCGACCGCCACGACGTCGTCGAGGCCCATGATCTGCCTGCCGACGGCGACCTGGATCGCCTGCACGTCGGCCTCCTCGGTCCCGGCGGGCAGCTCCGCCACGACCAGCAGCGGGCCGTTCTGCCCGGCGCCGAACTTGTCCTCGATCACGGAGTAGGCGCGGTACTGGGTGGAGTCCTGCGGCTCGGAGGACCCGTCCGGCAGGCCGAGGCGCATGTCGAGCGCGGGCAGGGCGACGACGACGAGCGCGGCCACCCCGGTGACGATGGAGAGCACGGCGGCGCCGGTGGACATGGCGCGCGCGGGCTTGCGCTCGTGCGGGCGCACGGTCCGCCCCCGCAGCCGGCGCGGCAGCACCCGGTGCCCCACGAGCCGGAGCAGGGCCGGCATGAGGGTGACGGCCACGAGCACGGCGATCGCCACGCAGGCGGCCGCGACGGTGCCCATGAGCCCGAGGAACCCGATGCCGGTGACGTTGAGCGCCAGCAGGGCGATGAGCACGGTGAGGCCGGCGAAGACGACGGCGTTGCCGGACGTCCCGGTGGCCAGGCCGATGGACTCGTGCAGCTCCATGCCCTCGCGGAGCTGGCGGCGGTGCCGGTTGAGGATGAACAGGGAGTAGTCGATGCCGACGGCGAGGCCGAGCATGAGGCCCAGGACGGGCGTGACGCTCAGCATCTCGATCGTGCCGGACAGCGCGAGCGCACCGAGGGCGCCGACCCCGACGCCGATGAGGGCGGAGAGGATGGGCAGCCCCGCGGCGACGAGGGTGCCGAGCATGACGATGAGGACGACGACGGCGACCCCGAGGCCGATGAGCTCGGCGGCGCCGGCGATGCTGTCGATGCTCTGGGTGATCTCGGCGGAGTAGTCGACGTCGACGCCGTCGACCGGGTTGTCCTCGAACGCGGCCTCGACGCCCTGCTTGGTCTCGGTGGGCACCTCGTAGGTCGGGTCCGTGAACTGCACGGTCACGGTGGCGGCGGAGCCGTCTTCGGAGACGGTGCGGATCCCGCCGGCCATGGCGAGCTGCTCGGCGCCGAGCTCGAGCTTCGTGCTGCCGGCCTCGAGCTCCTCGCTCTGCGCCTCCAGCTCGGCGGACTGCTTCTCGAGCTCGGTGCGCCCGGCGTCGAGCTGGGCCTGCTGGGCGTCGAGCTGGGGCTGCGCCTGCGCGAGCATCCCGGCCGTCTCGGCCTGGGAGCGGGCGGCGTCGAGCTCGGCCTGCCCGGCGTCGAGCTGGGCGCGGGCGCCCTCGAGCTGCTGGCGGCCCGCGTCGATCTGCTCCCGTCCGGCGGCGATCTGCGCGCGCCCGTCGGCGATCTGCTTCTCCTGGTCCGCCAGCTGGGCCGTCACGGCGAACGGGTCGACGACGGTGCTGACGCCCTCGACGTCGGAGACCTCGGCGAAGACGCCGGTGAGCGCATCACGCTGGGCGTCGGTGAACGGCGAGCCGTCGGCGGTGTGGAGGACGACGGTGCCCGTCCCGCCCGCGGCGTCGGGGAACTCGGCCTGGAGGCGGTCGGTGACCTCCGCCGTCGGGGTGCCCGGGATGGTGATGGCGGTGCTGAGCGTGCCGCCGAAGGTGGCGAACGCCGCCCCGACGGCGACCAGCACGACCAGCCAGGCCGAGACCACGAGCCAGGCGCGCCGGGCTGCGAACCTGCCGAGCCGGTAGAGCAGTTCTGCCATCGAGCGTTTCTCCTCCGGGAGCGTGCCGGACGGCGTGCGCCGCCGTCGTCGAAGCGGATTCGATTGATCCGCTTACGTACGGTACGCGCCTAAGCGGATAGGTCGCATCCACATGCATCCGTATGATCCGTCACATGAGGGACGACGGCGGAGCCGCGGACGGTACGTCCGCGCGCCCCCTGCGCCGCGACGCCGAGGAGAACCGCGGGCGCATCGTGCGCGCGGCCCGTGAGCTGTTCGCCGCGCAGGGACTGGGCGTGGGGTTCAACGACATCGCCCGCCACGCGGGCGTGGGCGTCGGCACGGTCTACCGGCGCTTCCCGGACAAGGCCACCCTGGTCCGCGACGCCCTGCAGGACGAGGTGGCCCGCCTCCTCGAGGTCGCCGACGAGGCGCTGGGCGGCGCGCCGGCGTGGGACGGCCTGATGCTCCTCGTCGAGCACGTGGCCGACCTGCTCGCCGCGAACCTCGGGCTGCGCGACGTCGCGCTCGGGCCCGGCCAGCTCTGGAGCGAGTTCGACGAGGTGGCCGACCGTGTACGGCACCACTTCGAGGAGCTGCTCCGGCGGGCCCAGGCGGAGGGGTCGGCTCGGGCCGACGTCACGCCGCAGGACCTGACGATGGTGTACTTCATGGTCACCGAGCTGGCGCTGCACGCGTCGGAGACGAACTCGCGCGCCTACCGGCGGTACCTGACGGTGTTCATGGACGGCCTGCGGGCCACGAGCTCAGCGACCCCGCTCCCCGAGCCGCTCGACGAGGCGGACGCGGACCAGATCGCCGGTCGGTGGACCTCCTCGTCCTGAGAACGGGCCACGGGGCCCGCGTGCGGGCAACCCTGGCCGGCGAGGACTGGCCGCTCAGTCCTTGCCGCGTCCACCGTCCTTGCCGCCGCCGTCCCGGTCCCGGTCGCCGTCGTCGGCGCCCTTCTCGTCGCCTTGCTGGTCATCGCCGGCGTCCTGGACCTCAGCGCCGAGGGTGGCGGTGACCTCGTCCAGCAGGGCGTCGGCGTCGGCCTGGCTGAGGCTGCCCTCGCGGGTGAGCTCCTCGACCTGCTTCTCGAGGTCGCTGGCCTTGTCGGCGGCCTTGTCCGCCTTGCCCTTCTCCAGGGCCTCGGCGACCTTGTCCCACTGCTCCTGCAGGTCGTCCCTGGTCTCGTCGTCGGTCCGGAGCGAGGCGAGCAGTGCCGGGACCCCCTGGCCGGTGACCGGCCCGGTCCGCCCCCGAGGTGGTTCCTCGGCCGGCCCGGGAGACGGCCGGGCGGCCTCCGGGGCGGGCGTGGCCGGCGGCTCGGACGTCGGGGCGGCGGTCGCGGCGGGCGGTGCACCGTCCGCCGAGGGGGCGTTCCCGGCCGGCTCGCCGCCCCCGAGAAGGACTGCCGACGTGGCGACGCCGCCGAGCACCGCGAGGGCCGCAACGCCGGCGACCCACCCGCGCCCGGAGCGGGCCGCGCCGGGGGAAGCCCGCTCCTCACCGGCGGGGGCGCCAGGGGCAGCCGCGCGGGGCCGGTCCGCTCCCCCGCCGTCGTGCCTGAACGCCCGCGTGGCTCCCGTAGCGGGCATCACCTCGGTCGCCGCGGTGGGCGTGAGCGATGCAGCAGCGGGCAGGCGGGCGCGAAGATCCTCGAGCGCACGGGCGGCCGCCGCGGCGGACGGACGCTCGGCGGGCCGTTTGGCCAGCATCGCCGCGACGAGGTCGTCCAGCTCGTGCGGCACGTCCGCGGCGAGGGTGGCGAGCCGTGGTGGCGACGCGGCTGCGTGCTGGCGCAGGACCTCCAGGGGGTGGGCCCCGGTGAAGGGAGGTCGTCCGGCGACCATGGCGGTGAGGAGGCACCCGAGCGCGTAGACGTCGCTCGCCGGGGAGACCTCGCCGCCCTCCCCCTGCTCGGGAGCCATGTACTGCGCCGTGCCGACCACGGTGCCCGGCTGCGTCAGAGCCGCACCGGCGGCCTGGGTCGCGGCCGCGATCCCGAAGTCGACGACCGTGACGTCGTCCCCGTGCAGGAGGACGTTGGCGGGCTTGACGTCGCGGTGGACGATGCCGGCCGCGTGCGCCGCGGCCAGGGCTCCGGCCACCCGCCCGGCGACCCGGAGGGCCTCGCTCACGGGCAGGGGGCCCTGCCGCAGCGCCGCCGCGAGGTCGCCGCCGTCGATCAGCTCCATGACCAGGTAGGCCGTCTCCCCCTCGACGCCCGTGTCGTGCACCGTGACGATGTCCGGGTGCCGCAGGCCCGCGACGGCCACCGCCTCGCGCCGCAGCCGCTCGCCGAGGGCACGATCGTCGGCCGTGGCGAGGTCGACCGTCTTGACGGCGACACGGCGGCCGAGCCGGGCGTCCCTGGCCTCCCAGACCTGGGCCATCCCGCCTCGTCCGATCAGCCGCCGCAGCTCGTAGCGGCCCGCGAGAACCTGAAACCTCATGGCAGCCATGATGACGGCCGGCGACTACCGCCTGGGGAAGCGGGCCCACACGTGCTTGGCTCCGCCCTCGGAGTACCAGGCGACGTCGAGGGCCACGCGCTGGGCGATCTTCAGCCCGGCCCCACCCTCGCCCAGGGCACGGTCCTCGGAGATCGCGGGCGGCAGCTCGGGGGCGTGGTCGATCACGTCGAGCACGAACTCCTCGTCGCCCACGAGCAGGCGCACCTTCGTGGGCGGCAGCGCGTGGACGATCGCGTTCGTGGCCAGCTCGGAGGCGACGAGCACCATCCGGTCGGCGACACCGCTCAGGCCGTCGGAGTAGGCGGCGCCCCGTTCGCGCAGCGCCTGGGTGAGGTCCGCCCGGAACGTGGAGAGGTGCTCGCTGCGGTCCAGAAGCCAGTGCGCGACCACCTCGTAGTCCTGCGGCGGGTAGGACTCTGCCGGCAAGGGCTGGTTCACGGCTCTCCTCAGGTCGGACGGCGAGGTCTCATGGTCGGGGGACCGGGCTGGGACGGCAACCGGTGTGGAGATTCCGGTCTCATTCGCGGCGCTCCGACGCCGTACCGATGGATTATTCGCCCGCCACGGCCTACAACTCGTCCTGTGGCCGACGATCCGAACCTCATCCGCGTGGAAGGCACCGACAGGGTCTTCCGACGCAGCCGCATCCTCGTCGTCCTCCTCATCCCCATCGCGATGGCGCTCGTCGCCGTCTCCTCGATCAACGTCGCGCTGCCGACGATCTCTCACACCCTCGGCGCGACCGACTCCGACCTGCAGTGGGTGCTCTCGGGCTACGCGCTGACGTTCGGGATCAGCCTCGTGCCCGCGGGCCGGGCCGGGGACGTGCTCGGCCGCGGCAGCTTCTTCGTCATCGGGCTGCTGGTGTTCTCGCTCGCCTCGCTCGCGTGCGGACTCGCGCCGAACCCGGAGTTCCTCAACGTCTCCCGCTTCGTCCAGGGCGTCGGGGCGGGGCTGTACAACCCGCAGACCATGGGGATGATCCAGCAGTACTGGCGCGGCATGGAGCGGGCCCGGGCGTTCGCGCTGTTCGGCATGGTCGTCGCGTTCTCGGTGGCCGTGGGCCCGGTGCTCGCCGGGTCGATCATCCAGTTCTTCGGCCCGGAGATCGGCTGGCGCGCAACCTTCCTCATCAACTTCCCGTTCGGGCTGCTCGGCTGCTTCCTGGCGCTGCGCTGGTTCCCCTTCGGCAAGGAACGCCTGCGCCGTGCCGCGAGGCGGGCCGCGAAGGACGCGCGCGACGGCGCGGGGCCGGGCCGCGCCGTCGTCCCGGCGCTGCGACGCGAGCGGGTGGATCTCGACCCCGTCGGCACCGTCCTGCTCGTCCTCACCGTCCTCTGCGTGATGCTGCCGTTCATGTCTCACACCGGCGGCGCGGTCTGGCTGCTCCTGGTGGCGGGGGCCGGGCTGCTGGCGCTGTGGGTCCTGTGGGAGCGGCGCTACAAGGCGCGGGGACGCGCGCCGATGGTCGACCTGGCGCTGTTCTCCTTCACGTCCTTCTCCAACGGCACCGCCGTGGCCGGCACGTTCTTCCTGGGCTCCACCTCGATCTTCGTGGTGGTGGCTCTCTACATGCAGAACGGGCTGGGGGCGAGCGCGCTCGAGACCGGTCTGATCGGCCTGCCCAACGCCGTCGTCTCGGCGTTCGCCTCCATGTGGGCGGGGCGGCGCACGATGACGAGCGGGCGGGCGATCATCGTCGGGGCCCTGGCGTGCGTGCTGGCCGGCGTGGGCCTGAGCGTCGGCGTGGTCGTGCTCATCGAGCTGTACGGCATCAGCTTCTGGTGGCTGGCCCTCTCCCTGATGATCTGCGGCATCGGCCAGGGGGCGCTGGGCTCCGCCAACCAGACGCTCTCCCTGGAGGACGTCCCCAGCGCCTACGGCGGCACCGCCGGCGGCGTGAAGTCCACCGCCGAGCGCATCGGCACCGCCGTCGGCAACGCGATGATCACCGGCGTCTTCTTCAGCTTCGTCGGCGCCGGCACCTGGACCACGGGGTTCGCCGCCGCGTACGGGGCGATCGTCGTGTGCCTCCTCGTCTCGCTGCTGGCCGCGGTGCGGGACCGGAAGGTCTCCGGCGACGGGCCGGCCGCGCCGCCGGCCGGCGGGCCGGCCGCGCCGCCGGCCGGCGGGCGCCGGTAGCAAACCGTCCCGGCCCGCTAGTCGACCGTCCCGGCTCGGTAGCTGCCCGTCCCGGCCCGGTTCCCCACCCGTTCACCGGGACCTCGACAAGTCGTTCGGCCACGGTTAGCGCCCCGCTGGCCACGGGGAAGGTTCTCGTTCACCCGCGGCTGCGAGATTGCGCTCGGCCGGCCGTTCGGGGCCGGCTCAGAGTCGAGGGGAACCTGTCCGTGAGATCGATGTCCAGACCGTCCGACCACCTGCCCGCCCGCTCGCGCCGGCTGACCGCCGGAGCGTTCGCGCTCGCGTTCTCGGGCGCGCTGCTCACGCCCGTGGCCGCAAGCGCCTCGCCCGGGGACGCCGCGCCAGGGAGCGCCGGGTCGGCTTCCGCGGCCGCCGCCCCTCAGGGCGACTGGGCCGAGACGGCCTACCGGGGAGGCGTCCACGTCGTCCCCGGCGCCGACGAGAACGCCGACGTCATTGACGGCACCGTCTTCGCCGACAAGAACCGCAACTCCGTGCAGGACCGCAGCGAGCGCGGCCTCGCCGGGGTGACGGTCTCCAACGGCCGCGACGTCGTCACGACCGACAGCCAGGGCCGCTACGAGCTCCCGGCGTTCGACAACATGACCGTCTTCGTCACCCAGCCGCGCGGCTACCAGGTACCCGTGGACGCGGACAACGTGGCCCAGTTCTTCTACCACCACCTGCCCGAGGGGTCGCCCGAGCTGCGCTACGGCGGCCTCGAGCCCACCGGTCCGCTGCCCGAGCAGGTCAACTTTCCGCTCGCCCAGAGCAGCCTCACCCGGCACCCCGAGCAGCACTGCGTCATCGGTGCGGACGTGCAGACGTACAACCAGAAGGAGGTGGAGTTCGCGCGCAACGGTGTGTTCACCGACCTGGCGGAGCGCACGGACTACGCGGGCTGCGGCGCACTGTTCGCCGGGGACGTCGTCGGTGACGACCTCTCCCTCTTCGCGCAGACGCGCGAGCTCACCGGGATGCTCAACGGGCCGGCCCGGTTCCTGCCAGGCAACCACGACCTCGACTTCGACTCCCCGGAGAGGGAGCACAACTTCGACACCTTCCGCGCCCAGCTCGGACCGGAGTACTACTCCTACGACGCCGGCAAGACGCACGTGGTCGCGCTGAACACGATCGAGTACCCGACGGTGATGCCACCGAAGAAGAGCAGCTACACCTACGGCCTCGGCGAGAAGCAGCTGGAGTGGCTGCGCAACGACATCGCCCAGGTGCCGGACAACCAGCTGATCGTGCTCGCCTCCCACAGCCCCCTGCTGGAGTTCTACTACTCCAGCTCCCACCGCACGAAGCAGCTCGAGGAGATCTACGCGATCCTCGAGGGCCGCGAGGTCATCGCCGTCAGCGGGCACACCCACATGTCGGAGAACCTGCGCAAGGGCGACCTCATGGCCGGCTGGAAGGACATCGTCGGCGAGGAGGGGCTCCCGTTCACACACCTGACCGCCGGCGCGGTCTCGGGCCACTGGTACGCCGGTCGCGTCCTGGACGAGGGCTTCCCGACGGCGATCCAGCGTGACGGCACCCCTCCCGGGGTCCTTACCCTGGACATCAGGAACACCGAGGTCACCGAGCGCTACACCGTCACCGGCGGGGACGAGTCCGAGCAGCTGGCGCTGGGCCTGAACACCCCGACCTACCGCGACTGGTACGCCGAGAACGTCGTGAAGCCGCGCGGCACCGCGCCGGCGCTCGAGAACCCGCTCGCCGTCTCGCGCGAGGACCTGGCCGGCACGACGTGGCTGACCACCAACTTCTGGATGGGCTCGACCGGGTCCACCGTGGAGGTCACGCTCGACGGCGGTGAGAGCGTCGAGGCGGTCCGTACCCAGCAGTTGCGCGGCGAGACCGTCAACGTCGGCGCGGAGTGGTCCGACCCGGCAGCGATCCAGGAGCAGTTCGTCCACGGCGGCGGCCTCGCCGACCGCACCATGCACCTGTGGCGCCTGGAGCTCCCGGCCGACCTCGCCACGGGCGAGCACACCGCCGAGATCACCGCGACAGACGTGCACGGCCGCGAGTACACGGACACCCTGACCTTCACGGTCACCGGGTAGCAGACCCAGCCGGTGCTCCGCGTACCGGCCACACACGACGACGCCCTGCCGGGTCCGCGAGGAGCCGGCAGGGCGTCGTGGTTCCCGGGATCCGCCGTCGCCACGGAGTCACCGTCGCCTTCACCGGCGACAATGGCGGCCATGCCCGAGGTACCAGAACCGCAGTACCGGATCGTCGACGGGACGCCTGACGTCGCCAGCTACCTCCGCCTCCGCGAGGAGGCCGGACTCACCCCCAAGACCCGCGCCCAGGCCGAGGCGGCCCTCCCGGGCAGCTGGACCGCGGTCCATGCCGTGGTACGGGCTACCGGGGAGGCCGTGGCCATGGGACGGGTGATCGGCGACGGCGGGTGGTACTTCCACGTCGTCGACATGGCGGTCCTGCCGCCCCACCAGCGCCGCGGCCTCGGGGACCGGATCCTCACCACGCTCCTCGACCGGATCCGGGAGCGGGCGCCGTCGGGCGCCTACGTGAGCCTGATGGCCGACCCGCCAGGGCGTCGGCTCTACGCCCGGCACGGGTTCGAGGAGTCCGCTCCGTCGTCAGTCGGGATGGTTCTGCGCCTGGAGTGAGCGAGTGGTGACCTTTGTCCCGGTTTTCCGCCCGTGCCGCCCGGCAACCTTGTCCGATAGGTCGACGAACCACCCGACGAAGGGGACTGGCATGAGCACCACCGCATCCCGGCCGACGAAGGCCGAGCAGCGCGAGGAGGCCCGGCAGCGGGCCCGCGAGCTGCGGGCCGAGCAGGAACGGAAGGCACGGCGCAGCCGGCGCCTTCTCGTCGGCGCCGTCGCGGCGTTCGTGCTCGTGGTGGCCGCGGCGGTGACCGCGATCGTGGTCCAGGGCAGCAAGAGCCTCCTCGACGGCGTCTCCGCGACGCCCGCGCACACCACCGAGGAGGGGGCGGTGACGCTCGGCTCGGACCTGGTCGCCGGCGCGGTCAACCCCGGCGCTCCCGTCGTCGACGTCTACTTCGACTACACGTGCAGCTACTGCGGCGAGTTCGAGCGGATCAACGGCGAGGACCTGAACGAGGCGACGGAGGCCGGCGACATCACGCTCGCGCTGCACCCGGTGTCCATCCTCGACCGCTCGGGCGACTTCTCCGCGTTCTCCGGCCGCGCGGCGCAGGCCGCGGTGACCGTCGCGCACGGCGCCCCCGAGGCGTTCCTCGACTTCCACGAGGCCATGTACACCCTGTGGGCCGACGCCGTGGCGGGCGGTGCGGTCGAGGGTGGCAGCGGGGGCGGCGAGCCGACCGACGCGGACATCGCGGCGGCCGCGCTGGACGCCGGCGTCCCCCAGGACGTCGTCGACCGGTTCACCGAGGGCACGTACACGGAGTGGGTGGAGGCGAGCACCACCCAGTTCGGCCGCGACGGCTTCACCGGTACGCCGACCGTTTTGGTCGACGGCGAGCCCTTCCAGAACTGGTCGGACGCCGGCGCGCTGGTCGCCGAGGCGGTCGGCTGACGATCGTCCCGACGCCCGACGACGGCGCTCACGCCGGACGGCGACAGCGGGCGCGCTCCGTCCCTGACAGGGGACGGAGCGCGCCCGTGGTCAGTCGGTCTGTCTGATGACGCCGTAGTCGTTCTCGACTGCGGCGACGAGCTGCCAGCCCGACTCCTCGAGCTCGCGCAGCTCCTCCGCGAAGGCCTCCAGCTTGCGCGCGGCCTCGGAGAGCGTGCGCGCGCCGTCCATCACCCATCTCGCCCGGACGACGTCGTCGCCGTCCTCGGCCGCCGTGTCGTCGTCGAACAGCTCGTCGTCGTCGAGCTCGATGTCGTCGTCGTCCGCGTACACGTCCGGCTCGTAGTCCTGGTTCGTCACGTCGCCCCCTCAGCCCGGCATCGTCCAGGGGCAGCGATCATCTCAGGCATCCGGCGACGAGACCGCGGAATCGGTGGCGCCGATTCCGTGGGGCCCGAGACGATTCCTTGCCGCCCGTGAGCGCGTTGCATGATGTCCCGGGTCGAACCGCAGTCAGGACAGGAGTGGGCGTGGACAGTGCGTTCCCGGGGCTCGGCACGCTCATCAACGTGGCGGCCATCGTCGTCGGCTCCCTGCTCGGCATGGCCGTGGGCCACCGGCTGCCGGAGCGGGTCCGGGACGTGGTCACGGACTGCCTGGGGCTGGTCACGCTGCTGATCGCCGCGCAGTCGGCGATGGCCGTGGCTGATCCCGCCCTGGCCGACGCGGTCGGCGCCGGTGCGCCCGTGCTGATCGTGCTCGGCGCGCTGCTCATCGGTGGCATCGCCGGTTCCGGCCTGCGGATCTCCGCCCGTCTGGAGTCTCTCGCCGGCCGCGTCCACGCCTGGTCCACCCGCCCGGGCACCGCCAGGCTCGAGGCCCACGCCGCCCGCCAGCGGTTCGTCGACGGCTGGCTCACCGCGACCCTGCTCTTCTGCGTGGGTCCCCTCGCCGTGCTCGGCAGCCTCTCCGACGGTCTGGGCCGCGGCATCGACCAGCTCGCGCTGAAGGCGGTGCTCGACGGGTTCGCGGCCCTCGCCTTCGCCTCCACCTTCGGCGTGGGCGTGCTGCTCTCCGCGGTCTCGGTCGGGGTGGTGCAGGGTGCCCTGACGCTCGTCGGGCTGCTGCTGGGCTCGGTGGTGCCGGACGCCCACGTGGCCGCGCTGACCGCGACCGGCGGCCTGATGCTGGTCGGCATCGGGCTGCGCCTGCTGCGGGTGCGGGAGGTGCCGGTGGCGGACATGCTGCCCGCGCTGGTGGTGGCGCCGCTGCTCACCCAGGTGGTCGTGCTGCTGCGCTGACAGGCCCGGCGGGGGCCGGCGCAAGGACGAACGTCCCCGTGCCATCCGGTCGTCGGAGTGGCACCATAGAAGCAGCTGGACGGCACGACGATCGCACCACCCGCGACAGACCCGACGTTCCAGGAGGAGCGACGCGGCGGCGGTTGGTGACCACGGTCAACGGGGCCGACCAGCACGGGGGGTGCAACACCGCATCTCCCGGAGTCCGTCTACGAGAGCCGGTGATGCGTCGCCAGTGGGAACAACTCACAGCTACCTGGCCGTCGGACGACTCGAGCGACAAACCGGCCGTTGATGCTCACTTGAGGCACCGGCACCGCCCAGTGATCGGGCATGCGACGAGGGTCTGACCCCCTAGGCAGCTTCGGACGGCCCGGGCGTACGCGCCCGGGCCGTTTCCTGTGCCCCACCGGCGGTGTCCTGTGTCGGCCGCGGGCCCGAGATCTGGTGCCGAAATCCGCTCCCCGCCCCGGTCCCGAGCCAGTAGTGTCACCAGCCGTGCCCCACGCGAACGCCCCCGTCTCCCTGCGCGAGATCACCCGCGAGAACCTGCGCACCACCCTCCAGCTGGAGGTCTCCCCCGATCAGCGCGAGTTCGTCGCCCCCGTCGGCGACTCGATCGCCGAGGCGCACTACGCCGGCGACGTCGCCTGGTACCGCGCCATCTACGCCGGCGAGGAGGCGGTCGGGTTCGTCATGATCGTCGACGACCCGGCGCACGAGCACTACTACCTGTGGCGTCTTCTCGTGGACCACCGCCACCAGGGCCGGGGCTACGGCGCGGCGGCCATGCGTGAGGTGGTCGACTACGTGCGCTCGCGCCCCGGCGCGCGTCGGCTGGGCACCAGCTACCACGGCGAGGCCGGCGGGCCGGCGGGGTTCTACGAGCGCATCGGCTTCGTGCCCACGGGCGAGGTCGACGACGACGGCGAGATCGAGGCGGTCCTCGAGCTCACCTGACGCCGGCTCAGCCGAGGAGCCGGGCGGCGCCGTCGGCGATCGTGGTGAGGGCGCCGGCGGTCGCGAGGACGACGACGAGGCGGTGCGCCGTGGCCGCGGAGAGCCGCTTCGCGACCAGCTCTCCGAGCGCGACCCCCGCACCCAGGGCGACGGCGACGAGCGCCCACGTCGTGGCGTCGAGCTGGCCGCCGGCGGCCGGTTCGAGGAGGAGCCGCGCGGCGACGGTGGCCACGCCGGTGACGACGAAGTAGGGCTGCATCGTGGCGGCGAAGCGCACGGTGTCCCAGCGGGTGAGGACGGCGAGCACCGCCATCGCGGGACCGCTGACGCCCGCCACCACCCCCATCGCCCCGGACGCGAACCCGGTGGCGCCCACCAGGCCGAGGTTGCGGGGCATCGTGCGGGCACGGACGACGACGGCGGAACCGATGAGGCCGAGGATGATCAGCACCCCGGCGACCACCTGCGCCCACGCCGCCTCGAGCACCGCGGCCGCCGCGGCGCCCGCCACGATGCCGACGAGCGCGCCGGGCAGGAGCCGCCCCAGGACGGCCCAGTCGACGTCCTGACGGACCCGGCCCAGCACGATGAGGGCGGCCAGCACACCGAGCAGGGCGATCACCAGCACACCGGCCGCCGGGCCGAGCGCGAGGATGACGAACGGGGAGGCGACCAGCGCGAACCCCATGCCGGTGACGCGCTGCATCACGGCACCGACGAGCACGGCGAGCACGAGCGCGGCGGTCATGCCGTCCGTCCGGCGTCGAGCAGGCGGAATCGGACGGGTCTGAGCACCGGCTCAGGCTACCCAGCGCGGCCGGGCCTGCCGAAAACGCCGACGGCGGCACCCGGGTGGGGTGCCGCCGTCGAGCGGGCCTCGGAGGTGGGCGCCGCCGGTGGGACCGCGCCCGTACGGCGTCGTCGCTCGGACGCCGGACCTGCTGATGGATCAGGCGTTGGCGCCGACCGGGGCGAAGGCTCCCGCGCGCACTGCCTCCAGGGCCTTGGTCCACGGCACGAGCTGCTCGAGCATGGGCTCGACCGAGGCGGTGGCCGGCTCGGTCGGGGTGAAGACGGAGAAGTTCTCGAAGTCCGTGAACAGCGACATGACCACGGCGTTGCGCACGTGCGCGACCTGCATCTCCGACAGGATGCCGCGCAGGTGCTCCACGGCGCGGGCGCCGCCGGCGGAGCCGTAGGAGACGAAGCCCGCGGCCTTGTTGTTCAGCTCGGGCGAGAGGTAGTCCAGGGCGTTCTTCAGCGCGCCGGTGATGGAGTGGTTGTACTCGGAGACGACGAAGACGAAGCCGTCGAACTCGGCCATCTTGGCGGACCAGGCCTGGCCCTCGGCGGACTGCGCCGGACCCCAGGACGGGGGCGTCGCCTCGGCCCAGACCGGCAGGTTGAAGTCCGCGATGTCGACGATCTCGAACTCGGCGTCGTCGCGGCGGTCCGCGATGGACTTCACCCAGTTGGCGACGTTCAGGCTCTGACGGCCGGGACGGACGCTGCCGGTGACGATGGCGATCTTGGTCATGCTTGCTGCTCCTTGGAGATGTCCTCGGGATTCACGGCGGACTGGCGCCCGCACTGTGGATGCAAACGCATGGACCACGAGAGCCATTCCGGACGGCGCCGTGGCGTGCGTCACGCCGCCGGCCGACGCCCGCCGCAGGACGGGCTACTCGCCCGGGGAGGTTGACGTCCGAGCGCGTGACGGCGCCAACGCGACCCGGGGGGCGCGTGCGGGGACGAGTTGGCCCTTTTGGTTCGAAAAGTCTGTCCGACGAACCAACATGGCCATCTCGTCCGCCCGGGTCGCGATGACCTGCGGCCGCTGCCGACTCGCGTCGTCGGTCGGCTACGCCGGCGTTGAGCCTCGCGCACGCCAGTCGGCCGCGACAGCGGCGAGGCCGTCGCGGACGCTCGGGTACCGCGGTACCCAGTCCAGCTCGCGGCGGGCCTTCGCGGTGTCGAGGTGGATGCCGGCCCGCGTCATGACGGTGCCGAGGTACGCCGACGCCCGGAAGACCACGTTGGGCAGCCGCCACGGGCGCGGCGCCCCCGCGGCGTCGGCGACGGCGTCCAGGTACTCCGACCAGGTGAGCGGGTGGTCGTCGGCGACGTTGTACGCCTCCCCCGCCCGGCCCCGCTCCAGCGCGGCGACCGTCGCGGCCGCCGCGTCCTCCACGTGGACCACCGACAGGTTCGTCCCGTGGGCCGGGGCGGGCAGCAGGCGCCGCGCCGCCATGTCGAGGAGACCGAAGGTGCCCGACTCCGAGCCGTAGAAGAAGGCGTAGCGCAGGGCGACGCCCTCGACCCCGCGCGCTCCGAGCACCTGCCTCTCGTTGGCGCGCATCGCACCGACGTGCCGGTCGAACTCGCCGCCGCCGCTCGGCCCGAACGGCTGGTCCTCGCGGACGGGGGTGTCGCCGTGGTCGACGTAGCCGTGGACGTAGAGGAAGGACTGCGTCACGAACCGCCGGGCACCGACCACCTCCGCGGCGAGCAGCAGGTTCGCGGTGCCGCGCGTGCGCAGCACGTTCGTGGGGTGGAGGTCACGGTGGCGCCACGGCGTACCGGCGATCGACGTGCCCTCGTGGACGACGGCGTCCGCACGCACGCCGTCGAGGGCCGCGAGCAGCGCGGGCGCGTCGAGCACGTCGGCGACGACCGGCTGTGCGCCGGCGGTCCGCAGCCGCACGGCCCCCTCAGGCCGACGGGTCAGGCCGACCACCTCGTGCCCGGCGTCGAGCAGCTGCCGGGTCAGGTGTGTGCCGATGGTGCCCGTCGCACCGGCAAGAAGCACTCGCACCGCAGACCTCCGTGTCCGTCCCGTTCCCGTGCATCCTGCCCGTTCGACGGCGGAGCCGGGAAGCATCGACGGGGTCACCCGCCCCTGCGCCGTTCACCCAGGAACCACCCTCCCCTACCCTCGGCCGGGTCTTGGGAACCACCTCGGCAGGAGCCGATCATGGCGGCAGCGGGTCCGACGTCGGTGTCGGACCCACTCCTCGCACGGGGAGAGCGAAGTGACTCTCGAGCATCACGTCGCCCGATTGAGCGTGGCGGGGACCGCCGCCCTCGTCGCCGCCCTGCTGCTGAGCGTCCGGGGGCTGTCCCTCTCCCCCGCTGCCGCTCACGCCGCCGGCCACCTGGCGGTCGGTCTCCCGCTGCTGGGCCTTCTCGTCCTGGTGCTGCGGTACTGGCCGCTGCGCCCCGGCCTGCTGGCCCGGGTGGCGCGGGGCACGCTCGTCACCGGGCTCGCGCTGGCCTCGTTCGGCCTGGTCGCCGAGGCGGTCGGGGCCTTCGGCCTCGATACCGACGGGCAGCCCGCCACCGGCCTCGCCACCCTGCACGAGGTGAGCAACGCCGTCTGGGTCGTCGGCCTGCTCGCGGTCGGGGTGAGCGGGCTGCTGACGTCCGTCGACCTGCTCGCCCAGGCGCACGGGCTCGAGAGCTCGCGCGCGCTGGCCGTGGCCGGTGTGGTCGTCGTCCTGGCCGTGACGGTCTTCGCCGTCGGCGGGATGCTCCTCAGCTCCTGAGTCGCGGCGAGGTCGTCGCCGTCGGCGGCCGTCGGTACGGTGGGCCGGCAAGCGCCGGGCGAACCTGGTCCGCCCGCCGACGCGCAAGGGTGCGAGGTGAGGTATGGAAGAGCGCCGCGGTGTCCAGCTGATCGCGTACGCCGACCGCTTCGGCGGGTCCGTCCGCGGCCTGCTCGACCTGCTCGACGGACCGCTCGCCGGGGTCTTCGACGGCGTGCACCTGCTGCCGTTCTTCACGCCGTTCGACGGCGCCGACGCCGGCTTCGACCCGGTCGACCACACCGCCGTCGACCCCCGCCTCGGCAGCTGGGCCGACGTGCGCGCCCTCGCCCGCCGCTACACCCTCATGGCGGACCTCATCGTCAACCACGTCTCCGCCGACTCGGCCGAGTTCCGCGACGTGCTCGCCCGCGGGGACGTCTCCGAGCACGCAGGGATGTTCCTCACCATGTCCGACGTCTACCCGGACGGCGCGGACGAGGACGAGCTCGCCGGCATCTACCGGCCGCGGCCGGGGCTGCCGTTCACGCCGATGACGCTCGGCGGGCGCCGCCGGCTGGTGTGGACCACGTTCACCTCGCAGCAGATCGACCTCAACCTCGCCCACCCCGCCGGGCAGGCGTACCTCGACGGGGTGCTCGCCGCGCTGACCGACGGCGGGGTGTCGATGGTGCGCCTGGACGCCGTCGGGTACGCGGTGAAGACGGCCGGGACCTCCTCGTTCATGACCCCCCGCACGTTCGACTTCATCGGTGACCTGACAGCGCGGGCGCGGGAACGGGGCGCGGAGGTGCTGGTGGAGATCCACTCGCACTTCGAACGTCAGGTGGCGATCGCCGCGCGCGTGGACCGCGTCTACGACTTCGCGCTGCCCCCGCTGCTGCTGCACACGCTGTACACCGGCGACATCGCGGCGCTGCGGCGCTGGCTCGACGTCCGGCCGGCCAACGCGGTCACGGTGCTGGACACGCACGACGGCATCGGCGTCGTCGACGTCGGCCCGGACCAGATCGAGGAGGGGCGGCCGGGGCTCCTCGCCCCCGAGCAGGTCGACGCCCTCGTCGAGGGCATCCACACCCGCTCGGGCGGCCAGTCCCGGCAGGCGACCGGGTGGGCGGCCTCGAACGTGGACGTCTACCAGGTCAACTGCACCTACTACGACGCCCTGGGCGGGGACGACGACGCCTACCTCCTCGCCCGGGCGGTCCAGCTCTTCGTGCCCGGGGTGCCGCAGATCTACTACGTGGGGCTGCTCGCCGGCCGCAACGACATGGGGCTGCTCGCCCGCACCGGGGTGGGCCGGGACATCAACCGCCACCACTACACGCGCGAGGAGATCGAGCGGGACCTCGACCGGCCCGTGGTGCGCCGGCTGCTGGAGCTGGTCCGCCTGCGCAACGCCCACCCAGCGTTCGACGGCGACTTCCGGGCGGCAGGCGAGGGCTCCGTCGTCGTCCTGACCTGGGAGGCGGGCGAGCATCGGGCGAGCCTCGAGGCGGACGTGGCGACCAGGACGTTCCGGGTCGACGCGACGCCCGCACCGGGCGGGCGATGAGTCGGTGCTTCTCGCCCAAAAGTCTCGCGAGCGCGGCCGCCCGGCCGCCACACTGGGCTGACCACCCACCGTGCGAGGAGGCACCGTGACCACCCGACTCAACCCGTACATCTCGTTCCGGGACACCGCCCGTGAGGCGCTCGAGTTCTACCACGGCGTGTTCGGCGGAGACCTGAACATGAACACCTTCGCCGAGTTCCAGATGAGCGAGGACCCCGCCGACGCCGACAAGATCATGCACGGCCAGCTCGACGCCCCGAACGGCATGACGCTCATGGCGGCCGACACCCCGAGCTCCATGGACGTCCAGGACACCAGCAACATCACCATCTCCCTCAGCGGCGACGACGAGTCGCAGCTGAGGGGCTTCTGGGACAAACTGGCGGACGGCGGCAGCGTCACCGTGCCGCTGGAGATGGCGCCCTGGGGCGACCACTTCGGCCAGCTCACCGACCGGTTCGGCGTCGCCTGGATGGTCAACATCGCGGGTCAGGGCGGGCAGGGCGGCCAGGGCTCCTGACCACCACTTCAGCCGCCCGTGGCGACCTTGTCGCAGCGGTCCGGCGCACGCTGGCCAGCGGCGGGGACCCCGTCCGCGCCGCCGGCCAGCAGCGCTACCTGCGCTCGGAGATGCCGCTGCGCGGCTTCCGTCTCCCCGAGCTGCGTGCGGCGCTGCGCCCGGTGCTGGACGCCCACCCCGTGGACGACGCCGGCGCCTGGGAGGCCACCATCCGTGCCCTCTGGGACGAGGCCGGGTACCGGGAGGAGCGGCACGCGGCCATCGCCCTGGCACGCCACCGCCCGTACCGGGCGTGGGCGACCGACCCCGCGACGCTGCCGCTGTACCGGCACCTCGTGCTCACGGGTGCGTGGTGGGACCTCGTCGACGACGTCGCCACGCACCTCCTCGCGCCGCTCCTGCTGGCCCACCCCGAGGTGGCGGCGGAGGTGCGCGCCTGGGCCGTCGACGACGACGTGTGGGTGCGACGCGCGGCGATCCTCGCCCAGATCGGCGCCCGCGGGCGCACGGACACCAGCCTCCTGACGGACTGCGTCGAGGTGAACCTGCTCGGCAGCCCGCACGGTCGTGAGTTCTTCGTCCGCAAGGCGATCGGCTGGGCGCTGCGCGACCTCGCGCGCACGGACGCCGCCTGGGTTGCCGCGTACGTCGAGGCGCTGGGTGACCGGCTGTCCCCGCTCTCGCGGCGCGAGGCGCTCAAGCACCTCGGGTAACGCGCCGGTGCCCACCCGAGGTGTGCCGATCGACGACGTCGTCCTGACCGCAGGCCAGGCGTCAGTCCGAGACCGGCTCCAGCAGGAACACCGGGATCTCGCGTTCGGTCCGCTCCTGGTACTGCGCGTACTGCGGGAAGGCCGCCACGGCCCGCTCCCACCACTGCGCACGCTCGTCACCCGTCACGATCCGCGCCCGGGCGCTGACCACCTGCGCACCGTCCTGCACCCGGACCTCCGGGTGCGCGACGAGGTTGTGGTACCACTGCGGGTGCTTCGGCGCACCGCCCTGCGAGGCCACGGCGACGTACGTGCCGCCGTGCTCGACCCGCATGAGCGGGACCTTGCGGACCTTGCCGGATCGCGCGCCGCGCATGGTGACCACCACGATCGGCAGACCCTGCATCGTGTTGGCCCGCTGCCCCTCGGAGGCCTCGTACTCCGCCACCTGACGGCGCACCCACTCGCTCGGGCTGGCCTCGTAGTCGGCGTCCAGCTGCTGCATCGCTCGCCTGCCTCTCGATCGTTCTGGTCCAGGTCCGTGCGTCACCCTACGGCGGAGCATCTCGCTTCGCCTCGCCGTCCGTGGAGCCCGACGACCATGCGCCCCCGTGCCGCCGGTCGAGCTGCCGCGCGGATCGAAAAGGCGTCGACAACCGGCGAGGTCGGCGCCATCCTTGGCCGGTGAGAGTTTCCGGCCGACGACGTCCTGTGAGCTCCGTCGTCGTGCTCCTGACGCTCTCGGCCGGACTGGCCGCGTGCAGCGGCACGGACGACCCGGGCGACGAGGCCGCCGCCCTCGCCCGGGCTCTCGAGACCGGGGAGACCTCCTCCGCCCGGGGGCTGGGAGAGCCGGAGAACCTCGAGGCCCTGCTCGGGGATCTCGCCGGGCTGCCGCGGACGGTCGAGGTGGCCGGCCTCGGCGAGCGTCGCGAGGTCACGGAGAGCAGGGCGAGCGCGGTCGACGTCGAGCTGAGCTGGGCGTGGGACCTCGACGCCGACGGCGAGCCCGACTGGAGCTACACGACCACCGCCCAGCTGGCCGAGGACGCCGACGGCGCCTGGGCCGCCAGCCTCTCCCCCGACATGATCGCGCCGGAGCTGCCCCCGCAGGGGTCGCTCGTCCTCGAGCGCGTGCGTGGCGAGCGCGGTGACGTGCTCGCCGGCGACGGCTCCGCCATCGTCACCGACCGTCCCGTACTGCGCGTCGGGCTCGACAAGACCCGGCTCGAGGGGGCGCCGGAGGCGGACCTGCGCGCGAGCGCCGAGGCCGTGGCATCCCTCGCCGGGTATGACGACACCGCGGCGTTCGCCGACCGGGCCGTCGCCGCCGGGCCCCGGGCGTTCGTCGAGGCGATCGTGGTGCGCGAGGGCAGCTCCGACGTCGACCTCGACGCCCTCGCCGAGGTGACCGGCGGCGTGGCGCTGCCGGGCGAGCTGCCGCTCGCCCCGACGGCCACCTTCGCCCGGGCGCTGCTCGGCCGGGTCGGGGAGGCCACCCAGGAGATCGTCGAGGCGTCGGAGGGTCGGGTCGTCGCCGGCGACACGGTCGGGCTCTCCGGCCTGCAGGAGCAGTACGACGTCACCCTCGCCGGGAGGCCGGGCCTGCGGGTGAGCTCGCAGGTCGGCGCGGAGCTGACGACCCTGTACGAGCGGCCCGCCGCCGACGGGGCGGACCTGCACCTCACGCTCGACACCCAGCTCCAGACCACCGCCGAGATCGCGCTGGCCGGCACCACCTCGCCCGCCGGCCTCGTCGTGCTGCGCCCGTCCACCGGAGAGATCCTCGCGGCGGCGTCGGGCCCGGGCAGCGAGGGGCAGAACACGGCGATGCTCGCCACGCTGGCGCCGGGCTCGACCTACAAGATCGTCACCGCCCTCGCCCTCCTGCGGGCCGGCGTCGGCCCGGACGACCTCGTCTCGTGCACACCCGACGCCACGGTCGAGGGCTACACCGTGGGCAACTACCCGGGCTACCCCGCCGCCCACCTCGGCGAGATCACCATGTCCGACGCCATCGCGCAGTCCTGCAACAGCGCGCTCATCAACGCCCGCGACGCCCTGACCCCACAGGCGATGGCCGACGCCGCGGCAGCGCTGGGTCTCGGCCGTGACCTGGCCGGGCCGTGGCCGGGCTTCCTCGGCTCGGTCCCTGCCGACGCGACGGGCACCGCGTTCGCCGCCTCCCTCATCGGCCAGGGTGACGTGCTCGCCTCCCCGCTCGCCATGGCCACGGTGGCGGCGTC
Organism: Georgenia soli; assembly: GCF_002563695.1. Classification (NCBI taxonomy): domain Bacteria; kingdom Bacillati; phylum Actinomycetota; class Actinomycetes; order Allobogoriellales; family Allobogoriellaceae; genus Georgenia; species Georgenia soli. The sequence goes on along the minus strand of NZ_PDJI01000004.1, from coordinate 3,542,264 downwards.
CGTCAAGGCGGGGGCGGCGGTCTCGCCCACGCTCGTGCTCGGGCCCGGCGACGTCGCCGACGACCCGGCCGCGGTGGCCGCGCCGGCGAGCCCGCTGACCGTCGAGGAGGCGGAGGTGCTGCGTGGGTACATGCGCGGCGTCGTCACCGGCGGGACGGCCACTCTCCTGGGCGACGTGCCCGGGGAGCCCGTGCACGCCAAGAGCGGCTCGGCCGAGGCCGGGGGCGACGACGCCCGCGTCGACTCCTGGATGACGGCCTACCGCGGCGATCTCGCCGTCGCGGTGATGGTGCAGGGCGGCGGGCACGGCTCCGGCGTCGCCGGCGGCATCGTGCGGGACTTCCTCACCGCCGTCCCCTGACCCCCCACTCGTGGCGCGAGACGTCAACTCCTCCTCGAGTGGTCAATTGCTCCTCGAGTGGTCAAGTCCTCCGCGAGAGGTCAACTCCTCCGCGAGAGGTCAACTCCTCCGCGAGTGGTCAACTCCTCCGCGAGAGGTCAACTCCTCCGCGAGACGTCAACTCCTCCGCGAGAGGTCAACTCCTCCGCGAGACGTCAACTCCTCCTCGAGAGGTCAACTCCTCCGGAGCGCGGACGTTCAGTGGCGCGCGCGTCATCGACGCCCGGGCCGGGAATCGTGGTGCTAAGACATGTGGGCGCGGTCCTGGAGCGTCGCGACGCCGTCGCCCTCGAGCTCCTCGCAGTACGCCGCTCGACCGGTCATGGCCATGACCAGCGCGAGCGTGGCGCCCCGGACAAGCGGTCCGGTCCCAGTGGCGAACGGGCCGTCCGCCGCCTCGAGCCGTAGGCCCTGCACGCGGCTCTTCGCCACCACGACAAGGTCGGACCGGCTGTAGTACTCGGCGACCTGGGTGACCGTCTCGATCGGGTACGCCCGCCGGACGCCGAGGGGCCGGCGGATGTCCTCGGCGTGGACGACGGCCTCCCCCAGCCAGGCGACGTTCGGCCCCGGGGGTGCGGTCCGGCTGTCCCCCACCTGGCGGAACCGCGCGAGCGTCTCGGCCGGGGTGGAGCCGAGGTACTCCGCCAGGCGCATGGCCACCTGCTTGTCGAAGTCGAACCGGCACCGGATCACTCCGGCCATCCAGGTGAACGGGTTGAGCGACGCGCCGGCCGTCAGGTGCGCCACCACCTCTCGGACGGACAGCCCCGCGCAGAGCGACGGCGTCGCCCACCGGTGCTCCGGCAGTCCCGCCAGGTCGTCCGCGAGCGCCGCCCGCTCCGCGTGCACCCGCCTCCATGTCTGCGCCCGTCCCACGGGGACAACCTAGTGGCGGCCGCTCAAGCCTCACGACAGCCAGAGCTACCTGGAGCCGTCCGTGACAAGCCGTGACCGCGGGCAAGGCCCGGCGCCTGTCGGAACTTCCGCGTGGGAAGAAGTCAACAGACGCCGGCATGCCGCCGGTCAGTTGCTGATGACCTGCGGCGCCCGTCGGCGCGCACCCAGGTCTCCGCGCCGTCGGCGCGGCGGTGCACGCGGCTCATGGCGCGCACGTCGTGGCCCGCGGCGGTCAACGCCGGCACGGCTGCGCTGCCGAAAAGACATGCCGGTCGGCGCACGGTCCGCATAGGTTCGGCGACATGACGACGGAGCAGACGGCCAACGCCGAGGCCTCGGGCCCGGGAACTGGCGTCGACACCGGCAGCCTCGCCGAGATCCATGAGCTCGTGCGGCGAGCGCAGGACACCCAGTTCGATCCCGAGCCGTTCCTCGACCTGCACACGCCTGGTGCCGTCGTCGTCAACATCGCCGGCCGCCGGGTGCTGGGCCGTGACGCCCTCGGCGAGGCCATGCGTGCCGCGCTGGCCTCACCGCTGAGAGACGTGGTGACGACGGCGGAGATCCACGACGTCCGCCTCCTCGCACCCGGCGTCGCCCTCGTGAGCTGCACGAAACGGGTGGAGGACGCACGCACGGACCGCGCGACGCAGCTGCCGACCGGCGGTGCACTCACCTACGTCGTGGTGCACTCCGACGGCCGCTGGCGCATCGCGTCGGCGCAGACGACGCCGGTGGCCCAGCCCGTCTGACCGTCGGCGCTGGAGCACCGGCAGGCGGGCGCCGTCGCACCCGCCCGCCGGCACGCATCAGCGCGCGCCCGGCCCGTAGGCGTGACCGACACCGTTCCCGGGCCTGCCGTCGCCATGCCCGGGCGTGCCCGGACGGTGGCCGTTCCCGTCACCGTTGCCCTTGCCGCGTGCGTCGACGGAGTGCTCCTCGAAGAAGTCCCAGATGACCTCGTTGGCGTTCACCGCGAAGGTGGGGGTGCCCGCCCACGAGGTCTCGTGCTCGAAGGCGGGACTGCCCGGCCACACATGGCCGGCGCCCTCGATCGACCACGACTCGATCTCGTTCCTCCCGCTGCCGTCCCCGATGGCCGTGAGCGTGACACCGGGCGCCGGCTCCGACACCTCGACCGAGGTGTAGCCGCCGATCTCCGCCCACCGGGCGAGAGCCGCCTCGTGGCCGTACCGCCAGTACGCCGCACCTCCGCCGTCGAGGGGGTTCACGGGGTCCTCCGTGCCGACGAACGTGACGATCGGGGTGACCTCCTCCGGCGCGCACGACGCGGGGTCCGGCACCCACGCACCGGTCCCGTCCTGCACCGGGAACCCGGCCCGGAGCCCGGTCACCGGTGCGATGGCGCGGAACAGCGTGGGGTCCTCGCAGGCCGCCTGGGAGATCATCCGCCCTCCGCCGGAGTAGCCGGTCGCGAACACGTTCTCCGCAGAGGTGCCGTACTCGTCGGAGGCCCACTCGACGAGGCTGCGCAGGAAGGCCACGTCGTCGGGGCTCCCCGCCGGCGCGTCCGTCACGCCGGGGACGTTCCAGAGCCAGCCGTCGCCCGGGTTCTCGATCCCGCCGTCGGGGAGGACGACGACGTACCCCTCCTCCTCGGCGAGCTGCGCGGCGTCGGACCACACGAGCTGCTCCGCCCCGTCCGAGCGGGAACCGTGGAGGTTGAGCACCAGGGGCAGGTCCGAGCGTGGTGTCCAGCTCTCCGGCAGCAGGACGACGCCGGTGCGCGCGTGACCGTCGATCTCGACGCTGAACTCGTGGACTCCCGGCTGCAGCTGCGTGCCGGCCGCGCCGGCCGCTCCGGCGGCACCGGCCACCCCCGAGGGGGCAGCGGCCGCGACCGTCGGGACCAGCATCAGGCACGCCACCGTGGCGGCGGTGCGGAGAGTTCGTCGGGCGGGGTGGGCGGTGCTCATCATGCTCCTCGGTCGGTTCTCGTCCGCCGGACGCTACGGCCGGGAACCGTCCGGAGAGTGCCGCGTCTCGCCCGCGTGGACACCGTCCGCCGTGGTCTCACCGGTTGGACCGCCGCGGGCGAGCGACTTGACGCCCCTCGAGTGGCCGTCAGCGCCTCTTCGCGGTGGGTTTCGGGGGGAACGTCGCGACGTACTCGGCCGCCCGGGCGACCAGCCCGGCCGGGTCGACGCCCTCGGGCACGGTGATCCAGCCACCCATCGGGCGCTCCGGCGGCCCGTAGTCGCCGCCACCCGCGGCCCGCACCTCCACGAGCTCGTCCTCGGGCAGCTTGACCCCGAGCTGCGAGCCGAACAGCCCGGCGAACATGTGGCCGCCGACGAAGGCGCCGAGGTTGCCGAACATGGGCCGGATCTCGACGCGCGGGTCCTCCGGGACGGCGGCTCGGAAGCGCGCCTCGTCCTCCTCTGTCGGCCTGGGCATCCGCATGATGACCTCCGCTCGCTCGCACGGCGCTCGCGCTCCACCCATGCAGCGCTCGGCCCGATGCTCGCACCGGCAGGATAGTCATCCCGCGGGAGGATGGCGGCGGGCAACCGTCACGACGTACCGTCGTAGCACGCATCGAGGGAGAGTGTGCTCATGTCCCGCTGGTACCGGTGGCTCCCCGCGGCGGCCGTCCCCGCCGTCGTGGCGGCCGCAGCGCTCACGTCCCAGGCCGGCGCCGCCGACCTGCCCGACAAGTCCCCCGAGGACGTCCTCGCCATGCTCGCCGACCACTCCGTGGAGGCGTTCTCCGGCTCCTCCACCCAGACCTCCGACCTCGGCCTGCCCGCGCTGCCGAGCGGCGCCGGCGGCCAGGGCGGCGACGACCTCGCCCAGGCGGTCGACCTGCTCACCGGCGACCACACCGGCCGGGCCTACGTCGGCGGCGAGAACACCGCCCGGGTCCAGGTCATGGACTCCTTCTCCGAGCGCGACCTGGTGGTCAACGGCCGCGACGCCTGGGTCTACGACTCGCGCGACAACTCCGCCCTGCACCTCACGCTCCCGAAGGACGCCGCCCGCGCCGACGCACCCGCTCCCGCCCAGACACCGGAGGAGCTCGCCCAGAAGTTCGTCGACGCCGTGGGGCCCACCACCAAGCTGTCCGTCGCCCAGGACGTCACCGTCGCGGGCCGGGACGCCTACGAGCTCGTCCTGACCCCGCGCACCGACCAGACGCTCGTCGGCTCGGTCGCGATCGCCGTCGACGGCGATACCGGCTTCCCGCTGCGGGTCACCGTCGACGCCCGCGGCCGGACCGACCCCGCCTTCGAGGTGGCCTACACGTCCTTCACCCTCGGCAGGCCCGACCCCGCACGGTTCGAGTTCGCCCCGCCGGCCGGGGCCAGCGTCGAGCAGAAGACGGTCCCCGACCAGCCGGCCGGCGGCGCCCCGTGGATGCCCGGGTCCGGCTCCGCCGGGGGGTCGACGGCACCGGCCGGCCCCGCGCCCACCGTTGTCGGCAAGGGCTGGGACGCCGTCGTCGTCCTCCCGCCCGGCGCCGCCGCCGACGTCACCGCTGACCCGCTCCTCGCCCAGATGACGCAGGCGGTCGACGGCGGTCGCCTGCTCTCCACCGCCCTCGTCAACGCCCTGATCACCGACGACGGCCGAGTCCTGGTCGGGGCAGTCCCCGTCGAGCGGCTCCAGTCCGTCGCCGGGTCGTGACCGCGACGACGGCGGAGCCCGCCCCCGCGCCCGCGGAACAGGCCCGACCGTGGCAGGACGGCGACCTCGCCGTCCAGACCCGCGGGCTGACCAAACGGTTCGGCCGCCAGCTGGCCGTCGACGGCGTCGACCTCGCCGTGCCGCGCGGCTCGGTCTTCGGGTTCCTCGGCCCCAACGGCTCGGGCAAGACGACGACCATCCGGGTGATGCTCGGCCTGGCGTCGGCCACCGCGGGACAGGTGCACCTGCTCGGCCGCGAGATGCCGCGCCACGGCCGTGAGGTCCTCCCCCGGGTCGGCGCCCTCGTGGAGGGGCCGGGTTTCTACCCGTACCTGTCCGGCGAGGCGAACCTGCGCCGCCTCGACACCGCCAACCGGTATGCCCCCGGCGACACGCGGACCGCCCGCGTGGCCGCGGCGCTCGAGCGGGTGGGGCTGAGCCATGCCGCGCACAAGAAGGTGCGGGCGTACTCGCTCGGCATGAAGCAGCGCCTGGGCATCGCGAACGCGCTGCTCAGCCCGCGCGAGCTGCTCGTGCTCGACGAGCCCACCAACGGCCTCGACCCGCAGGGCACCCGGGAGGTCCGCGCGCTCGTGCGTTCGCTCGCGGAGGGCGGCACCACGGTGTTCGTCTCCAGCCACCTGCTCGCCGAGGTCGAGCAGATGTGCACGCACGCGGCGGTGATGAGCGTGGGCAGACTGGTCGCGCACGGCAGCCTCGAGGAGCTGCGCCGCGCCGGGCAGCCGCGCGTCCGGGTGCTCACGCCGGACCCGGGGCCCGCCCGCGACGTCCTCGCTCGACTTGGCATCGCGCCCCACGACGGCCCAGGAGAGAGCGGCGGAGGCACGGCCGGAGCTGCAACGGGGGACCGTGCGGGAGCCGTGACCGCCGGTTTGCGTGCCGAGGTCGGCGGCATTCTCGACGGCGATCGGGCGACCATCCTCGTCGCTCCCCTTCCCGACGACGCGCCCCCGCCGGAGGACATCGCCGCCGCCCTGGTGGCGGCCGGCGTGCGCCTGCGCGGGTTCGCCGTCGAGGAGGCCAGCCTGGAGGACCGGTTCGTCGCGCTCACCGGTGAGGGGTTCGACGTTGCCCAGTGACGCCTCTTCGCCCTCCGCCGTCGAGGCCGTGACCGCCGGCGGACGCTCGGCGAGCGGCGCCGCCGCTCCGCAGGCCCGCCCCGGGAGTCCCGACCGCGCGACCGTACGGCCGTCTGCGGGCTGGGCGCTGCTCGGCTCGGAGCTCGCGGTGCTGTTCCGCCGCCGGCGCACCTGGGCCATGCTGCTGGCGCTGGCCGCGATCCCGGTCGTCATCGCCGTCGCCGTCCGGCTCTCCTCGAGCCCGCCCGGACCGGGCGAGGGCCCGCCGTTCCTCGACCGGGTCACCCAGAACGGGCTGTTCGTCTCCGTCACCGCCCTGGTGGTGACGGTGCCCCTGTTCCTGCCGCTGACGGTCGCCGTCGTCGCGGGCGACACGATCGCCGGCGAGGCCGGCCACGGCACGCTGCGGTACCTGCTGACCGCTCCCGTGGGACGGCTGCGCCTGCTGCTCGTGAAGTACGCCGGCGCCGCGGTCTTCTGCGTGGCTGCGACGCTGACGGTGGTGCTCACCGGCGCCGCGATCGGCGCGGCGCTCTTCCCCGTCGGGCCGGTGCCCCTCCTCTCGGGCGACACCATCGGCGTCGGTGAGTCGGTGGTGCGCTCGTTGCTGGCGGCCGGCTACGTGAGCGTCTCCCTCCTGGGGCTCTCCGCCGTCGGCCTGTTCGTCTCGACGCTCACCGAGGTGCCGGTCGGCGCCATGGCCACGACGGCGGTGCTCGCCGTCGTGGCCCAGGTGCTCGGTTCGCTCGACCAGCTCGCGTGGCTGCACCCCTGGCTGTTCACCAACTACTGGCTCGGTTTTGCCGACCTCCTGCGTCAGCCGGTGGTGTGGACGTCGTTCGCGGACAACGCCCTGCTGCAGGCCGGCTACGTGGCGCTGTTCGGCGCCCTGGCCTACGGGCGCTTCGCCACGAAGGACGTGCTGTCCTGAGGCCGTTCAGCCCGCCACGGCGAAGGTGCCGAGGCGCGCGACCATCCCGTGCAGGATGACCTCGTCCAGCGCCTGCCCCGCCTCCTCCTCGGTCAGGGAGAGGGCCAGCGCGAGCTCGGTGACCACCGGCTGCCGGGCATGGCGCAGCAGGTCCTTCTCGCCCCAGGAGACCCCCTTGTCGGCCTGGCGACGGGTGAGGTCCCGGACGACCTTCGCCGTCGAGAGCAGGTCGCCGGTACGCAACTGCTCCACGTTGTTCTTGAACCGGCGCGACCAGCCGGCCTCCTCCTCGCCGGTGGGCGCCCGGAGGAGATCGAGCAGCTCGTTCAACCCCACGCCGTCGAGGACCGGCCGCAGCCCGACCTCCGCGACGTTGTGCAGCGGGACGCAGATGCTCATCTCCTTGGCGTGCACCGCCAGGTCGAGGTAGCTGGTGTCGACGCCCCTGACCGTCCGGTTCGTCACCCCTGCCACCGTGCACGGTCCGTGGTGAGGGTGGACGACGATCTGACCTTCGGAGAACTGCATGCTCACGACCTTCTTGCGCGCGGTCGCCGCACTCGATTGACGAGGCCGGGAGCTGACGCTCCACGACCGAGCCACCGTCCCGCCACCACATACCTCGACCGCGACGGCCGACGCACCGGGCGCACGGCGGGAGCACGGCGGCAGACGCCCCACACGGATGGGAGCGCCCGACCACCGCGAGCCGGCACGGTCCATTTTCCCAGATCAGCACCTGGTGGCTGGGGTGTGACGTTGGTCGCCCACACCTCTTGACAGCAGCGCTCCACGCCGACCATGCTTATTCAACACATCAGTTGAACAACGAGGACGTTGACTACCGTGACAGACTCCGACGACGAGGCGAACCTCGACCGGGCGTTCATGGCCCTGGCCGACCCCGCCCGCCGTCGGATCATCGCCCGGCTCAGCCGTGGACCTGCCACGGTCAACGAGCTCGCGGAGCCCTTCGAGATCACCAAGCAGGCGATCTCGAGGCACATCCAGGTGCTCGAGCACGCCGGGCTCGTCACGCGCAGCCGTGACGCCCAGCGCCGGCCCGTGCACCTCAACCCTGCCCGGCTCGAAGCGCTGACCGCCTGGATCGACCGCTACCGGTTGGTCAAGGAGTCGCAGTACCGCTCCCTCGACGCCGTGCTGGAGGAACGTCACAGCAGCAAGCGCACAGCAACGCCAGAGAACCGGTCCAGGAGCCAGCGATGAATAAGGCACTGCGCAACGACCTGCACGTCTCCGCCCCCGAGGGACTCCCCTTCATCGACTTCGAGCGGGAGTTCGACTTCCCCGTCGCGGACGTCTTCCGCGCCCACGCGGACCCGGACCTGGTGGCCCGGTGGCTGGGGCCGCGCGGCCTGAAGATGGAGATGGACCACTACGACTTCCGCACCGGCGGCACGTACCGCTACATCCACACCGGGCCCGACGGTGTTCCGTACGAGTTCTCCGGCGTCTTCCACACGGTGCGGGAGAACGAGTTCGCCATCCAGACGTTCGAGTTCGGCGGCTACCCGGACGTCGTCAGCATCGAGTTCCTCACCTTCACCGACCTCGGCGACGGGCGCTGCAGGCTCTCCGGCCACGCCGTCTACCCGAGCATGGAGGCCCGCGACGGCATGGTGTCCTCAGGGATGGAGCAGGGCATGGGCGAAGGGTACGAGCGGCTCGAGGAGCTGCTCCGCGAGCGCTCCGCCTGACGGCTCGGCCGTGCGGCCCGGTCGTGGCCGGGCCGCACGGCCGACAGCGACTCTCAGCTCGCCCGGATGTCGACGTCGTGCTCGCCGGTGGCGTTCTCGACGTCCTGCCGGGCGCGCTCGAACAGCTTGTCCGAGAGGTGCCGCAGGGCCCGGGCCACGGCGATCTCGTCACCGATGCGCGGCGACGCCGGGTCCCGGGCGCTGCGGTGCGCGCTCCCGCTGGCGTCGGTCTGCTCCGCCGGTCCGCTGACCAGGACGGCCTGCGCCGTCGTGTCGTCCTGGTGCTCATAGAGCGACACCCGGATGCTCCACTCGTGCACGGGCTGCGCCGCCGTCGGCGCCGGTACATCCGGCTGTGCCTCCGTCTCGCCGCGTGTGCGCACGACCGCACCGGGGCCGGGGAAGAACGTGGCCTCGTGCCCGTCGCTCCACCGGACGACGTACGGCGGTGCACCCTGCTCGCCGCGCACCTCGATGATCTCCCCGTCCCGGACCGGATGGCCCACCTGCTCCCCGGCCAGGACGATGCGGTCTCCTCGTCGAGCCCTCATGACGCGCTCCTTCGTGCGTGCCTACCCGTGACTCCACTGTCCCTCCCCCCCACCGCGGAGCGGAAGGGCCTTGCGGATGCGAGCGTCCACGACCGGGGCCACGCTGGGGTTGCAGAGGCCCGGCACGGGCCGGGGCCTGCGACGGAAGGGGACGATCGCCATGCCCAAGACGAACAAGGACGGCTCCGCCAAGAAGAGCGAGCTGCCCAGCACGCTCAAGAAGTCACCGGCGAAGGCGCAGCGCACTTTTGCCAAGGCGCACGACTCGGCCGCCGAGTCCTACGGCGAGGGCGAGCGCGCCAACCGGACCGCGTACTCGGCGCTCAAGCACTCCTACGAGAAGGTCGGCGACCACTGGGAGGCCAAGGACGACAAGGGCCCGTCGGACAAGAAGGCCGAGGGGACCCGCGGGTCGGCCGGCGAGACGGCGGGCGGAGTCGACGCCAACGCGTCCAAGTCGCACCTGTACGACGTCGCCAAGCGCCTCGACGTGCCGGGCCGGTCGAACATGAGCAAGGACGAGCTCGTCAAGGCGATCCAGAAGGCCAACGAGCGCGAGACGCGCAAGAACCGCTGACCGGAGCCTTCGCCGTCGGCAAGGCGCAACGCTCGGGCGTGGTCACTGCTCGATCTCCACGTGCACGGGCGCCTCGCCGAAGGTCTCGGCGACGCCGGACGCGGGGAACGCCGAGAGCACGAGCCGCATCCGAGGGACGAACGGCGTCAGAACAGCCAGTCGATCGCGGACATGAGCACCCCGCCCACGAACGGCACGGCGGTGACGCTCAGCAGGAACGCCCACCCGCCCGTGAGGCGGCGCGGCGGCTGAGGCAGCGGGCGGTTGTTCCACAGCGGCACAGGCTCCAGCACCACGAACGCCAGCCAGAGCAGCGGGGCGTTGCACGCGATCCAGAACCAGGCCCACTTCGTGGCCAGACGGGGCTGTGGCCCGCCGATCAGCCACAGCAGCGCCGCCAGACCGACGAAGGCTCCGACGTGCCAGGTCGTGCCGGGGTCCAGGAAGTTGTAGCGGACGGTGACGTCCACCGGCGTCGGCGAATGCTTCGCCGCGTCCAGGATGAGCTGACCCTCGTCGACCACGTGGAAACCGTCCTCGGCGGCGACCTCATAGCTCGCCCGGCCCGGCAGCCCGCCCCCGGTCCAGCGCACCTCCCACGTGCCGTGAGCCTCCGCACCCGGCTCGGGGCGCGCCATCGTGACCGTCCTGACCTCGCCCTCCTGGAGCCCGTGAAGAAGGTCGCCCAGTGGTCGCTCGACCGGCTCCGTCAGGCTCTGGAGCAGGCTGACGAGGAGGCCGACGGCGAGGAGCAGCCGCACCGCGAGGGCCGTGCGGCTCGACGGCGGCACGAGCAGCTCGCCGACGGCGAGGGGATCGCTTCCGGAGGCCGGCGCCGGCACGCCCGGGGTCACGGCGCTCATGCAGGTGGACACTACCGCTCGGGTGCGCGCACGATGTGCCGGACCGACAGGAGGCCACATGACGCAGGCCGCGCCCACCCCCGCGCGCACGCTGCCCAAGTTCCTCGCGCTCGCCACCATGTGGGGCGCGAGCTTCCTGTTCATCCGGGTGGGGCTGGAGGGTCTCTCCCCCGCGCAGGTGGTGCTCGGCCGGCTCGTCGTCGGGGCGCTCACGCTCGCGACGATCATGACGCTCACGCGCCGCCCCTGGCCGCGCGAGCGCCGCGTGCTCGGTCACCTGTTCGTCCTGGGGCTCCTCATCTGCGTCGTGCCGTTCCTCCTCTTCGCGTGGGCGGGTCAGTACATCCCATCCGGGCTGTCGAGCATCTACAACGCGACGACGCCGATCATGACGCTGCTCATCTCCCTCGTCGCGCTGCCGACCGAACGGCTCACGGCCGTGCGCTCGGCCGCGCTCGTGCTGGCGGCGGCCGGGGTCGTCGTCATCGCGGCGCCGTGGCAGCTGACGACGGCGTCCGCCGGCGAGCACTACTACACCGCCCAGCTGGCCGCCCTCGGGGCGACCACCTGCTACGGCACGGGCTTCGTGTACATGCGCCGCTTCCTCACCGGCCACCACTACGACGGCGTCACCGTGGCGGCGACGCAGGTGGGGCTGGCCGCCGCCGTCATGCTCGTCCTCGCCCCGTTCGTGGCCCGCGGGCCGGTGAACCTCAGCCCGGCCGTGGTCGGCTCCGTCCTCGCCCTCGGCGCGTTGAGCACGGGCGTCGCCTACGCGTGGAACACGGAGATCGTGCGGGCGTGGGGCGCCACGCTGGCGTCCACGGTCACCTACCTGACCCCCGTGGTGGGCGTGCTCCTCGGCGTGCTCGTCCTCGACGAGCGGCTCACCGTGAACCAGCCGGTCGGCGCCGCGATCGTCATCCTCGGGATCCTCGTCGGGCAGGGGCACCTGCGGCTGCTCCGCCGTCCACCCTCGCCCGGGCGTGCCCCGGCGCCCGGGACCGGTGACGAGATTGCGGAGACGCCTGCGCCCCGGACCGGCGCCCGTCGGACGCGGCGCCCGGCCCGGTAGGTCCCGGGCCGGGCGCCTCGGTCGCGCGTGCCTGCCGTTCGGCGGGCGCCGGGCGACCGGTCCTCAGCGGGGAGCGCCGGGGCCGCCCACCTGCACGACCACCTGCGTCCCGGGCGGCGCGCACTGCACGAGGCGAAGCTGGGCGAGCGCGGGGTGCGCGTCGAGCAGCTTGGCGCCGTTGGCCATCGACCGCAGGGCCGCCGTCTCCGCACGTGCCTGCTCGAGGACGGCCTGACCCCGCTGGCGTGCGGTGGCGAGGTCGGCCGCGGCGGCACGCAGCTCGGCCGGCAGGATGACGTCCTTGACCACGACCTCGGCCACGGTGATCCCGACGGCCCGGGCTCCGGCGTCGGCCGCGGCGGTCAGGTCGGTCCCCGGCAGGGCCGCACGCCGCTGGACGACCTCCTCCACCGTGAGCCCGCCGAGCGCCTCCCGCAGCGCGACCTGCGCGGAGAGATAGGTGTGCCCGACGGGGTCCGCCGCACGCTCGACGAACGCCACGGCGTCGGACACCGCCCAGCGCACGACCGCGCTGACCTTGACCGCGACGCCGTCGGCCGTGGGGATCTCCTGCGGCGCGAGCGCCAGGAGCTGGTCACGGAGGTCGACCAGGACGTGCCGGGCGCCCCAGACGCGCGGGTGCCGGCCGCTCCCGAGCACGACGTCGAGGCGTCCGTGGCGGTACCTGAGCGCGCACTGGCGCGCCGGCACCGTGATGGTGAACAGCGACATGTCCTTTCCCTCCTCCTCCAGCTCGGTCCTGCAACAGCTCTCTCCTGCAACGGGTGGCCCGGGCACCGGCCCGGGCACCGCCGTCGGCCACGGTCGACACGGCACGGCGGACGCCGCCGGCCGGCACGGCCGGGCGCGGGGTCGGGAGCTTCGTTCGGACAGCTCCGGACCGCAGGCGCCCGACCGCGGAACCCGGCGGGCGACGCCCTGACGGGGAGTTGAACCCCAGGTGTGTCAGCACCGTGCCAGATCTGCTCCGCAGGCAGACGACCCCGGCGGGCACACGCGCAGGACCGGGACCCGGCACGCCGGGCCGGCTGCTCGCTCGCCGGGAGCGGAAGCATGGCACGGCGCGCACCGGGCGGGCCACGGATTAATCCGCGGCTCGCAGCTCGGCCGCGGCGGTAACGTGACGGTCTGCCGAGTGACGGTCGGACGACGTGACGGTCGGACGAGAGGAGCGCGACGATGCGCCAGATCTACGCCTTCCTGCTGACGAGCCTGGACGGCCACCACGCCGCCACCGACGGCAGCCTCGACTGGTTCCGCACCGACGAGGAGTTCGAGCGGTACTCCCGCGGCCAGGGAGACGTCATCGACACGATCGTCATGGGCCGGCGCACCTTCGAGATGATGGCCGCCTACTGGCCCACCGAGGAGGCGTACGCGGAGGACCCGGTGGTCGCCGCGTTCATGAACGACCTGCCCAAGATCGTCGCCTCCCGCACGCTCACCTCCCACCCGTGGGGCCCGACGACGTTCGTGGCCGACGACGTCGCCGGGCATCTCGCAGCGGTCAAGGACCGACCGGGAAAGGACATCGCGATCTTCGGCAGCTCGACGCTGGTGGGCGACCTGCTCCCCACCGGCGTCATCGACGAGCTGCGCGTCATCGTCAACCCGGTGGTGCTCGGCTCGGGCCGCTCCGTCTTCGCGGGCACCGCCGGGCCCGTGGGTCTGCACCGCACCGCGGTCCGGGAGTTCGGCAACGGGAACGTGCTGCTCACCTACCGCCTCGACGCCTGAGTAGGCACATCGGGGTAGGAAGCAGCCTGAGCAAGCCCCACCGGGGCCCGGCTCAGGCGTCGCGCACGCCCAGCAGCTCCGGCCGCGTGTGGGCCAGGGCGGCCGCCTCGCCGCGTCCGCTCACGCCGAGCTTGGCGAGGATGTTGGAGACGTGGACGCTCGCCGTCTTGGTGCTGATGAACAGGGCGGAGGCGATCTCGCCGTTGGTGCGCCCCTCGGCCACCAGGGCGAGCACCTCCCGCTCCCGGTCGGTCAGCTCCGTGGGCGCTGCCGTGCGGCGCCGGGGCCCGGCGATGCCGGCACGACGGCGCACGTCGTCGGCGACCCGGGTGAGCACCGGCATCCCGACCTCACGAGCCCGGTCCCCCGCCCGCACCAGCACCGGCTCCGCGTCCGCCCGCCTCCCGGCCGCCACCAGCGACCGGCCCAGACCAATACCGGCCCAGGGCTCCAGGGCCGCGTGCCCGCCCACGACCGCCGAAGCCTCGAGCGCCGCCCGCCAGCTGGCGACGTCGTCGGCCAGCTCCGCCACCACGAGCGGCTCCCACATGGGACGGACCAGGCAGCTCGGCAGGGCGTCGACCTGTCCCGCGAGAAGGCTCCGCTCGGCGGCAAGGTCAGCTCCGGCGTCGTCCGTCCTGGCGCGCAGCGCGGCCGCGGCGAGGAAGGCGAGCTGCCACAGACGGGCGGGGGCGGCGCCGCGGGGTGCGGCGAGCACCTGCTGGGCACGACGCCAGGCGGCCGCGGCGTCCGGTTGCGGCGCCAGCAGGTGGCGCCAGGCGTCGATGACGGCGAGCTCGTGGACGAACTGCGGCTGCCCGCGGCCGGCGAGCACCTCGCAGTAGTCCACCAGCACCTGCTCGACCTCGTGCGGGCGGTCGCGCCACAGCGACGTCCAGGCCTGCAGCGTTCGCAGGTGCACGACGTAGTTCGGCGGCGGCGACTGCTCCAGCGCCCGGCGGACCATCCGGTCGGCGTCGTCGAGCTGCCCGAGGGCGATCATCGGCTCCGCGGCGTTGCCGACGAGCATGATCCCGCCGGAGCGTTCCAGTCCCTCGGCCCGGGTGCGTTCCACGCCGGCGAGCGCCGCGTCCCGCGCCTCGCGGAAGCGCCCCGCGAGGTTGAGCTGGTTGGACCAGTTGATCCAGAACCGCACCGTGGTGCGGGGGCGCGTCTCGGAGTCGGCCCGGGCTGCCTCCATCTCCGCCATGCCGAGCTCCTCCTCACCCATGGCGCACAGGGCCATGGCGCGCGAGTTGCGGGCGCTGCCCCGGTAGGCGGTCTCGCCGACGGCGTCGGCCGCGGCGATGGCCTCGTCGGCGACCTCGAGGCCCTCCTGGTGCTGCCCGGTGAGCATGAGGAACGTGCTCAGCAGCTCCAGGACCATGGCCCGGACGGCGGTGGGACGCTCCGGCGACGTGAGGGCGACCGCCTCCCGCAGCACCTCGACGCTGCCGTCTCGCATGAGGTTGCCCATCGCGCGGGCCTTCAGGCCGAGCCGGTGCGCGCGCACCTCCGGGTCCAGACCGCGCGGGGCCTCCCGCAGCGAGGCCTCCACCAGGGCGAGGGCCCGCTCGGCCTCACCGGCGCGGATCGCCGCGCCCGCGGCCTCCTGCAGCACGTGGTCGCGGCTGCCGGCGACCGACTCCGGCTCGCTGACGCGGTCCCACACGTCCAGCGCCTGCTCGTACAGGGCGAGGGCCTCGTGGTGGGCGGGCGTGCGCTCGGCCGCCCGGGTGAGCGCGGCCCGGAAGCCCTCGTCGAGGCGGTGCGCGGCGAAGAGGTGGTGGATGAGGTCGTGGCTGTGCGCGACGGAGAGGTCCGGGCGGCGGGCGAGGACGTCGGCGAAACGGCTGTGCAGCCGGGCGTGCTCCCCCGGCAGCAGGTCGTCGTGGAGCACCTGGGACAGCAGCGCGTGACGGAACCGGTACCCCGTCCCGGACGGCACGAGGACGACGGCGTCCACCGCCTCCCGCAGGGCGGCGTCGAGCTGGCCGGCGGGCAGGTCGACCACCTCGGCGAGGAGCTCGTGCTCCACCTCCAGCCCGGCCGCCGAGACGGCGCGCAGCACCTGGTGCGTCTCCTCCCGCACGGACCGCACCCGGGCGAGGAGGGCGTCGCGCAGGGTGCCCGGCATGCTGATGCCGCCGGCGGCGGCGCGGGCGAGCTCGTCGACGAAGTACGGCACGCCCTCGCTGCGGCGCACGATGGCGGCCCTGGTGGCGTCCGAGACGCCCGGTGCGAGCGCGGTGACGAGGTCGGCGACGGAGTCGGGGTCCAGCGGGCCGAGGTCGAGGCGCGTGGTGCCGCGCTGGCGGAGCAGCTCAGCCAGCACCGGACGCAGCGGGTGGCGGCCGGGCAGCTCGTCGTCGCGGTAGGTGGCGAGCACCAGCAGGGGCGCGTCGCCGAGAGCGGCGGCGAGGAAGCGCAGCAGGTGCCAGGTGGAGGGGTCCCCCCAGTGCAGGTCCTCCACCACCACGAGGAGCGGACGCTGCCGGGCCGCGCCCTCCAGGACGCGGGCGATCGCCTCGTAGAGCCGGAGCCGTTCCACGTCCGACCCCGACGTCGGAGCCGCCAGCCCCGGCACGACGGCACCGAGCGACGCCCATCCCGCTCCCGCCCACTCGAGGACGACGTCCTGGCCGTGCCGTTCCACGAGCGTCCGGAGGATCTGGACGACGGCGGCGTACGGCATCCCGTCCCCGGCGAAGGCGACGCACTGACCCGAGACGACGTCCGCCTCGTCGGCGAGCAGCTCGGCGAACCGGGTGACCAGCGTGGTCTTGCCCATGCCGGCCTCACCGGCCACGAGGACGGTGCGGGCGCCCTCCTCACGGGCGGCGTCCCACGCGCTGCGGAGCTGGTCGAGCGGACCGGCGCGGCCGACGACGAGGGGCGCCAGTGAAGTCACGGCGCTCATCGTGCCACGGGCAGCCCCCGCCGGGTCGAGGCAATAGTGATCCAGCGGTAGGCCCGGGCCACACGGGCCCGGCTCCCGCGCCAGCTGCGGGCGCGGGCTCCCAGCGCCTCGCGCAGCCGCGCCTCGGCGGCACGCTCCGCAAGCTCGTGCTCGCGGGCGGCGTGAAGGAAGTGGTGGGTGGTGGCGTCGTGGATGCTCATGACTCGAGCCTGCTCCGGTCCCGGCGGCGGAACATCGGTCGGATGACCAGTTCTTCGGCACGACCTCTCCGTCTGAGGTACCCGGGCTACCTCAGACGGAGGGACGACGCAGCCCGTCCCTGCGTCCGGGCCTCCCGCGCGGTTCGGTGCAGGTTCCTGCGTCCGGCGCAGGTTGCAGCAGGCGCCGAACGCAGGAACGTGCACGAAACCGAAGGATTCGTAGACGACGCAGACCTGCGGGGTGGCCTGTGCAGGACCGCTGGCCTCATCCCCTTGTTCGTAGATGGGAGCCAACGGTTCATATCATCCCGACAACTCCCGATTCCGGTCCATCTCCGCCAGGTAAGCCGCACGTAGGCGCTCGCGCACGGTCACGCCGTTGGTGAGCGGGCCGGCGGGGATATCGAGGTGTTCTTCACGCAGCTCGGCCATGAATCGCTCCTGCAGCTCCGGGCCGCCTTCCTCAAGCAGCTTCGCCCGGACTGCAAGGTCCGCGGTGACGGGCAGCCACCGACGTCCCCAGCCACCCAACGCCGCCATCACCGGCACCAACTGAATGGACGCCTCGGTCAGGCTGTATATGGATCGCTGCTTGTGCCCGGGATCAGGGCGTTTGGTGAGCATGCCGGCTTCGACCAGTTTTCTCAGCCGACTGGCCAAGATGTTCGAGGCGATCCGTTCCTGCGAGCCGTTGAGCAGCTCACGGAAGTGCCGCCGCCCACCGAAGATCATGTCGCGAAGAATCAACAGGCTCCACCTGTCGCCGAAGACCTCCAGGGACAGGTTGATCGGGCATCCCGATCGGGGCGCGACGGTCACTCGAATCTCCCACTTCCGACGGTTGCAGACTGCAAGCAGTTTACGCTACGGTCGAAAACCGATTGCAGACTGCAACCGGGCGTCGATGCAACGGAGCAGCCCGTGGACCAGGGAGGTACTGACGGTGCCCAAGTTCGTGACCATCGGATACGGCGACCAGGACGGCTACAACCGCACCGACGCGGCGGTACGCGCTGCGGCGCACACGCATGACGCGCACCTGCGCGCCACGGGAGTCCACATGGGCGTTGCTGGCACGCCCGTACAGGTGCAGAACCATGACGATGCGGGGACCACCGTGACGAGCGGGCCCTTCATGTCCTCCCCCCTCCCGGTGGCCGGGTTCGCCATCATCGAGGCCGCGACGCTGGAGCGGGCCATCCAACTCGTGTCGAGGACGCCCTGCGCGGTCGCGCGCGGTGTCGTCGAGGTCTGGCCCTTGCAGGAGTCGCCGTAGGGCGCGGGTCAAGGCCAAAGGCGAGGAGGAGACGTGGGCAAGGTCGCCTGGGGATTCACATGCTCGATCGACGGCTTCATCGCCGGACCGGGCCACGACATGAGCTGGATGTCCGCCGCCGAACCGCTGGCCGAGGGCACCGTGAGACAGATGGCGGGAGACGTCGCGGTGATCATCTCCGGCCGGGCCGGCTACGACGCGGCGAGAACGCAGCAGGACGAACGCGACGAGACAACGTCCAAGGCATACGGCGGTGCCTGGACCGGCACCGAGTTCATCCTGACCCACCGGCCGGATGAGATCGCCGACGATCCGAGCATCGTCGCGCTGAATTGCGACATCGTCGAGGCCATCCGTCGCGCCCAGGAGATTGCCGGCGACAAGGACGTGCAGATCATCAGCGCCGACATCGCCCGCCAAGCGCTCGAGCACGACCTCATCGACGAGCTGCAGGTCTTCGTCGCCCCGGTCTTCCTCGGCGACGGCACGCGCATCTTCGACGTCCCCGGCGGGCAACGGATCGACTGGGAGCTCGACCAGATCTACGAGGACAGTCCCCGCAGCTTCGGGCGGACCTACCGCCCGAAACGCCCGCGCTGACTGTCACATCTTCATCCTTGAGGGTGACCGTCCTGGCGACGCCACCTCGTACGATCGCGCCGGCAAGACAGATGTAGGCGGCTCCGCCTCGGTCGAAGGTGTGGACAACGCAGTGTCGCGCTGAACCACGTGCAGATGGTCGCGGGGCCGCCTCGGTCGCTCGCAGGGCCTCGGTGCCGCCCGGCGCTGCTCCGATCGCCGCCAAAGAGCCTCACTCAGGAGAGCCGGAGGCACGTGCACCAAAAGCCGGAGTACCCCCGCGCCGGTAGGTTCAGCCGGGTGAAGGAAGAGCGCGGGAGCACGGTCGAGGTGGAGAGCCTCGAGGAGTTCGACGGCCGGGTCGCGCACGGCGCGGGCAGCATCACCGGGTGGCACCTGCAGGGGGTGGATCTGCGCGGACGCGGCGACGTCCTGCGCCGGCTCGACGTCACCGGTGCGCTCCTCCTCGGCTGTGCGCTCGAACCGGCTGACGAGCAGAGCCTGCGCGCCCGTGGCGCCCTCGTGTTTCCGGTGGTGCCCGACATCCCGTTCGACGCCTACCGCGGGTCCCTCTACACCGCCGAGGAGCTGTACGCCGGGCTCGACGGCTCCTACGACCAGACCCTCGACGCCCGCGTCTACGCCTGGTCCCGGCAGGGCCGCACGCTCGTCAGGACGCTCGCCCAGGCCCTGCACGACCACGCGGTCGACGACGCCCTCGTCGAGGTGGTCCGGGGCAGCCGGATCGTCGGCGTCATGGGCGGGCACGCCGTCGCGCGGGGCACCGCGCCCTACGCGGACGCCGCGCGGCTCGCGAGGGAGCTGACCCGGGAGGGGCTCGTCGTCGGCACGGGCGGCGGCCCCGGCGCGATGGAAGCGGCGAACCTCGGCGCGTACCTCGCCCACCGGTCCCCCGCCGACCTCGACGCCGCGCTCGCCATGGTCGCGGCCGTCCCGTCCTTCGTGCCGTCCGTCCAGGCGTGGGCCCGCGCGGCGCTCGACGTGCGGGAACGCTGGCCCGAGGGCGCCCGCTCCCTCGGCATCCCCACGTGGCACTACGGCCACGAGCCGCCCAACGCCTTCGCGACGGTGATCGCGAAGTACTTCCGCAACGCGATCCGTGAGGCGGTGCTCCTGCACGTGGCCTCGGCCGGGATCGTGTTCCTGCCCGGCGCGGCCGGCACGGTGCAGGAGGTTTTCCAGGACGCGTGCGAGAACTACTACGCGGACGCCTCCTCGGTGGCGCCCATGGTGCTCGTGGGCCGGGAGCACTGGACGCGCACGCTGCCGGTGTGGCCCCTGCTGGAGTCGCTCGCGCGGGAGCGGCACATGGTCGACCACATCCACCTCGTCGACGACGTCTCCGAGGTGCCCGCCCTGCTGACCGCTCCCTGAGCGTCAGCCTCCGGCGGCCAACCCGTCCGGCGCGGCCTCGGGGCGCGGCCGCGTCTCGTCGACGGCGGCCAGCAGACGCGCGAGCACCAGGCCCGCCGCGAGCGAGAGCACCACGAACCCGCCGAGCGGGCCGACCACCTCGGGCGGTGTCAGCCGGACGCCGGCGGAGAGCTGGCTCGCCGTCTGTGCGGCGATCATCGGCGCCAGCATCGTCTCGAGCGTCAGCAGCGGGACGGCGAGCACGTAGCCCCGGGTCTCGCGGCGCCAGATCCACACGGCCGCGAGAAGGACCGCGGGCGCGATCACCGCGGTGTCGAGCGCCTCGGTGACCGCCGTCGTGTAGGTCTCCAGCCGCTCCGGCACCGCGCCGGCGAGCTGGGCGCCCACGACCGGGCCGAGCCAGATCACCGGCATGGCCAGCCCGCTGACAAGGAGAAGCACACCTGCGCCCCGACGTGGCAGCGCACGCCCGGACCGGACCCGCACGGGCAGCCGCCAGGCGCTGACCAGCGTCACGATGAACGCGTACAGAGCGGCTGCGAAGAGCGCGACGTAGACGACGAAGAGCGGGTTGAACGCGGCACGGACCGCCATGGTGGCGTAGACGTAGAGGAACCACCCCAGCGCGCCCGGCAGCAGAAGCGCTCCTCGTACAGAACCTCTGCGGGCCCACCAGGTGCTGACCAGCAGGAGCGGGATCCCCAGGACGAGGGTGACGATGTCGGTGCCCCGGTTGAGCGCGCCGACGAACAGCGTCTCGTACCGGTACACGCCCTGCCCGTAGAGCACGGCCTCCCCGCCGCGCATCGTCTCGACGGTGAAGGTCTCCGGCCCCCGCAGCAGGCCCGCGCCGGCCGCGACCGCACCGAGCACGGCGACAAGCAGGACGAGGCCGACGACGACGCCCGGCGTGCGCGGGTGCACCGGAGCGGCGCGGGACGGACGTGGCACCGAGACGGGGACGTCCGGTGGGCGGTGGAGAGTCATGGCAGCGCTCCCGTTCGCAGGGCGGTCGGTGCGGCCGTCGCGGCGACCACGCCGCGCGCCGGCTCGTGGGCCGGCGTCCGTCCCCAGCGTCTGCCGACCTTCGGCGCCGCGTCCAGAGACGTTGGTCCCGCCTCGCGCCCGCCTCGACATCGGCGACGACGCGTGCGGCGGGGGCGGGTCCGGCGGGGGCGCGTCCGGCCGAGGGCGGGTCCGGGGCGGGTCCGGCCGAGGGCGGGTCCGGTCGAGGGCGTCCGGCGGCGGTGACGCGAACGAGCCGCGGGGGCTATCGCTGCGGACGTACCGTGGTCAGCAGCGACACGTCCGTCTGACCCGGGGCGAGCGAGGTGCGTGATGACCGCCAGTCAGCTGAGCGCCAGTCCGAGGTCGAGAGCCAGCCGTACGTTCGGCCGCGTCCGGGACGGCGCCGTGGTGCTCGGCGAGTACGCCGTGGAGACGGTCTACGCGGTCACGCACCCGGAGTGGCGGCGCTCCGGCGCGACCCCGGACGAGCAGTCCCGGGAGCTCCCCGGCGACGACCTCGTCCCGGCGCCGAACTGGTCCGCCACCCGCGCGGAGACGATCCGGGCCACCCCGCAGCAGGTCTGGCCGTGGCTCGCCCAGATGGGGTACGGCCGCGGCGGCTGGTACAGCGACTTCCCCTGGTGGAAGGACCCCGCCGGGCACCGGGGCCGCCGGTCTGCGGCCGAACGCGTGCTCCCCGACCACCAGCAGCTCGAGGTCGGGCAGGTCCTGCTCGACGGGCCGAACTGCTCGGAGCAGATCGGCTCGTGGTGGGTGCGCGACGTCGAGCCCGCGCGCCATCTCGTGCTGTACAGCTCGCGGACGATCGACGGCCGGGAGGTCCGGTTCCTTCCCCGCCGGCCCCGCAGCTACTTCGACTGCAGCTGGGCCTTCGTCCTCGTCCCGGACGGAGACTCCGTGCGCCTGCTCGTGCGGACCCGGGTGTGCTACCGCCCCGGCTGGGTCGTGCGCCTGATGGTCGTGCTGCGCGCGGGCGACACGGTGATGCAGCGCGCCATGCTGCTCGGGATCAGGCGCCGGGTCGAGACCGCCGGCTCCCTCGGCGCGCCCCGCCGGCGCGCCCGGGCGTCTCTCCGGCACCCGCCGGTCCGGTCACCCAGTGCCCCGGCCGGACGAGCGACGACGACGGGAGCCTGGTGGCGTCGTCGCCACGCGCGGCGTCGAGCTGGGGCTGGGTGAGGAAGAGGGCACCGGTCAGGTCGGCGCCGGCGAGGTCTGCGTCGCGCAGGTCCGCGCCCAGGAGGTCGGCGCCGCGGAGGTCGGCGCCCACCAGGTCCGCGGCGATGAGGTGCGCACCGCGCAGATCGGCCTGACGCAGGTCGGCCCCGCGCAGCCTCGCCCCCACGAGGTCGGCACGACGCAGGGGACGTCCACCTCCCGCCCGGACCGCCGCGCTCACCCGCGTCAGGAGCTCCCCCACGACGGCCCGGTGCGTGTCGACGTCGAGCACCGCCAGGGCCTCGGGCTCGGACCCGGCGAGGGCGTCGATGAGCCCGAAGAGCTCCACGGCCTCGGCCCGCAGCGGTCCGGTCGGCGCCCGGTCGGCCGCCTCGGCCAGGTGGTGCAGCTTCTCGTGGAGGTGGC
The DNA here is from genome assembly GCF_002563695.1 of Georgenia soli. NCBI lineage: Bacteria > Bacillati > Actinomycetota > Actinomycetes > Allobogoriellales > Allobogoriellaceae > Georgenia > Georgenia soli. The sequence goes on along the minus strand of NZ_PDJI01000004.1, from coordinate 3,519,760 downwards.
GGACGACCGGGAAGATCGCGAACATCACCCGCGCGGTGTCCGGGTCGCCGCGCCAGCTGCGCCCGCCGAAGGTCTCCTGGGACACGCGCTGCCCGGCACCGAAGCAGTCGTAGACCGTGCACCCGCGGAAGCCCTCCTGGCGCAGCCGCGCGTGGATGCCGCACCGGTCGTCGCCGCGCAGGTGGACGCACGGCTGCCCAGGCGGCTTGTCGAGGGCGAAGTCGGCCGACGCGGTCAGCGGCAGCGCGACGCAGCACAGGGCGAAGCAGCTCGCGCAGTCCGCGCGGAGCTGCCGGTTCCCGGGCCGGCCCGGCATGCCGAGCCAGGTCCCGCCGTCGGCCGTGCTCACAGGAACAGGCAGAACGGGTGCCCGGCCGGATCGAGATACACGCGCACGTCGTCCTGCGGCTGGTGCTCGGCGAGCTCCGCCCCGGCCTCGACGGCGTGCGCGCCGGCGGCCTCGAGGTCGTCGACCCGGATGTCGAGGTGGATCATCATCTGCTGGTCGCCCGGGCCGGCGGGCCAGGTCGGCCGCACGTGGTTCGGCTCCTCCTGGAACGACAGTGCGGGCCTCGCACCGTCGGGTGGGGCCAGCTGGACCCAGCCCGGTTCGTCCGTGACGAGGTCCCACGCGAGCAGGCGCCGGTAGAACTCCGCGAGCGCCCGCGGGTCCGGCGCGCCGAGAACGACGCCCGCGAGCGTGAGCCTGGGGGTCTGGGTCATGGGGTACCTCCGGCGGGTGCCACGTCGATCGTGACCCCATTCTTGCCCGTGTGCGTGGCACCGTGCTCGGGTCTCTCGCCGGTGGCGCGTTCACCGGTCCAGCGCTCGCCGGTCCTCGCGCTCGCCGGTGGCCCCGGGTGCGTCAGTCGCGGGTGGCGGCGTCGAGGAACCCGATCACCTCGCGGGTCCACCGGTCCGGATCGGTGCGCAGCCCGCCGGTGTGGTCACCGCCGTCGACCGTCCAGACCGAGACGTGCCTGAGGCCGGCACTGAGCTCGCGCGCTGCCAGGGTCTCGTCCGGCACGTCCCCGGCGACGATCAGCAGCACCGGCCGCGACGGCGTCCCGGCCACGGCCTCGCGCAGCGGCGTCGGCCGGTCGGCGGTGCTGAGGAGATCGGCGACGGCCGTCTGCGCCCGGTCGAGGAGCAGCTGGACGCGGCCGCGCCACCCGTACGCGGTGAGCCAGCCGAGGTCGTCGGCACTGCGGCCGGTCACCCCCTCCGCGACGACGGCACGCAGCCCCGCGCGTGCGGCACCGAGCGCCTCCTCCCCGCCCATCGACAGCCCGACCGCGGCGATGCGTCCGGCGTCGACGTCGGGACGAGCCTCGAGGTAGGCCACCGCCGCGGCGACGTCCGTGTCGCCGAACCAGCCCCACCGCATCCCCCGCCCGGTGCTCTCGCCGTGCCCGCGGGCGTCGAACGCCAGCACGCCGTACCCCTCCGCCGCGAGCACGTCGGCGTGGTCGACGACGGAGGCGCGCGTCGCGCCCGAGCCGTGCAGGAGCACGACGGCAGCCCCGTTCCGCGACGGGACGTACCAGCCTGCGAGCAGCTCGCCGTCCGCCGTCGGGAAGCTGACGTGCTCCGCGCCCGCGGGCGGGGCCTCCACCCCGAGCGCGTTGTGCGGCGGCACGGCCGCGGCCACGGGGACGGCGAGCACGTAGACACCCAGCAGCGCCGCGACGACCGTGCCCGGCACGACCAGCACGCGCCACCACCCCCGGGTGAGCCGGAACAGCCGCGCCGTGGCGCCGGCCAGGAGCGCCAGCCCGAGACCGGCGACGGCGAAGGCCACGAAGGCGGTGAGCGTGAAGGAACCCAGCCGTGGCACACCGATCCCGAGCCCGAACCCGACCACCAGCACGCCCACGGCGACCGTCACGACCGCGAGCTCCGCGCGCCGCCCGGGTGGTCGGCCCAGGTCGTGCCTGCGCAGGCCCTGCACACGCGCGGACCGGCCCGCCTCGTCCGTCTGCGCGGCCACCATGCCGGTCACCCTCTCGAGCGTGCCCCCGGCCCTCTGCCAGGATGCACGGGGACCGCTGGCGGCACAACCAGAACGAGCGCGCCGGTGCCGTTCACAGCCGCGGGTCGTAGGCCTGGTAGCCGGTCAAGAGGCGGACGCCGTCGGGGTCCACCGCCGAGACGTCCGGCCACAGCACCAGCACGCTCCCGGCGTGACGGCGGGCCAGGAAGGAGTTGATCAGGCGGGGGCGGTCGACGTCGACTCGTTCGTAGCCGAGGAAGGACCCCCGCCGCCCGGGGCTCACCACGAGCCCGTGGAGACGCGGCTTCGCGAGATGCCCGTCCGGCGGGCCGTCGAGGACGAGTCGGACGTCGTTGACGTACCCGACGCGTCGGCCGTCCGCCGTCACCGGCAGCCCGATGAGGTCAGTCAGGAGCATGGCGCCCTCCGGGGATGCGCGCGATGACGTGATCGCGCAGCCATCGCTCGGGCCAGGTCGCGTCGAGGTGCTCGCCCCGGACGGCAAGCGAGATGACGATGCCGATCTCGCCGACGGCGGACCACGGGGTGCGGACCCACCGGTCGTGGGGCGGCCGCCCCCCGAAGATGCGGGTGAGCAGGACGGACCCGCTCAGCAGCGCGGTGACGGTGGGCGGGTGGTCGCGGTCGACGGGCTCCCCCACCTCGGCGCCGGCCAGCTCGATGTCGTCCACGGTGGCGACGGGCACGCCGTCGGTGTCGAGCATCTGCCGGTCCAGCAGGTGCAGGCGGGCGTCGAGGACCCGGCCGGCCGGCCGGGGCGGCTGCGGGAGGCGTTCGGTCCGCCGTCGCCCGGTCATGCCCCGGCCCCCGTCAGCAGCATGAGCGGGATCGCGGCGAGGGACGCCACGAGGATGATGACCAGGTACACCAGCCCGGCGGCGTTCTGCGCCTTCCCGTTGACGTGCTCGCCCATGTACTGCGGGTCGTTGGCGATCACGAGGATGGGGAGGTACGTCAGCGGCAGCGCGACGGCGGAGAACACCACCGAGTACTCCGTCACCTTGACCGGGTCGACGCCTGTCATGAGCACGCCGACGGCGATCACCAGGGAGATGATGACGACGAGGTGGAACCGGGCCGCCTGCGCCGGCCGTCGGAACTTGCCCCACGACCAGCCGAAGAACTGGGCGAGCGTGTACCCGGAGGACAACGAGGTCTCCAGGGCGGCGCCGAAGGTGGCGGCGACGACGCCGACGATGACGACGGCGAGCCCCAGCTTCCCCGCGGCGACCGCGACCGGCGTGACCACCTGCGCCAGGGTGGTCACCTCGATCCCGGCGGGCAGCAGCACCACGGTCGCGCACCCGGCGATCGCGATCGACAGCAGACCGCCGAGGGGGAAGCCGACGAGGACGTTGAGGCGTTCCTGCCCGAGGTCGCGCACGCTCCACCCCTCCTCGACCGCCCCGGAGGAGAAGAAGAAGACCTCGTACGGGGTCATGGCGGCGCCGAACAGGGCGATCGCGTAGTACCAGTAGGTCAGCGGCTGCTCGTTCGCGGGCACTGAGGGCCGCAGCGCGTCCTGGGCCAGCTGGGACCAGTCGGGACCGAGCAGGAAGAGGGCGACGGCGAAGACGATGAGCGTCAGCCCGACCAGGCCGGTGACATTCTCGAGCGTCCCGAACCGCACCCGCCAGACCACGAGCCAGACGGCGAGGGCGGCCACCGGGATCCACAGCCGGGGGTGCACGTCGCTGGCGAGCTGGAGCGCCAGAGCGACGCCGCCGACCTCGGCGGTGAGCGTGAGGAGGTTGATGAGGAAGGAGCCGCCGAGGTTCGCCACCGCCAGCCGGGGGCCCAGCCGCTCGCGGATGATCTCGAAGGTCGCCCGGCCGCTGACCGCTGCCACCCGCCCGGACATCTCGGCGAACACGCAGATGCCGGCGACGCCGATCACCACCACCCACACCAGCGACAGCCCGAAGCGCGAGCCCACGAGCGCGTTGGTGACGAGGTCACCGATGTCGAGGAAGCCGCCGATCGCGGTGAGGATGCCGAGGGCGACGGCGAAGAGCCGTTTCACCTGGCCGCCGCCTCGAGCTCGGTGGCCGTGGTGCCGAGCTCGTCGGCCCGACGGCGCAGGTCCGCCACCAGCTTGTCGCCGCCGGCGCGCGGGGCGGCGCCGGCGACGAGGGCTCGGGACGCCACGATCTCGTCGGTGACCTTCCCGATCGCCGCGGAGACGTCGGCGCGCAGCTGTCGTTCGTGGTTCGTGGCGACCACCTGCGCGGACGCGCTCGCTCCCGCCTGGCCGGCCGAGTCGACCATGTCGGTCAGGGTGATGTCCGCGACGGTCGCCGTGCTCTCGCCGTCGAGGTACAGCTCGAGCGCCAGCGCGGCGGAGGCCGCGGCCGAGGACGCCTGGGCGGCTGCGCCGGAGAGATGGCCGGTCACGCCACCGGGTTGCGTGCAGCCGGCGAGCGCGGCCGTCAGGACGAGCGCGGCCGCGGCCGCACGACCCCGGTGACGTCGCACAGACCAGGCCTGGCCCATGTGGCTCAGTGTGAACCTTCTCGGCGGCGGTGGCGCGGCGTTCGGTGGCCGGGCCGGTCCCGGGGCCCGTGCACCGGCGTCACGCCTGGGTGCGGTAGACCAGTGGCATGGACATCTCCGACGTGCTCACCCGGCTCCGCGACTTCACCGACGAGCGGGACTGGGCGCAGTTCCACACCCCTCGCAACCTCGTGCTCGCCCTCGTCGGGGAGGTTGGGGAGCTGGCCGAGCTGGTCCAGTGGCGCACGGACGACGAGGTCCGCGCCCTCGCCCGCACCGCCGAGGGGCGGGAGGCGCTCTCGGACGAGCTCGCCGACGTGTTCACCTACCTGGTGAGCGTCGCGGACGCCGTCGGCATCGACCTGGACGAGGCCGTGCACGCCAAGATCACCAAGAACGCCGCGAAGTACCCGCCGGAGCTCTCGCGGGGGTCGAACGCCAAGTACACCGAGCTCGGGACGCGTGACGCTCAGCCCTCGTAGGCGCCCTGCCACACCGTGTCGAACGGGGTGTTGGCCGAGACGCGGGCGCGGATGCCGGCGGTGACCATGTCCTTCGCCACGGCGACGGCGTCGTGCACGTCGGCTCCCTTGGCGAGCTCCGCGGTCACGGCGGCGGCCAGGGTGCAGCCGGCCCCCGAGACGCGCTCCTCGCCGACCTTCGGCGCGGAGAAGACGTGCGCCTCCTCGCCGTCGAAGAGCACGTCGACCGCGTTCTCGCCCGGCAGCTCGACGCCGCCCTTGGCGAGCACGTACCGCGGACCCAGGTCGTGGATGCGGCGGGCGGCCTCGGTCAGGTCCTCGACGGACTCGATCTCGTCCATGCCGGAGAGCGTCCTCGCCTCGAACATGTTCGGCGTGACCACGGTGGCGTGCGGCAGCACGGCCTCGCGCAGGGCGTTGTCGGTGTCGAGGGCTGCGCCCGGCTCCTGGCCCTTGCAGATGAGGACCGGGTCGAGCACCACGTGACGCCAGGGGTGGCTGCGCAGCGCGCCCGCGACGACCTCGATCGTCTCTGTCGTGCCGAGCATGCCGATCTTGACGACGTCGAGGTCGTGCGCCGCGGTCGCGGCCTCGATCTGCTCGGAGATGACGTCGGGCGGGACCGGGACGAACCGGTGCGCCCAGTCCTTCTTCGGGTCGAACGAGACGATGCACGTGGTGGTGCCGACCCCGTACACGCCGAGCTGCTGGAACGTCTTGAGGTCCACCTGGATGCCGGCGCCTCCGGTGGCCTCTGATCCGGCGATGACGTAGGCGAGCTTGACCACGCGTTGCTCCGTTCGGACGGAAAAAGCAGAACGACGACCCAAAATACCCCCAGTGCTACCGGGCGGCTCCCTGGGCCGTCAGCATCCGGTCGGAGGCGTCCCGACGGCGGCAGCCGAGAACCGCGTCGGCGGACTGCTCTGGGCTGAGCTCGGTCGTGTCCAGCTCGATGTCGTACGCCCGGCCGACGTGCAGGTGTCCGAACTGCGCCGCGGCGAACCCGCGTCGATGCTCCGGACGGCCGGCCTCCCGGCGCAGGAGCTCGTCCAACGAGCAGTGGACGCCCACCAGCAGCACCCGCAGGCCTCGGTACAGGTGCAGGTCGAGGTCGGGCCGGAAGTGGTCCGTGACGACGTTGTTGCCCGCGCGTGCCGTCGCGGCCACCGCGTGGTGGTACCCCACCACCATGGCCTCGAAGACCGGTTCGTCGAGGCACGGCAGCATGTCGATGAACGAGTCGAGAGGCAGGTACTGCAACGGCGCCGGGGCACGGCGCTGCAGCTCCTCGGCGAGAGTGGTCTTCCCGGACGCCGACGTGCCGCTGAGGACGATGACCTCGCCGGCGCCCATCAGTCGACGGAGCGCTGGCACACCATGAGCGGGTTGCCGTCGGGGTCGCGGAACTGCAGGAACATGACGCTGCCGATGTCCTCGACGGCGGAGTCAAGCGTGACGCCGAGGCCCGTCAGGAACGTGACGGTCGCCGCCATGTCGTCGGTCCAGAAGAAGAAGCGCGGCGGGCCCGACGTGTCGAAGTCGGGCCGGTTCGCGTCGAGAGCGAGACGCGTCTCGCCGACGGTTGGCAGGTCGCAGATCGTGTCTCCGTGGCTGAGCTCGAGCTCGGGAAGGCCGAGCAGCGCGGAGTACCACCGTGCGGAGCGTGCGATGTCGCGGACAGGGATGAAGACCTGCCCGATGCGGTTCTCGACAGGACTTGACGTCGCCATGTCCCGGAACCTTACCGACGGCTCCCGCAGCCCCGTGCTCGGCGTCCGTCGGCGTCCGACGCGTTCATCGGAGTCCCGCCGTCAGGTCCGCGGATGACGCAGCAGACCGGCGACGCCCGCCGCGACGACCGCCGCCGTCGTCACCCTCCGCCGGGCCGTCCGCCGTCGGCCGTGGAAGCCACCTCCCACCGTGGCCGGCACGCCCGGGTCGCCGTGGAGGTTGCCCGTCGTCGGCGGGATCCGGCGCCGCGAGAGGTGAGTGCGCGCCACGTAGGCGCCCATCACCCGTTCCATGAGGCCGGGCACCAGCCGGTGCTGGGTCAGCATGACCCGGCCGGTCGGACCGACCACCGCCTCCGCGCGGGGCCGGCGCACGGCGGAGACGATCGTGCGGGCCGTCCGCTCCGCCGTGTAGAGCGGCGGGATGGGTTTCGCCTGCCGGCCGGTGTAGTTGGCCACCTGCCGGTAGTACGGGGTGTCGATGCTGGGCGGCAGGACGGAGCAGAGGTGGATGTCCGTCGCACCGGCGAGGCGCAGCTCGGTGCGCACGCTCACGCCGAGGGCACGGACGGCGGACTTCGACATCGAGTACGCCGACGCGTACGGCACCGGGATCTCGCCGAGGAGCGAGGAGACGTTGACGATGACGCCCGAGCCCTGCCGCAGCATCTGCCCCAGCGCCTCGTGGGTGCCGTGCACGACGCCCATGACGTTGACGTCGAGCAGCCGCCGGAAGTCCTCCTCCGGTGTCTCCATGAAGGGCGCGACGATACCGACGGCAGCGTTGTTCACCCAGACGTCGATCCGCCCGAACTCCTCCACCGTGCGTCGGGCGAGCTCGGCGACCGCGGCCGGGTCGGCGACGTCGGTGGGCACCGCGAGCGCCTCCGCCCCCCTCGTGCCGGCACTCCTCGAGCACCTCCTCGAGAGCGTCACGGCGCCGGGCGGCGAGGACGACGGCGGCGCCCTCCTTCGCGAGGCGTCGAGCGGTGGCCCTGCCGATCCCGCTCGTCGCACCGGTGACGACGACGACCGCTCCGTCGATCCGCACGGTGACCTCCCACTGACTCGACGACCCTGTCCTGCCGTGGCCACCGACGCTAGAGGTGTCGGGTACCGGACGCGCGGCGACCACGGAGCCGCACCTCATGACGCGCGGTCGTCCCGCCCGGGACCTACCGTGATGTGCATGAGCGACAGCACCGGAGACACCGTCAAGGACCCCGAGGACTGGACCACCGGAGATGAGCCGGCGACCGGGGCGCAGATGAGCTACCTGGGAACCCTCGCGCGCGAGGCGGGCCGGGAGGTCCCTGAGAAGCTGAGCAAGGCCGAGGCGTCGAAGCTGATCGACGAGCTGCAGGGGCAGAGCGGCCGCGTCGCCGACAGCTGAGCTGCCTGCGGTCGCCGGCAGGAACCGGCCCTTCGAACGAGAAAGGCCCCGAGCAGTGCGCTCGGGGCCTACTTCGTTCTCACAGAGTGGAGCTAGAGGGATTCGAACCCTCGACCTCTTCCATGCCATGGAAGCGCGCTACCAACTGCGCCATAGCCCCGCTGCCCCGTGCGGGGCGTGGACTACTTTAGGGCATCGGTCGCTGCCGGGGCCAATCCGCGGACGCCTGCGGACGAGTGACCCTCGACACGCTGCTCCGGCGTCCGGCGCGTGCGGGGTCAGGGGCGACCGGCGGCCTCCACGACAGTGCGCAGGACCTGCGCCCATACCGGGCGGGTGCTGGCAGGGGGACGGTCGGGGTGGAGCCTGTTGATCAGGAGGACGACCACGGCGCCCCGGATCCGTGTCGACCGCGAAGTCCGCGACACCGTCATCCACCCGAGCCACCCCTCTCGCCGGACCGGAGCCTCAGCGACCGCGGTCCGTGCGCCGACGGTTCCGGGAGGCGCAGGGGCCCGTCACCTGGGATCACGGCGCCGAGAACGCGTGGTCCCCTGGCGCCGGTCGCCGAGGGGACCGTCGCCGCTACGCCGTGGGCGGTGCACCAGCCGGTCAGCGCGAACGCGATGGCCTCCTTGGCGTCAGGCGGCGCACCGAGCTCGGCGGACGTGATCAGCTCGACGCCGGGAAGCCGGGCCGTCAGCCTGCGCAGCATCGTCGGGTTCGCGGCGCCGCCTCCCGAGATCATCACGTGATCCACGGCGTGCGCCTGTACCTGCTCGGCCACCGTGACGGCCGTCAGCTCGGTCAACGTCGCCAGGAGGTCCGGCGTGGTGACGTCGCGCGCCAGCAGGGTCAGCACGTCGCTCAGGTACCGGTCGTGGAAGAGCTCCTTGCCCGTGCTCTTCGGTGCCGGAAGGACGTAGTAGTCCTCGCGGAGCAGCAGGCCGAGCAGCTCCTCGTCCACACGCCCGGCGGCAGCGATGGCACCGTCGACGTCGAAGCCGGTGGGGTGCGCCTGACGCTGCAGGACGGCGGCGTCCAGGAGCGCGTTGGCGGGGCCGATGTCGTAGGCCACCGGCTCTGCCGGGGCGCCCACGACGGTCATGTTGGAGATCCCGCCGAGGTTGAGGGCCGCCCAGACGCCAGGCCGGCCTGTCAGGAGCAGCGTGTCCATGAACGAGACCAGCGGGGCGCCGTGCCCACCGGCGGCTACGTCGCGTGCTCGCACGTCCGCCACGACCGGCGTGCCCGTGGCCTCAGCGATCCACGCAGGCTGCCCGATCTGGAGAGTGCCGTGGGCCTGTTGAGCCTGGACCCAGTGGTAGACGGTCTGCCCGTGCGAGCAGATGAGGTCCACCGGCCCCGCCGTCGCAACCGTGCGGACGGCGGCCTCTGCGAACGCCTGGCCCACCGCGGTGTCGAGCTCGCAGACCTCCGCGAGTGTGGTGCCCCGCGGTGGCAGGGCACGCAGCAGGCGGGTACGGAGCCCGGGGTCGTAGGGCACCGTACTGACGTGCGACACCGTGCCGGTCAGTGCCGTCGGGTCCCCGTCGGCCGGGGAGAAGTCCACGACGGCGACGTCTATGCCGTCGTGGGACGTGCCGGAGATCATCCCGAGAACCTTCATCGCTGTACCTCCAAAACTGGGCGCAGACGGCTCCCGCTCCGCTCGAGCAGAGCTTCGGCCTGCGCGGGCTCGTCCGGTGCTGTGCTGCCGCTCGCGGCGATCCCGACGACGCTGTCAGCCGTGGTCACCTCGAGCTCGTCGATCGCCCGACGTCCGCCGTCCCGTGCCGGAGGAGCAGGCGGACAGCACGAGGATTGCCGTGGCGGGCCCGGCCATGGCGCCTGCGGCACGGGAAACGTGTACTCAAGCTGAGGTCCGATCGTGTGGGCACCTTTGCCGCTGGACGGACCGCGCACGGTCTGTCGGTGACAGGGACCACTGTGGTCGGACATCGCGGGCGTGTCAACGCATTCCAAAAGTAAGTCGTACTTTGTAAGAAAGTTCCGGAGATGGGTCGGATGCCCGCCCGGTCGCCGCTCTGCGGAACCGAGAGCCGCGCGTCGGCGTGTTGGCTCCTCCCCGACGCAGGAGACACACTGGCCCCCATGTGCGGACGCTACGCAAACGCCCGGCGCGACTCGGATCTCGTCAACGCCTTCGACATCGAGCAGGTGGTCGGCGAGGAGCTGCCGCCGTCGTGGAACGTCGCCCCGATGCAGGACGTCCGGGCGGTCCTCGAGCGGGCTCCGCGCCACGAGCCGGAGACCCCGCCCGTGCGGCAGCTGCGCACGGTTCGCTGGGGCCTGGTCCCCTCCTGGGCGAAGGACCCGAAGTCTGGATCCCGGCTCATCAACGCCCGTTCGGAGACCGTGACGGAGAAGCCGTCCTTCAAGCGGGCGGCGTCGCTGCGCCGCTGCGTCCTGGCGGCGGACGGCTACTACGAGTGGCAGAAGATGCCCGACGGCGGCAAGCAGCCGTACTTCCTCCACGGCGACGGGCTGCTCGCGTTCGCCGGCCTGTACGAGTTCTGGAAGGACCCTCGCCTGCCGGAGGACCACCCGGACAAGTGGCTGTGGACGGTCACGATCATGACGACGACGGCGGCCGACAGCCTCGGCCACATCCACGACCGCACCCCCGTGGTGCTGCCGCCGGACATGGTCGACCACTGGCTCGACCCGCGCACCCAGGACCTGAAGGAGGTGCGGGCGATGATCGACGCCATCCCTGAGCCGTCCCTGGTGCCCCGCCCGGTCGGGCGCGCCGTCGGGAACGTCAACAACGACGGACCGCAGCTCATCGAGCCCGTCGAGGTCTGACCGCGGCCGCCTCGGCCGGGCGCTCAGCTGACGATGGCCTGGGTCGACGCCTCCTTCAGCTTGCCGTTGGCCCAGCGCATCTGCCGCAGCGTGTCGGGGTGGCACCGCTGGCACACCTCGAGCAGGTCGGTGTGCTTGATGCCCTGCGCCGCCTGGGCGAGCATCTCCCAGTCGACGGAGACCCCGGAGGCTTTCATGTAGAGCTCGCGCAGGTCGCGGAGCATCAGGAGCCCGGGGGTCTTCGCGCGGCCCATCAGCTCCGACCCCTTGTCGATGAGCCGCTCGGCGAGGTGGGACTCCCCCTCCGGCTCCGGGTCGAGCTTCTCGCCGTAGCGTTCGGCGATCGCGGCGATCTCCTTGACGTGGCGCTGCGACCACTGCGCCAGGTCCCGGGCCACGTGGTAGATCTCGTGGTCGACCTTGTGCCGGTCCGAGACCTGCAGCAGCTCGTGGGCGAGGTCGTTCTCAGAGCGGTGCAGCTCCTTCAGCACGAGCCCGATCTTCATCGCGCACCTCCAGCCGTGGCCAGCTCCTCGTCGACGTCGGCCCCTGCCCCGCCGCGCGTGGGCGGCACGTCCCCCGCGAGCGGAGCGGACGCCGTCGTCGTCGGCGCCGGGGACGCAGTCCCGCCGCCCGCCCCCACCTTCGTCACCCGGCAGGCCGCCGTCTTGAAGATGGGTTGCTTCGACGCCGGGTCCCAGTCGGTGATGGTGAGCTCGTTCGCGGCCCGGCCCTCGCCGTCGGGCTCGTGACCGCCCACGTCCCAGTAGCCGTAGTGGAACGGGAGGAAGACGACGCCCTCCCGGATGCCGCTGACCCGCGCCCGGGCGCGGACGCTGCCCCGCGGCGTCGAGATCTCGGTGAGGTCGCCCTCCTCCAGCCCGAGCAGCTCGGCGTCGGTGGCCGAGACCTCCACCCACACGTCCGGCGCCGCCGCCTGCAGCTGCGGCGCACGGCCGGTCTTGGTGCGTGTGTGGAAGTGGTACACGGTCCGTCCGGTGATGAGCTGCAGGGGGAAGTCCTCGCTCGGCAGCTCGTGCGGCGGCAGGTACTCGGCGAACTTGATGACCGCCTTGCCGGAGGGGTTCATCGCCTTGTACTCGTCGGGCTCGAGCGGGGCCCCGGTGATGAGGTCGCGGCCGTAGCTCTCGCAGTACTGCGGGTCGGCGAAGAACTTCCCGTCGGCGTACAGGCGCTCGGTGCCGTCGGGCGCCTCGTCGGTGCACGGCCACTGGATGCCGCTCCCGCCCCGCAGCTTCTCGTACGACATGCCCGAGTAGTCGCACGGCCGTCCGCGGCTGCACTCCTTCCACGCCTCGAAGGCCTCCTCCGGCGTGGACCACTTCACCAGCGGGGCGCCGTCCTTGTCCTTCAGGCCCAGGCGGTGGGCGAAGTCGATGAAGATGTCGAGGTCCGGCCGGGCCTCGCCGGGCGGGTCCACCGCCTTCTCCGACAGGTGCACCGTGCGGTCCGCGTTGGTGAACGTCCCGGTCTTCTCCCCCCACGTCGCGGCGGGCAGCACCACGTCCGCGAGCTGCGCCGTCTCCGAGAGGAAGATGTCCTGGACCACCAGGAAGAGCCGCTCCTGGCTGAGGATCGACCGCATCCGGTTGAGCTCCGGCATCGAGACCACCGGGTTGGTGGCCTGGACCCACAGCATCCGGATCGACCCCTCCTCGACGTAGCGCATCATCTGCATGGCGTGCGTCGGCGGGGAGTAGTGCGGGATGTCCATGGGGTCGACGTTCCAGACCCGCGCCAGGTCCTCCACGTGCGCGTCGTTGGACCAGTTACGGAAGCCGGCCAGGTCACCGTCGGCGCCCGCCTCGCGGGTGTTCTCCGCCGTGGGTTGACCGTTCATCTGCAGCAGCCCGCAGCCCGGGCGGCCGAGCATGCCGCGGACGATGTGGATGTTGTTCACCTGCACGGACGCCGCCGTCGCCTGGTGGGACTGGTAGAAGCCCTGCAGCACCGTGGACATCAGCCGGTCGGCGGTGCCGATGAGCCGGGCAGCCTCGCGCAGGTCCGCCTCCGGGACGTCGCAGATCTGCGCCACCCGCTCCGGCGGGTAGTCCTTCACCCGTTTCGCCAGCTCCTCGAAGCCGACGGCGTGGGCCTCGACGTAGTCGTGGTCGACCCAGTCGTTGGCCACGATCTCGTGGAGCAGGCCGTTCATCAGGGCGACGTTCGTGCCGGGCCGGGGCGCCAGGTGGACGGTCGCGTGCTGCGCCACGGGGGTGGGCCGCGGGTCCACGCAGATGATCGCCGGCGGGTTGGGGCCCGCGAGCCGGTCGAGGATGCGCGTCCACAGCACCACCTGGGTCTCGGCCATGTTGTGGCCGTACAGGGCGATGACGTCGGCGTGATCGATGTCCGTGTACGAGCCGGGCTGCCCGTCGGAGGCGAAGGACTCCTTCAGCGCGGCCGCCGCCGTCGCGGTGCACAGGCGGGTGTTGCCGTCGACGTGGTTCGTGCCGATCCCGCCGTGGGCGATCAGGCCGAGCGTGTAGTACTCCTCCAGGAAGAGCTGGCCCGTGGTGTAGAACCCGACGGCGCTCGGCCCCTGCTCCTCCAGCAGCTCCTTCGTGCGGCCGACGACGGCGTCCATCGCCTCCTCCCACGACGTCTCGACGAGCTCGCCGTTCTTGCGGACCAGGGGCCGTGTGAGCCGGTCGGGCGAGGCGTTGGCCTGCCAGCCGAACAGGTCCTTCGGCCCGAGCCGGCCGTGGTTGACCCGGTCGACGGCGCGGCCCCGGACCCCGACGATGCGGTCGTCCTTGACGGCGATGTCGAGGGCGTCCCCGTTGGAGTGCATGATCGACGCCGTCTGCACCCAGCGGTCCACGTCCTCCGGGCCGAGCCCCTCCTCCAGGTGCGTGTCCACGCGGGTGGGCCACGTCTCGCCCTGCCCGTAGGGCGTCCGCGTCCCCCACACGTCGGCTATCCGGTCCACTCGTCCCATGGCAACCTCCTCGTCGTCACCGGCGTCCACCGGTCGTCGCACCACCGGCCGGGCGGCGAAGCACCCTTCGGGCCAGGGAACCGCCGCTCCGGCCGTGCCGCAACCGGGGCACCGCTGCCTGTCGGACCTGAACCGGCCCCCGCCCCGGAGGGTCGGGGGCCGGCCGTGCGTCAGGAGCCCTGCTGCGGCGCCGTGTTGTCGGTGCCCGGCCCGAGCTCGCGCAGGAACTCGTGGCACTGACGGGCCCGCTCGGAGTCCTCCGCCATGATCTTCTCGAAGAAGGCGGCGATGTCCTCCTTGCCCGCGTTGCGGGCGTCACGGACGTACTGCCCGTAGTCGTGCCCGGCCTTGAGCGAGTGGTACTGCACCGAGATGAGGTCGTAGGTGACGTCGTCGAAACCGGTCTCTCCGGTAGCCATGCTGCTCACTCCTTCGGTTGTGTCGGGTTCCCTCCCGGGCGGGAGCCGGCAGGCGCCCGCCCTCCTCCTGACCGTGCGGTCAGGACGGTCCGGCGGCCCGCGCCGCGACGACGGCGGAGCCGATCCCCTCCAGCCACGGCTCGCCGTGCCCGGGCAGGACGGTGCCGGCGCCGGTGGCGGCGAGCAGGTCGAGGGACTCCAGGGCCATGGCCGAGTCCGCCGTGGCGGCGCCAGCGATGATGCGCGGGCCGGTGTGCGCGGTGTACGGGTCGAGCGTGACCAGCGCGTCGCCGGTGATCAGGACGTCACGGTCGGGCAGGTGCAGGGCGCAGTGCCCGTAGGTGTGCCCGGGGCTGAGGATGACCCGGGGCCGGCCCGGCACGTCGAGGGTGGCGCCGTCCTCGAGCGACCGCGTCGCGCTCACGCCCTTGACGGTCAGCGCGCCGGCCCACGTCATCGCCCCCAGGATCCGCGCGGCGCGCGGGTAGCGCAGCGGGTAGATGCCCCGCATGTTCTCGTGCGCGTAGTGGTAGGGGTGCGCAGCGAGGTACTGCTCCTTCTCGTGCGCCCAGACCGGCACGCCCAGGCGCTCCTGGAGGCGGCGGGCCACCCCCACGTGGTCGAAGTGCGCGTGCGTGAGCACCAGGGCGGCGACGTCCCCGGGGCGACGGCCCAGCTCCTGCAGCGCCTGCCCGAGCAGCGGCCAGAAGGCCGGCAGGCCCGCGTCCACGACCGTGAGGCGGCCGTCGTCGTCCTCGATCAGGTAGCAGTTGACGTAGGCGTGCTCCAGCCGGTGCACGCCCTTGCCGACGTCTCGCTCCAGCATCCGTTCTCCTTCGTCGCGCTCGTCGCTGCTCGCGGTGCGGCTCGTCCCGGGTCGGGCCGGGTCGAGGCGCGCCGCGGCCGTGGGTCCTCCTCCACTATCGGCGGCAGCGAGGTGGGTCGCATCTTCAGGGCGACGGCGTCCGCAGCCGTGGTCCGGCGACGGCGCGCTCAGCCGGCGTCGTGGCTGCCCGCCTGCTCCTTCACCCCGGGGAGCATCCTGTCCGGCAGCTCCTCGACGGGGATGACCACCATGTCGTCGACCTTCCAGTCGAGGTCGACGACGTGCTCGCGCGCGAGCCGGAGGTCCTCGAGGGTCGGGTGGTAGCCCGGCCGGGGCACCACGAAGGACTCGACGTGGAACACGTGGCCCTGGTCGCGCACGCGGCTGCGGGCCTCCTCGACCCAATCGACGGCGCCGAGCTGCTCGTCGATCGCGAGCACCAGCGGGTGCGGGTCGCGCCCGTCGTAGGTCTCGGCGCGCGCGTCCATCAGGGCCGCGACGGCGACCTTGAGGTTGGTGATCCCGTCCTTGAGGATGCTGCCGGAGATGAACAGGGCGGCCACGGCGTCCGCCCACCACAGCCCGAGCCCGATCCCGAGGATGCCGACGATCGCCCCGACCGCCGTCATCCAGTCGGCCTTGTTCATGTCGGCGTCGGCGTACAGGACCCTGTCGTGCAGCGCCTCCGCGAGCGGCATCTTGGCCCGACCCAGCAGCACCGGCGGCACGGCCGTGTACGCCATGACGGCGATCATGAGCCACCCGGACCAGAGCGTGAACCCGCCGACCTCGATCAGGCCGACGGGCGGGTGCTCCGCCTTGACGAGGCCGGACGCGGAGTCGAAGACCATGAACGCGCCCATGGCGAGCAGCGCGGTGGCGGCGACGAGGTGCCCCACCCCGACCGCCCGGTGGTAGCCGTACGGGTGCTCGGGGGTGGGCGGGCGGCGGGTCCGGCGCACGGCGAGGAGGAAGGCGACCGGCGGGATAAAGGACAGCATGTCCTCCATCCACGCGGCCTTCATCGCCTGCGAGCTGCCCATCGCCAGGTACACCCCGGTGACGGCGGTGACGAGGAACGCGATCGTCAGCCACGCGAGACGGACGGCCCGGCGCAGGGCCCGCTCCTGCTCCTCGGGGAGCTCGGTCCTCCCGAACCGCGCGCTCATGCCGGCAGGTCCTGGTCGAGGAGGAACCGTTCGAGCTCCACGAGGAAGGCGTTCTCGCCCATGGGCGCGGCCATGACGTGCAGCTCCTTCTCCCCGCGGGGCCCGGTGGTGGAGACGTAGCGGTAGGTCAGCGCGACCTTGCTCGACCACGGCGACTTCGCGGTGAGCCCGCCGATCACCAGGTCGAGCTCGTCGTGCTCGAGCTGGCCCACCAGCTCCTCCTCGCCGCCCGGGACCCACACGATCTCGGCGTCGATGCTGCGGGCGAACTCCTCGACCAGCTCGACCTCGGTGCCGGCCGGTTCACCGTTCGGGCCGTCCGGGAGGTCGGTCCACGGCGGGCTGGGCGACACGCCGACCCTCAGCGTCCCGCCGCTCACCCTGTCCAGCGTGCCGTCAGGGTCGGTCGGGATGGTCGCGGTGCAACCTCCCAGCGCCACCAGCACGGTGGCCGCGAATGCAAAGTTCCTGGTCACAGCCCTAGTGAACCGTGCTTCGGGTTCTTCGCCACTCGAGCGATCAGGGGGTCAGCCAGCGGCGGTAGTCGCCCCAGCGGGCCACCAGCACCGTGGCGTCGTCCTGCAGCACCCCCCGCTGGTGGTCGAGGACGTCACGCACCAGACGGCGCACGAGCTCCGGCGGCGGGTGCTCGGTGGCCGCCTCCCGCGCGAGGAAGTCCTCCAGCCGGTCGAGGCCGAAGACCGCCCCGTCCGCGTCGCGGGCCTCGGTGATGCCGTCGGTGTAGAGCACCAGCCAGTCCCCCGGCTCGAGCGTCTCCTCCGCGACGGTCACCTCGCGCGCCGGGACGCCGAACTCCGGGCGGCGGCCGCCGCCGAGCTCCTTGACCACCTTGCCGCGGCGCATCAGCAGGGGCGCCGGGTGGCCGGCGCTGACCCAGCGCAGGCGGCCGTGGTCGAGGTCGAGCTCGGCGAGCACGGCGGTGATGGTCCGGCCGAGCCGGGCCAGGTCCTCCCCGATCGCGACGTCGACCGCCATCGCCTGGTCGAAGAGCGAGCCGCCGTTGCGCCGTGCGCTGCGGTACGCGGACAGGCCCATCGCCGTGATGGCACCCGCGCCGAGCGAGTCCCCGTTCGCGTCGAAGATCGCCAGGTGCGCCGTCGTCTCCGACAACGCGTAGTCGAACGCGTCGCCGCCGACGTCCTCGCTCGGGGAGACGATCCCGGTGACGACCACCTTGTCCGTGCCCGCCGTCACCGGCGGCAGGAGCTGCCAGACCAGCTCCGCGGAGGCGCTGCGGGGCTGCCGGCGGCGGACGACGTCGAGGGCGTCGCCGTACTTCGTCGTGGTGGTCAGCAGGTGACCGAGGAGCGTGGCGAGCCATGCCAGCTGGCTGTGCAGGAGGGCATCGTCGAGGTCGCCCACCTCGCCGGGCACCACCTCGAGCACCCCGAGCCGTTCGGCGCCGTCGACCACGGGCACCCACAACCGGCTCCCCCGGTCCGACCGCGCGACCTTGATCTCCATGTCGCGGAAGGCCCGCCCCGGCAGGGAGGCGTCGACGCCGAGGCGCCGGCCCTCGCCGAGCGGACGCAGCTCGACGTGGTCGTAGTCGACCAGGTAGACCCCGATCTGGACGCCCAGCTGCTCGCCCGCCGACGCGACGACGGCGGCGACCCGGTCGGGCGGGGCGACGTGCATGCCCTGCAGGAGGGTCAGCAGCGCCGCGAGGGGGCCCTCGGAGGGGCGGGGGTCGCGCACGCGTCCGCTGTAGGGCACCCGTCGCACGGCGGCACGGGCCTCGAGCAGCTCGTTGACGGCCTGGGCGAGGAGGTCCCGGTCGCCGGCGGACAGCGAGCCCCGCCCCTCGGCGAAGTCCTCCAGCTCCGCCTGGCCGGCGTTGCCGCCGAGGGCGAAGTACCGGCGCCACCACAGGCCCGGACCGATCCCGGCGCGCTCGGAGACCTGCCGCAGCGCGGCGCGCTGCTGGTCGTCCCGCCCGACCCCCGCCTCGCTCATCGCTGCCGGCGTGCCGTCGAACGGAGGAGCCCCAGCGCGACGTCCTCGAGGTCACGCCGCTCACGCCGGGCGAGGGCGATCAGCAGGGCGAGCGCGTCGGCCTCGCCGAGGTGATCGCGCTCCATGAGGATGCCGCGCGCCGTCGCGACCACGTCGCGCGTCCGGACGGCGGCCCTCAGCTCGTCGCTGAGCCGCTGGGCCTCCTCCCCGGTCCGGGCGTGCATCACCAGGGTCGCGGCCTGGGCGGCGAACATCCGCAGCAGGTGCTCGCTGCCGCCGCCGTAGGCGCGGGGCACCGTGGAGTAGACCTTGATGGCCCCGACGGCGGTGTCCCCGGCGACCAGCGCCGTGCTCAGGACCGACCGCACGTCGGTGTCCCGGACCGCACGGCACCACTGCGGCCAGCGCTCCTCCTGCCGCACGTCGTCGATCCGCACGGTGCCGTGCACCTCCCACGCCGTCAGGCAGGGCCCGTCGCCGGACCGGTACTGGGCCTCGTCCGCCCGCAGCACCAGCGGGTCGGTGGCCGCCACGGTCGTCACCGCGTCGCCGTCGCTGACCGTGACGCCGGCACCGGCGGTCCTCGGCAGCGCCTCGGCCGCGACGGAGGTGACGAGCCGCAGCCCGTTGTGGACCGTCTCGGTCGTCAGGAGCAGGCCCGAGGCGCGGGCGTACGCCCGCGCAAGCTCCTCGCCCAGCGGCAGCGACTCAGGCATCGGCACCTCCGTCCGCCGGGCTGACCGGGGACCCCCGGCCGTGCCGCTCCGTCGCGGCTGGATGCTCGCCACGATAGTCCCGGAGGGACCGTGCGGCTCGGCAAGCGGGTCGGTGCCGCGCCGTCGCCTCTCCCGGGCGCGGGCACCTATCGTGGGGCACCATGACCGACGATGCCGCCATCGACCTCGCGCACCAGATGTTCGACATGGCCCGGGAGGGCCGGACCGCGGAGCTGACGGCTCTCCTCGACGCTGGGGCGCCGGTGGACCTCACGAATGCCAAGGGCGACACCCTGCTGATCCTCGCGGCGTACCACGAGCAGGCCGGCACGGTTCGGGCGCTGCTCGACCGCGGCGCCGACGTCAGGCGGCTCAACGACCGGTCGCAGAACGCGCTGACGTGCGCCGTCTTCAGGCAGGACGCGGAGATCGCCAGGATGCTGCTGGACTCGGGCGCCGACCCTGACGCGGGGCAGCCGAGCGCCCGCGCCACGGCGCAGTACTTCGGGCTGCCCGAGATGACGGCGCTCCTGGACCCGCGCCCGCGCTGAGGCAGGTGCCCGGGCGGCGCCGCCGTTGGCCCGGGTCCGGGTCCGGGTTCTGGTTCGGTCAGTCCAGGCCGAGGTTGTAGGCGCTCAGGCGCCACTCCGGCTCGCGGCCGGGGTTGGGGTGCATGAGAGTCCAGCCGCTGTTCTCCAGGCCGGTCAGCCCGAACCAGTTCCCGGGGTCGAGACCGAGCATGACGGTCTGCCCCAGCGTGATCGCGGCGCCGTGCCCGACGACGACGAGGACGTCGCGCTCGTCGAGCTCCGCGGCCGCCTCCTCGACGGCCCGGGCCACGCGGGTCCCGCAGGCGGTGCGGGTCTCGGCCCCCACCCCCTCAGGCTCGCGGCCGTGACGCCAGGCGTCGAAGGCGTCGGGCCACGACGTCTTGATCTCCTCCTGCGTGAGTCCCTCCCAGGCGCCGAAGCTGCGCTCACGCAGCCGGACGTCCGTGGTGGGCTGGAGGCCGGTGCGGTCGGCGAGGGCCTGGGCCGTGGAGACCGCACGTCCCAGGTCCGACGTGATGATGCGGGTGGGCTCGAGCGCGGCGAGGGCGGTGGCGGCCAGGTTGGCCTGCCGGATGCCCGCGTCGTTGAGCGGGATGTCGGACTGCCCCTGGAGGCGCCGGGCGGCGTTGTGGTCGGTCTGACCGTGACGCCAGAGGATGACGGTTCCGGCGGTCATGCGTGGGTGTCACCGTCACCGTCTGCGGGGGCGTACAGGTCGCCCGGGAGGTCGACGACGGGGCAGTCCTTCCAGAGGCGTTCGAGGGCGTAGTACTCGCGGTCCTCCTCGTGCTGGACGTGGACGACGACGTCGCCGTAGTCCATGAGGACCCAGCGGGCCTCCCCCACGCCCTCCTTGCGCACCGCCTTGGCGCCCTCCTTGTGCAGGGCCTCGTCGACGGCGTCCACGATCGCCTTGACCTGGCGCTCGTTCGCCCCCGAGACGACGAGGAAGACGTCGGTGAGGACGAGCCGCTCCGAGACGTCGAGCGCGATGATCTCCTGCGCCTTCTTGTCGGCCGCGGCGCGCGCGGCGACGACGGCGAGATGGCGGGATCGGACGTCAGCAGCCACAGGTCTCCTCGGGACGAAAGGGGGTCTCGGGTGATCCTACGGGTTCTCGCCGAGGGCGGCCGCGGCGGTCGGGGCGGCCGCGGCGGCGTGGCCGAGGGACTGGATCCGCACGGAGGCGCCGTCGTCGCCCTGGTTGAAGGCCAGCAGACCGATGAGCAGGCCGATGACGACCGCGGCGAGGACGAGTGCGACGATCTTCACGAGCGACGCGGCGGGGTTGCGCGTCTCGACCTCGTTGCCGTACGCCGTCTCCTCCTCCGTGTCCTCCGCGCTGCGCGCGCTCATGGCGCCGGCGGGCCCGGCCATGCGATCACGCACCGACCGGCGGGCCGGCTCGCGCGAGCTCACGCCCTCGCCGGGCTCCTCCGGGGAGTCGGAGGTGGCGGCGGAGAACTCGGCGAGGGAGGCCCACTGCGGGCGAGCCTCCTGGTAGTCGTCCTGGTCCGACTCACCGTCGCTGTCGAGGGCGGCGGCCGCGACCGCCTCCGGTCCGCTCGCCGCAGAGGGGACGCGGGCGGGCGACGACGCGGCACGGGCCTTCTCCGCCTCCGTCGGCTCCCGGCGGACGGGCGCGAAGACAGGCCCCGGACCAGGCTCGGGCGCGTGCGGCTCCGGCGCGTGCGGCTCGGGCGACCCAGCGGTGAAGGGTGCCGCGGGAGCCGGTCCCGGCGAGACGGCCGACCGGGCGCTGGCGGCCGACCGGGCGCTGGCGGCCGACACCGGCGTGGACGTGGTCCCGGCGGACCTGGCCGAGCCCGACGGGGTCGAGGCCGACCTGGTCGAGCCTGACGGGGTCGAGACCGACCTGGTCGAGCCCGACGGGGTCGAGGCAGACGGGGCCGGGGCGGTCCCGGATCGGTTGCGCGGGGCACCGGAAGACGCGGGGACGGCGTCGATGACGATGGTGGTGTCGTCCGGCACCGACGCGAACCGCGGCGCCGGGAACGCGGCCGCGGCCGCCCAGCCGGCGGGGTCGGTGGTCACGGGGGCCTCGGGGGCGGCCGGGGCGGGGCGCGTCGGGGTGGCGGGCGGCTGCACCGGCTGGACGCCGGTCAGGGCGCCGGTGGAGTCGAGGCTGCGCACGCCCCGAGCCGTGTGCGGGGCGCGGACGACCGGCCGGCGAGTGGTCGCGGTCCGCTCGCCGGGTGCTTCCTCCGGACCTGCTGACGGGGCTTCCTGCAGCCGCTCGCGCATCGAGCGCCGGGAGCGGGCGGTCGCGGCGGCGCGCTCGGCCGTGGCCGGCTCCGGCTCCTCGGCAGGCGCGGGCGGGTCGGGGACGCGGTCGGCCGCCACCGGTGCGGGCGGCTGGGCGGCCGCGCGCGGCTCCGCCGTCGTCACGGCAGGGCTCGGCGCCGACACGGTAGGGCTCGACGCCGCCGGGGCAGGGCTCGACGCCGACACAGCGGGGGCAGACGCGGCCGCGGCCGCCTCCGCCGCGGCCTCGGGACCCAGCGGCCGGCCGGCCTCGTCCACGAGCGGCAGCTCGCCCGTGGCGATCGCCTCGAGCCGGGCCTGCTCCTCGAGCTGGCGACGCCGCAGCTCCCGACGCGTCAGAGGCTGGGCCTGCCCCGCCTTCTCGGCGGCAAGGCGTGCGGCGCGCTCGGCCTCACGACGGCGCCGGCGCTCCCCCAGACCGCTGGTCTCGGTGGAGGGTTCCTGCTGGTTCACTTACCTGCTCCTACGGCCCGGGGCGGCAGGTTCATGCTGTGCTGCTCCCGGGCGTTGGTCCTGCGGCGCGGCGTCGGCCGTGAGAAGTCGTCGACCTTCGCCGAGCCCTTGCGGTAGAGGCCGTACTTGGCGATGTACTGCACCACCCCGTCCGGCACGAGGTACCAGACCGGCTTGCCGGCGGCGACCCGCTCGCGGCAGTCCGTCGAGGAGATGGACATGGCCGGCACCTCGAGCAGCGAGACGCCCGCCTCGGGCAGCCCCGAGGTGTCCAGCTCGTGACCGGGACGTGTGACGCCGATGAAGTGCGCCAGCGACCACAGCTCGTCGGCGTCCTTCCAGGTCAGGATCTGGGGGAGCACGTCGGCGCCGGTGATGAAGAAGAGCTCGGTGTCGGGCAGCTGCAGCTTCAGCTCGCGCAGGGTGTCGATGGTGTAGGTCTTGCCCGGCCGGTCGATCTCCAGCCGCGACACGGTGAAGCGGGGGTTGGACGCGGTGGCGACCACCGTCATGAGGTAGCGGTGCTCGGCCTCGGTGACGTCACGGTCCGACTTGAACGGCTGCTCCCCCGTCGGGACGAAGATGACCTCGTCCAGCGAGAAGGACTCCAGCACCTCGCTCGCGGCCACGAGGTGCCCGTGGTGCACCGGGTCGAAGGTGCCGCCCATGACACCGACCCGCCGCCTCGACCGTGCACCCCACGCCATCGCAGCTCCTGCGGGTCAGTGACGGGTGTGGACGTTGCGGAACGCGTACGTCACGAGCAGCAGGAAGATGGCGATCGCCAGGGTGATCGCGCCGAGGACGTACGGGCTCACGGCCGCGGCGGCCTCGGCCTTGTCTGCCTCCTGGGCGGCGAACATCACGAGCGAGCTCTTCATGGTTTCCCTTCCACCAGTCCTGGAACTGTCTGAAGGACAGTCTTGCACGACTCGTGGAGGGCGGGTGCCGCCCGTCCGCGTGGCACGTGTCGCACCTGAGCCCGGTGCCCGACGGCCTTCGAGCGCCTTGTCTCAGCGCTCGCCGAGCACGGCCCAGCCGTGGCCTGGCACCACCGCACGGCCGCCGTCGGTCCGGGCCGTGCCCGCGAGGACCGCGGTGGCGCCCTGTGCCGGGGCCTGCGCGTCGCCGTCGGCAAGGTTGAGGACGACGACGAGCCGCTCGCCCGCAGCGGCCACCTCGTACGCGAGGAGCTCGTTGCGCAGCTCCAGCGTCGTCGTCCGGGCGCGGTGCAGCCACGGGTGACGCCGGCGCAGGCCGATCAGCTCCCGGTGCAGCGCGAGCATCCCGGTGTCCGCCCCGACGAGGTCGTCCGGGCGGTCCGGGAACACGGGCCGGATCGCGTCGTCACCGCCCAGCCGCTCCTCCTTGACGCCCTCGAGCGCGAGCTCGTCCCCGGCGTAGACCGACGGGGTGCCACCCACCGTCATGAGGACGACGTGGGCGTGGGCGAGGTGGCGACGGTCGCTCAGGCGGGTGGCGATGCGCGTGACGTCGTGGTTGCCGACGAACGTCATCGGCGCGAACGTCTCGAGGAAGGTGTTGTGCCTGCCCAGCGCGTGGTCGAGCTCGTAGAAGTTGACGTCCTCGATGCTGCTCCAGATCGCCTTCCACAGCTCGTACTGGGTGACGGCGTCCATGCCGGACTCCGCCACGACGCCGGCGTAGTCGCCGTGGATGACCTCGCCGACGACGTACGCGTCCGGGAACTCCGCCCGGACCGCCGGCAGGACCTTCGCCCAGAACGACGGCGGCACGGCGTAGGCGGCGTCCAGCCGCCAGCCGTCCGCCCCGGCGCGGAGCCAGTGCCGCATCACGTCCCGCACCAGCTCGACGACGGCGGGGGCGTCGTGGTTCAGCGCCACGAGTCCCGCGTGGCCCTCGAACGTCTCGCGCTCGGGCGGGGTGCCGGGCGGGGCGCCCTCTTTCCAGGTGAGGCGGAACATCTCTGCCTCGGGTGTGGCCGGTCCGCCGTCGAGCGCCCGGAGGAAGGCCGGGTGCCGGGAGCCGACGTGGTTGAAGACGCCGTCCAGGACCACCTTGAGCCCGCGTTCGTGGGCGGCGGCGACCAGGGCGTCGAAGTCGGCGCGGTCGCCGAGCCGGGGGTCGATCGTGAAGTGGTCGAGGGTGTCGTAGCCGTGGCTGTGGCTGGTGAAGACGGGCCCGAGCAGGACGGCGGACGCGCCGAGCCCGACGGCGTGGTCGAGCCAGCCGGTCAGGTGCCCGAGTCGGTGCACGGGCTCGGCGGAGGGGTCCAGGACGGGTTCCGCGCCGACGAACCCGAGCGGGTAGACGTGCCAGAAGATCGCGTGCTCGTGCCAGGTGGTCATCCCGCTCATCCTCGCGCAGGCGCGCGGCGGCGGCGACGCGGGGCGTGCTGCGGCGACGGCGCGGGGCGTGCTGCGCACGCGCGGGGGCGTCGGCCCGTGGGCGCCGCCCGAGCGACTCAGCCGCTGAGCAGCTCGGCCGTGTGCCGCAGCTCCGCCAGGGCCCGGCGCCAGTTCTCCGTGGAGTGCTCGGCGGCCTCCGGCGTGGGGTTGTTGTCCTGGGTCAGCGTGACGCGGGTGCCGCCCGGGACCTCCTCGAGCCGCCACGTGACCGTGTGGTAGTTCTCCGGCACGTCCGCCTCACCCGTGAGCGGGCTGAAGTGCGTGTGCCGCAGCAGCCGCGGCTCGTCGACGTCGAGGATCTTGCCGTGGTCCTCGAACCGTCGGCCCTCCCACTCGCCGGTGAACGTGATCGGGCTGCCGGGGACGAAGTCGCTGTCCACGGCGGCGCCGAACATGACGCGGCTGAGCAGCTCCGGGCTGGTGAGGACGGTCCACACGGTGCGCGGCAGGGCGCCGATGTCGGTGCTGCACGTCGAGACGTTGTCGGCCATGGGCTCCTCCTGACCTGGTCGTACCAGGATGACGAGCAGGGGCGGACAGCACCACCCCTCAGGACAGCGGGACCTCCGGGGCGCACGACCCTCGCCGTCGTGCGCCGGCCTGCCGGGGCTGCTGGGATGGGCGCCGAGGAGGTGCGGCATGTGCCGTTGGATGACGTACTCGGGCGAGCCCGTCCTCGCCGACGACCTGCTGTTCCGGCCGGTCCACTCGCTGATCGACCAGGCTCTGCACTCCAAGCTGGGGGCCACGACGACCAACGGGGACGGTTTCGGCATCGGCTGGTACGGCGAGGGGGACGTGCCCGCGCTGTTCAAGAGCACGGAGCCCGCCTGGAACGACGAGAACCTGCGCGAGCTCGCCGGGCAGATCCGCACCGGGCTGCTCTTCGCGCACATCCGGGCCTCGACCGGCACCCCGGTGCAGCGCAGCAACTGCCACCCCTTCCGTCACGGGACGTGGATGTGGATGCACAACGGCGGCATCACGGGGTTCCCGACGATCAAGCGCGAGCTCGTCGGCGCCGTCGCCCCGGAGCTGTACCCGCACATCGAGGGCTCCACGGACTCGGAGGTGCTCTTCTACCTGGCGCTCACCTTCGGGCTGCGCGACGACCCGCCGGCCGCCGTCGAGAGGGCCGTGGGCCTCGTGGAGGAGGTGGCGGCCGGCGCGGGCATCCGCCACCCGGTCCAGATGACGGTCGCCACGGCCGACGGCAGCACCACCTGGGCCTTCCGCTACTCCTCCGTCGGGAGGTCCCGGTCGCTGTACCACTCCACGCACATCGGTCAGCTCCGGCGCATGCACCCGGAGGTCCCGGTCTTCGGCACGCTGCCGGACACCGCCCGGCTGATCGTCTCCGAGCCGCTGCGCGACATGCCCGACGCCTGGGCCGAGGTACCGGAGTCGTGCTGGGGCATGATCACCGAGGACGGCCGGGGTGAGCAGCACGCGTTCGCGCCCCGCCGCCCCTGACCGACGCTAGGAGCCGAGCGCCAGCTCCTCCAGGAGCCGGAGGACCCGGGCATCGACCTCGTCCCGGATGCGCCGGGCCTCCTCGATCGTGTCCTCGGCCGGGTCGGCCAGGCCCCACTCCTCGTACCTCTTGCCCGGGTAGACGGGCACCGCGTCCTTCGAACCCATCGTGATGACCACGTCCGCGGCCCGCACGACGTCGTCGGTGAGCGGCTTCGGGTAGGCGTGACTCATGTCGAGGCCCCGCTCCGCCATGACGGCGACGGCGTTGGGGTGGACCTGTGGCACCGGTGCCGCGCCGGCGGACCGGGTGTGCACGCGGCCCGCCGCGTAGTGCTCGAGGAGCAGGGCCGCCATCTGCGAACGTCCGGCGTTCTGCACGCAGACGAACAGGACCTCCGGGCAGACGCGGGGGCGTACGTTCCGGCTCTGGGCCAGTGCCGCCAGACGGTCGGCGGCGAAGTGGGCGGCAAGCACGGGCAGGTGGGTCGTCACCCGCGCCGTGCGTGCCAGCGCGGTGTAGGACTCCATCACCGTGCGCTCGACCGTCTCGCTGTCGATCGTCCCTTCGTACCTGCGCGTCAGGTCCGCGACGACGCCGCGCAGCTCGTGGTCGGGGTCCGAGAGCCCGGGCATCCCGTTGCGGGTCATGACGCCTCCCAGGACGGTCCCAGCGTAGGCCTGCCCCCGGGCGGGCGCGCGGCACGCCGTGCGGTCAGGGACGCCGCCAGTCGTCGCTCGTCAGGTGCGAGCCGGCCATCGGGCCCATGGTGAGCATGCCGCCGTCGACGGCCCACGAGGCACCGTTGACGTACCCGGCGTCGGGCCCGCAGAGGAACGCCACGGTCGCGGCGATCTCGCGCGCGTCCCCGGGGCGCGCGACGGGGATGCCCGGCCGGTACTTGTCCTCGAGCACCGACTCGTCCTCCTGGCCCGTCATGGGCGTGGCGATCTCGCCCGGCGCCACCGCGTTGACGGTGATGCCGTGCTCGGCCAGCTCCAGGGCCGCCACCTTGACCAGCAGACCCAGTCCGCCCTTGGCGGCGCAGTACGGGCCGGCGCCCACGCGGGGGGCGTGCTCGTGCACGGAGGTGATGGCCACGATCCGGCCGCCGTTGCCGGCCGCCACCATGTGACGGGCGGCGGCCTGGAGGCAGCAGAAGGCCCCGTCGAGGTCCACGGCGACGACGTCACGCCAGGTGCTCCAGTCCATCTCGAGCAGCAGGGTCGAGCTCCCGGTCCCCGAGCTCATCACGAGGGTGTCCACGCCGCCCATCGCCTCGGCGAGCTCGTCGACGACCGCGGTGCCGTTGCGCGGCTCGGAGAGGTCGAGGCGGCGCACGTGGGCGGTGGCCCCGGCCGCGCGCACCTCCTCCGCCGTCGCCTGCGCGCCGGGCTCGTCCTCGTGCCAGGTGACCGCGACCTGCCGGCCCGGGGCCGCGAGCGCGACGGCCGTCGCCCTCCCGATCCCCGAGTCGGCCCCGGTGACGATGATCCTGGTGGGTTCGAACGCTGCGGGTCTCTCGGTGGGCGCAGGGGTGGCGCTCACCGCGAGACCAGCTTGAAGAACGTGGAGTCGCTGCCGTCCGCCTTCTTCTGCTGGTACAGGAACGCCAGCTTCTCGTCCTCGAACTTCGCGAACCAGTCGTCCCAGCTGATGTGCTCCAGCTGGTCCTCGCCGGCTCCGCCGGGGAAGTCGATGCGCAGGACACCGGCCTGGTCGGACCCCTCGGTGCCTCGCACGCTCGCGGGCTTGCCGTCGTGCTCCTCGACCCAGCGGCGGATCTCGTCGTGATCGGTGGTCGTGCTGCTCTCGGACGCCATGGCTCCTCCTTCGGGTGCGGTACTGCGGTGGATTCGACCGTAGGCAGAGCTCCGGGGCCGCGCACGCCGGGACGGCGGTCCGTCGGCCCGTCGGTCCGCAACCGGACATCACAACTAGTCGAGGCAGAACTCGTTCCCCTCCGGGTCCTGCATGACGATCCAGCCGGCGTCGAGCGGGCCGGGCTCGAAACGCCGCACCCGACGGGCCCCCGCCGCGACCAGCTGCTCGCACCGCTCCTCCAGCGCCGCCATGCGCTCCTCGCCCTGGAGACCGGGTGCCGCACGCACGTCGAGGTGCACCCGGTTCTTCGCGGTCTTCCCCTCGGGCACCCGCTGGAAGAACAGCCGTGGCCCCCTGCCGTCGGGATCGCTGACGGCGGACCGGTCGTTGCGCCGCTCCTCCGGCACGCCCCAGGCGTCGAGCGCCTCGTCCCACGAGTCGAACCCGGCCGGCGGCGGGTCGAGCTCGTAGCCGAGCACCTCCGCCCAGAAGGTGGCAAGGGTGCCGGGGTCGTGCGCGTCGAAGGTGATCTGCACCGTTGCTGCCATGAGGTCTCCTGTGTCCGACGGCGCCTTCGTGGTGGGACGAGGCAACCACGCCCCACCGACACGCGCCAGGTCCTCGCCGCCCTGCCGCTCACCGGCCGGTCTCCCCGGCGCCCGGCCGTGCCGGCGGACCCGTAGCCACCCCGGGGGTGGCTCGGTACTCTCGCCAGATGGGCGTCCACCAGCTGCGCGTCGTCGTCGAGGCCGAGGACTACGAGAGGGCGGTCGCGTTCTTCCGCGACGTGGTCGGGCTGCCGGTCGAGGAGACCTACTCGTCCGACGGCGGCGCCGAGGTGACGATCATGGGGGCCGGCCGGGCCACGCTCGAGATCGCCAACCCCGCGCAGAAGGACCTCATCGACGACGTCGAGGTCGGCCGGCACGTCGCCCCGAAGATCCGGCTCGCGTTCGAGGTGGACGACACCCCAGCGATGACGGACAAGCTGGTCGAGGCGGGGGCCGAGCTGGTCGCGCCGCCCACGGTGACGCCGTGGCACTCGCTGAACTCCCGCCTCGAGGTGGCGGCGGGCCTGCACGTGACGCTCTTCGCCGAGGGGGCCGACGCGTACTGAGGAGCCGCGGGTCCGCCGTCGTCCGTGACCGTTAGTCCACGTGGTCACCGAGGGCCGGTGCGGCGTCGGGATGCTCCTCCAGGTACTCCCCGACGCGGTCCTCCGCGAACGCGTCGCTGACCTCCTGCAGCCGCGGCTCGTCGAGGAGCACGATCGACTGGGCCCCGTCCGGGCTCCGGCCGGTGCCGACGTACGGCGCGGTGATGAAGCGGACGGAGTCCGGGCGCAGCGTGCGGGCGCCGATGGCGAGGTCGCGCATCTTCGACACGGTGAGGCCGTCGTCGAGGGAGAGCGAGCGGGTGACCGCCTCGAGCGTGGACATCAGCCGGACCGGGTCGGTGAGCAGCTCCCGGTCGAAGATCGAGCGCATGATCGCGCGCATCCAGTTCTGCTGGCGCTGGACGCGGCCGAAGTCGCCGCCCTCGACGTTGTACCGCTCGCGGGCGTAGGCGAGCGCCTGCTCACCGTCGAGCACGTGGGTGCCCTCCTCGAGGGTGACGCCGCCGGCGTCGAGCGGCTGGGCGAGCGTGAGCTCCACCCCGCCCAGCTCGTCGGTGAGCACGGCGAAGGACTCGAAGTCGGCGACGGCGAAGTGGTCGATCCGCACCCCGGTCAGCTGCTCGACCGTCTGGATCATGAGCGTGGGGCCGCCCCACGAGAACGCGGCGTTGATCTTGGCCTCGCCGTGGCCGGGGACGTCGACCCAGGAGTCGCGCGGGATCGACATCATGGTCAGGCTCCGCCGGTCGCCCGAGATCTGCGCCAGCATGATGGCGTCCGTGCGCTGCGCGCCGGCCGTCCACCGGCTGGGGTCGCCGGCCGAGATCCGGCTGTCCGAGCCGAGGATCAGGATGTTGACGGGGGCCCGTCCGGCCGCCGCGGCGCCGTCGCCCACGGCGGTTCGCGGCGCGTTCTCGGGCCGGGTCGGGATGGCGGCGAACGGGTCGCCGAGGCGTTCGATGCCGGCCTCGAGCCGCCCCTGGAGGTAGGAGACGCCGGCGACGCCCGCCCCCGCCACGGTCAGCAGGATGGCGAGCGCGACGAGGACGGCGACCCGCCCCGCCCGGCGGCCACCGCGCCCGCCCGCCGGCAGGGCCAGCGGCGCCGTCGGGTCGCCGTCGCCGTCCGGGCGGCCCGGGGTGCCGGGGGTCGCCCGGCCGGGACGGGGCTCGTGCAGTCCGGCCGGCGGCCGCGTCTGCGTCGTCACGGCCCGGCCCTAGCCGACCGGTCCGGTGGGGCTGACGAAGTTCGTGAGCATCGTGACCTCGCTGTGGCTGGGAGGATCCAGCGCACCAGCGGTCACGAGGAGCCACTGCTACCTCGGGCGGTGATCGAGGGGTGATTCGGCCGCCCTCGCCCCGGGTGGGGGCGAGGGGTGACGCAGGGTGAGCGCGCCCCGCCCTACGTGTCGAGCAGGCCCGCCGCGAGCGCGGGGGCGATCGCCGGGCTCGCCGGCAGCCGCGGCAGCAGGGTCGCCTGCAGCGCGTGGTAGACGTCGGGCTTGCCGGACCAGGTCCGGGCGCTCGGCCGGTTGGCGGGGTCGAGCTCGTGCCGCCAGGCGCCGGGTGCCTCGAGGAGGTGCTCGGCGGCGTAGTCCCACCAGGTGCGGTACCAGCGCTCGTACTCGTCCTCACCGGTGACGCGGTGCAGCACGGCGGCGGCAGCGAGCGCCTCGGTGAGCACCCAGTGCATCCGCTCGCGCACCACCGGACGCCCGCCGAAGTCGACCGTGTAGACGAACCCCTCCGCGCCGTCGACCGCCCACCCCTCCGCGGCGCCGGTCGCGAAGAGCGAGCGTGCGCCGTCGAGCATCCACCCGCCCGCGTCCCGGCCACGGGAGGTCAGGGCGTCGCGGGCCTGGAGGGTGAGCCGGGCCCACTCGAACCAGTGCCCCACGGTGGCGCCGAACGGGCGGAAGGGGTGCGCGGGGTCCTCGCGGTTGTAGTCGGGCAGCGGGGACCAGGCGGGGTCGAAGTGCTCGGGGAGGCGCCACGACGCCGGGCGGGCGAAGCCGTCCACCACCCGGCGGGCGATGCGCACGGCCCGGTCGAGCCAGGCGTCGTCGCCGGTGACGTCCGCGGTGGCGAGGTACGCCTCGACCGTGTGCATGTTGGCGTTGACGCCGCGGTAGGCCTCGAGCTCGCTGAAGGTCCGGTCCCAGCTCTCCACGACCATGCCCTCGTCGTCGCGCCAAAACCGCTCGAGCGAGACCCGGCGGGCCCGCTCGAAGAGCTCGGCCGCACCGGGCCGGCCGGCCGCCGTCGCGGAGGAGGTGGCGAGCAGGACGAAGGAGTGCGGGTAGGCCTCCTTGCGCTCCGACGTCGGCCCCTCGGGTCCGACGGCGGAGAACCAGCCGCCGTGCTCGGGGTCCTCGAACGTCCCGGCCAGGCACGCGAGACCGTGGTCGACGAGCGGCGCGCAGCCGGGCCGGCCGAGGAGCGTGCCGAGGGCGAACGCGTGCACCATGCGGCAGGTGATCCACAGCTCGCTGGGGCGGGCGGGGTCGACCGCTCCGGCGGCGTCGAGGTAGCCGAAGCCCTGCGGGGTGCGGGAGGCGCGCGCGAAACGCAGCAGCGCGTCCGACTCGTGCTCCAGCCACCGCGCGTGCGCGGGCGTGCCCAGCCAGGTGGTCATCGAACGGTCGCTCCCCCGTGAGTGGCGTCTGCCCGGCACCGTCGACGGGCCGGCCGGCCGCCAGCGTACCGAGGCCCCTCGACGCGGTGCTCCGGAAGCGCCCGGAATGAAGGACGGCGCGGTCCGGTTGAGCCGGTCATGAGCGAACCGATCTCCGTGCACGTCTGGTCCGACATCGCCTGCCCGTGGTGCTTCATCGGCAAGCGCCGTTTCGAGAAGGGGGCCGCGCAGTTCGGCGGGGACGTCACCGTCGAGTACCACTCCTTCGAGCTGGCGCCCGACACCCCGGTGGACTTCGAGGGCTCCGAGGTGGACTTCCTCGCCGGCCACAAGGGCATGCCCAGGGAGCAGGTGGCCCAGATGCTCGAGCAGGTCACCGGGCTCGCCGCGGCGGAGGGCCTGGACTACGACTTCGGCTCGGTCCGGCACACCAAGACCCTCAAGGCCCACGAGGTGCTCCACCTCGCCAAGGCGAAGGGCCTCCAGCTCGACGTCGTCGAGAAGCTGTTCTCCGCCTACTTCGAGCAGGGGCGCCACGTGGGCCACGACGAGGATCTCGTCGCCATCGCCGCGGAGGCGGGCCTGGACCCCGACGACGTGCGCGCCGCGCTCGCCGAGGGCACGTATCGCGCCGACGTCCAGCAGGACATCGCCCAGGCCCGCGCGTACGGCATCAACGGCGTGCCGTTCTACGTCATCGACAACAAGTACGGCGTCTCCGGCGCCCAGGCGCCCGAGACCTTCGCGCAGGTCCTGCAGAAGGTCGCCGAGGAGAAGGCCGCCGCCTCCGAGGGGGTCCGGTGACGGACCTGCCGACGGCGGACCGGACCTCGTCGCGGGCCGGGACGACGACGGAGCAGGCACCGCCCGCCCCGCTCACCCTCGTCCCGGTGCCGGGGCTGCAGGGGATCGGCGGCGACGCGGTCGGCTTCTGCGGACCGGACGGGTGCCACCCCGTGGACCCGGGCCCCCAGCCGGCCGGCGCCGGCGAGCGGTCCGCCGGGATCGGTGAGCAGTCGCCCGATCCCGCCGAGCCGCCGGCCGCACCCGCTCCGACCGACCCGCTGCGGTGACCGCCGCCGACGGGCTGCGTGCCCGCCTGCGTGGCCTCACGACGTTCCCCGAGGACCTGCCGCCGTTCGACGTCGAGCGAGCGCCCGCCGCACCGGCGGAGCTGTTCCTCGGCTGGCTCGAGGACGCGGTCGCCACCGGCGTGCCCGCCCCGCACGCCGTGGTGGTGGCCACCGTGGGCCCGGACGGCCGGGTCACGGCGCGCAACGTGCTGCTCACGGACGTCGACGCCGCCGGCTGGCACTTCTCCACGCCCCGCTCGAGCCCCAAGGCGCTCGACCTCGCCGCACGGCCCCGCGCCGCGATGACGTTCTTCTGGCCGGTGCTGGGACGTCAGGTCCGGCTCAGCGGGTCGGTGTCGGACCTCGGCCCCGAGGCGGCGGAGCACTTCCGCGCCCGGTCCGAGGCCTCGCGCGCGGGCACCCTGGTGGGCCACCAGAGCGAGCACCTCGACAGCCTCGAGCGCTACGCCGCGGCGTTCGCCGACGCGCTCGAGCAGGTGCGGGCCGACCCGGACCTCGTCGACGAGCGGTGGACCGACCACGCCCTCGCCCCGGACACCGTGGAGTTCTTCCAGGCCGCGCGGCCGGGCAACGTCCGGCTGCGCTACCGCACGGACGGGGCGCCGGGCCGCTGGACCACCGAGCTGCTCTGGCCGTGACCTTCCGGCCCTGCGGGCCCGGGCAGGTGCCCTTGCCGGGTCCGCCGCCCGGGCCCGACCTCGTCCGTCCGGGACCGTCGCCCTGCCCGTGCTGACCGGTCCGCCGCGTGCTAGGCATGACGGCGACGACAGGAGGCACATGACCGAGACAGCGTCCACGGTCCGGGACGAGCTGCTGCACCGCCCGGGACGGCTGCTGACCACCTGGCTGCGCCACCCTCGTGCGGCGCTCGCGGTCCGCGGGGCGCTCGCCGCCTCCCTGGCGTGGTTCGTCGCCCAGTTCCTGCCCGACCCGGCCGCCGACTACCCGTACTACGCCCCGCTCGGCGCCGTCATCGCCACGACCACCACGCTCGCGGGCTCCGTGCGCGAGTCGCTCCAGACGGTGGCGGCCATCGGGGTCGGTGGGGCGATCGGGTTCCTCGGCGAGCACCTCGGCTCTTCCTCCAGCCCGCTCACCGTGGCACTGGTCGTCGCCCTCGGCGTGCTCGCCGTCGGCCTGCGCCCCCTGGGGGCCATGGCCAGCTGGGCACCGACGGCCGCGCTGTTCACGCTCGTCATCGGCGGCGGGGAGGCCTTCTACATCGGCGTGTACGCGGGACTGGTGCTGCTCGGCGCCGCCATCGGCGTCACGGTCAACGCCGTGTTCCCGCCCCTGCCGCTCGCCCCGGCCCAGGCGGCGGTCGCGGACGTGCGGCGCGAGCTCGCCGCGCAGCTCGCCGACGTGGCCGACGCCCTCGAGCAGGACGACCCGCTCGACGCCGAGGGGTGGGAGCAGCGCCAGCACGACGTCGCACCGAAACGCTGGCTCATGCGCAACAGGGTCCAGGAGGCCGACGACGCCCGGCGCGGCAACCGCCGGGCACGGGCGTACGAGCACGAGCTCGACCGCCTCGACCGGCAGGCGGCCGCGCTCGACCGGGTCGCGCTGCTCGTGGTCGACCTCACCGACCTGCTCTCCGTGGAGGAGCGCGCCGGGAACGAGACCCTGGCCCTGGGCCGTGCCCTGCGGCCCGCGGCCGCCGACATGGTCCGTCACCTCGAGGCGGTCGTGCGCAGCGTCGGCGACTCGGACGACGTCGAGAAGGAGGTGCGGGCCGCCCGGGAGTCGCTGGAGCGGTTCACCGCGGCGACCGGCCGGGCCCGCACCGACGAGCCGGGCGGCGGCACGATGGTGGCCGCCTCGCTGGCCGTCACCGTCCGTCGCTGCCTGGACGAGCTGATCTCCGTCAGGGTGGCCGACGCGCCCGCCGGTCCGGCGCGCGACGCCGCCGACGGTGAACCCGGGGCCGGGCGAGGCGCGCCTGACACACGGCGGGACGCGCCTGACCCACGGCGGGACGCACCCCGACACACGGCGGGACGCGCCTGACCGGGGCGGGCGGAGCGGTCCGACCGGCCCCGCCCTGCCCCGGCTCGGCCGCTACTCGCGGATCTGCCCGTCCCCCTCCACGATCCACGTGGTCGTCGTCAGCTCCGCCAGGCCCATCGGGCCCCGGGCGTGGAGCTTCTGGGTGGAGATGCCGATCTCCGCCCCCAGGCCGAACTGCCCGCCGTCGGTGAAGCGCGAGGAGGCGTTCACGATGATCGCCGCGGAGTCGAGCTCGGTGGTGAACCGCTGCACCGAGCGGGTGTCCCGGGTGCAGATGACCTCCGTGTGCCCGGAGGAGTAGCGGCGGATGTGCTCGAGGGCCTCGTCGAGCGAGTCGACGACGCGCACGGCCAGGTCCAGGGAGAGGTACTCCGTCTCCCAGTCGGTCTCCGTCGCCTGCTCGAACCGCAGCCCCTCGGGGACGTTGGCCGCGACGGCGTCGTCGCCGTGGATGGTGACGTCCCGGCGTCGGAGCTCCTCGAGCACCGCGGGCAGGAACGTCGGTGCGACGTCGCGGTGGACGAGGAGCGTCTCGGCGGCGTTGCACACCCCGGTGCGCTGGGTCTTGGAGTTGAGCACGATCGGCACGGCCTGGGCGACGTCCGCCGAGGCGTCGACGAACACGTGGCAGTTGCCCACGCCGGTCTCGATGACCGGCACGAGCGACTCGGTCACGACGGTGCGGATGAGGTCCGCGCCCCCGCGCGGCACGAGGACGTCGACGAGCCCGCGGGCCCGCATGAGCTCGACGGCGCCCGCGCGGCCGTAGGCGTCGATGGACTGCACGAGCTCACGCGGCAGCCCCTGGCGCACGAGCGCCTCGCCCAGGACGGCGACGATCACCTCGTTCGAGCTGGCCGCCGCCGAGCCGCCGCGGAGCACGACGGCGTTGCCGGACTTCAGCG
Organism: Georgenia soli; assembly: GCF_002563695.1. Classification (NCBI taxonomy): domain Bacteria; kingdom Bacillati; phylum Actinomycetota; class Actinomycetes; order Allobogoriellales; family Allobogoriellaceae; genus Georgenia; species Georgenia soli. The sequence continues at coordinate 3,484,009 of NZ_PDJI01000004.1, read as the reverse complement.
CGAGGCCGGCCGCGTCGACGGTCACGTTGGGGCGGGCCTCGTAGATCATCCCGACGACCCCCATCGGGACGCGGACCTGCCGCAGGCGCAGCCCGTTGGGCAACGTGGAGCCGCGCACGATCTCGCCGACGGGGTCGGGCAGCGCCGCGAGCTCCCGGAGGGCGTCCGCGATGCCGGCGATCCGCCCCTCGTCCAGGGCGAGGCGGTCCAGCAGCGACTCCTTCATGCCGTTCTCGCGGCCCCGGGCCAGGTCCGCGCCGTTGGCGTCGATGATGCGGGCGGCCTCCGCGACGAGCGCGTCGGCCATCGCGTGCAGCGCGGCGTCCTTGGTGGCGCGCGTCGCCGTCGCCAGGGCGCGGGAGGCCTGCTTGGCCGCCAGGGCGATCCCGCGGACGCCCTCGCGTGCGTCGTCGACCGCGGCAGGCGCCGGCGTCGCGACGGCGGAGGCGTCCTCGCCCGGGCCGGCGTTCGTCGTGGGGTACGTGATGTCCGTCATGCGCCACAGGGTAGGCCGGAGCGGGCCCCGCCGGGAGACCCGTCCGTCCCCGCACCACCCGCCGTGCGGTGGCAGCCCCGCGCGGCCGCCCGTACCGTCGAGATCCCCGAGAACGCGCGGGGTCGCCGCGCGGGACGCAGGGGCCAGCACCAGGAGGAAGGAGCACCATGCGACTGATCCGCGGAGCCCTCAAGGGCGCGGTCGCCGCCAAGGCGATCCAGATCGTGCGCCGCGAGGCTGCCAAGCCGGAGAACCAGCGCCGGGCCAAGGAGCTGCTGGCAAGTCTTCGGAACCGGTCCGGCCCGGCAGGTCGCTCGGCGTCGTGACTGTCGCTGAGGGACCCATCAGGGCGGCGGTGATCCGCGCGTTCGACGGACCCGCGGCCGTCGAGCTCACGGAGCTCGACACCCCGGGGATCGGCCCCGACGACGTGCTGGTCCAGACCGCGGCGGCGGGCGTCAACCCCGTCGACTGGAAGATCCTCTACGGCGGGATGCGCGGGGCGGTCCCCCACCACCTGCCGCTCGTGCCCGGCTGGGACATCGCGGGGACGGTCGTGGCCGCCGGGCCGGCCATCGAGGGGCTCGCCCCCGGGGACCGCGTCGCCGCCTACGCCCGCAAGGACCACATCCAGGCCGGGACGTTCGCCGAACGGGTCAGCGTCCCGGAGCGGGCCTGGGCGAAGGTGCCGGACGGCGTCCCGCTCGACGTCGCGGGCTGCGTCCCCCTCGCCGGGATGACCGCGGACATGCTCCTGGACGCCGCCCGGGTGTCCCGGGGCGACACGGTGCTCGTCCACGCCGCCGCCGGGGGCGTCGGCTCGTTCGCGGTGCAGCTCGCGCGCCTGCGCGGTGCGCGGGTGCTCGGCACGGCGAGCTCGCGCAACCACGAGTACCTCGCCGGCCTGGGCGCCGTGCCCGTGGAGTACGGCGAGGAGCTGGTCCGCAACGTCCGCCGCGAGGCACCGGACGGCGTCGACGCGGTGATCGACCTCGTGGGCGGGGACGCGCTGGACGCGTCCGCCGACGTCCTCGCCGACGGCGCCCGCGTCGCCTCGGTCGTCGACCCGGGGGTGAGGGAACGGTTCGGCGGCCGGTACGTCTACGTCCGGCCCGACCGCGCACGGCTCACGCGTCTCCTCGCCCACGTCGCGCACGGGGAGCTGCGTGTCGAGATCGCCGAGCGGTTCCCCCTGGACCGGGCGCGGGACGCGCTCCTGACCAGCGAGCGCGGCCACGTCCGCGGGAAGCTCGTGGTCACGGTGTGACGGGCGTCGGCGGGGCCGGGAATGAATCCCGTGCCCTCGCGTTATCTCCCCCAGAGCAACCCCACGAGGAGGAAGCAGCATGGCGACGAAGAACATCACGACCGCGGAGTTCGAGCAGACCATCAGCGGCGAGGGCATCACGCTCGTCGACTTCTGGGCCGACTGGTGCGGCCCCTGCAAGCAGTTCGCCCCCATCTACGAGAAGGTCTCCGAGGCGAACCCGGACATCACGTTCGCGAAGGTGGACACCGAGGCCGAGCAGCAGCTCGCGGCCCAGCTCCAGATCACGGCCATCCCCACGCTGATGGCTTTCCGTGACGGGATCCTCGTCTTCTCCCAGGCCGGCGCGCTGCCGGCGAAGAGCCTCGAGCAGCTGGTCGACGGCGTCAAGGGCCTCGACATGGACGAGGTGCGCCGCCAGGTGGCCGAGCACGAGGCCAGCCACCAGCACTGACCGCTGGTCCGCCGGACCCCGCTTCACGCAGGGCTCGCTCCGCAGGGGGCGGGCCCTGTGCCGTTCCTGGAGCGAGGGGCGGGTCCTAGAGCAGCGTCGCCCGGGGCCCCTCCAGCCACTCGGTGACGAACGTGTTGCTCGCGTGGATGTTCGTCGACCAGAACGGCTCCGGCCCCAGGACGGCGAACTTGTGAGGCGTGAATCCCGGCACCACGATCACCTGGTCGGCCGAGCCCACCAGCTCCTGGTCGCCGACGGTGAACGACGCACGCCCCGCGTGGATCACGAAGGTCACCGCGTACGGGTGCTTGTGCAGGTACGGGCCCGCGCCGGGCTCCGCGGTGCTGGTGAAGATCAGGGAGACCCCGGCCTCGCAGCCGCGCCCCTCGAGCTGGTGCAGCCGTCCCCCGTCGGTCCCTCCGGTGCTGAGGTCGATCACGAGCATGCGAGCTCCTCCTCGAGTCGTGCGGCCCAGCATGCCCGGTCGGCCGCCCGACGGCGACGTTTCCCCGCCTGCGCGGACCGCGCGTGTCCCCGCCCTCAGACGTTCGGGCGTGCCTCCGACGCGGCGGCGGTTCCCGCCTGCGCGGACCGCGGGTTGACTCCGCCCCGCGGCGACCTATCGTCGATCTCGTCAGTGTGCCGACGACGACGTGGTGGCGGCTATGGGCGCATCGTCCGGTCCCGTCGGGCGCCCGCGGGGCGTCGTGGAGCTGGCCGACGTCGGTCCCGGCACGGTGGCCGTCGTCGGCGGCAAGGCGGAGAACCTCGGGGCGCTGCTGGCGGCCGGGCTCCCGGTGCCGGCCGGGTTCTGCCTCACCACGGAGCTCTACGACCGGGCCGCCGAGGCGGCCGGACTCGACGAGATCCTGGACAGGCTGACGGAGCGACGGGACACCGAGGCCTCGTCGAGCGCCGCCCTCGCCGGGCCGGCGCGCGAGCGCCTGCGCGCCGCCCCCGTCCCGACGCCGGTGCTCGAGGCGGTCCGCGACGCCTACGCGCGGCTCGGCCGGGACGTGCCGGTCGCCGTGCGCTCCTCCGCCACCGCGGAGGACCTTCCGGACGTCAGCTTCGCCGGCCAGCAGGACACCTATCTGGGCGTGGTCGGCCCGGACGCCCTGTGGGCAGCGGTCCGCCGTTGCTGGGCGTCGTTGTGGACCGACCGCGCGGTCGCCTACCGCGAGGCCCACGGCATCGACCACCGCGCGATCAGCATGGCGGTCGTCGTGCAGGAGATGGTGGACGCAGCGGTCTCCGGGGTGCTCTTCACCGCCAACCCCGTGACGGGGCGGCGCGGCGAGGCGGTCATCGACGCGGCGCCGGGCCTCGGGGCGGCCCTGGTCGGCGGCTCCGTCAACCCCGACCGGTGGGTGGTCGACGTCGCCACGCGTGCGATCCTGCGGCGGTCCACCGGACCTGGACCCGCCGGCGGCGCCTCCGGGGAGCTGTCGGGCGGGCCGGGCCGCACGCTGTGCCTGACCGACGCCCAGGTGCTGGACGTCACCGCTCTCGGCGCACGGGCGGAGAGCTGCCTCGGCCAGCCGCAGGACGTGGAGTGGTCGGTCGACCGACGTGGCCGGATCGTGCTGCTGCAGTCACGTCCCGTCACCACGCTGTACCCGCTGCCGGAGCCGGACCGCCCTCCCGACGGCGGCGTCCGCGCGTTCGTGTGCGCCAGCCTGCTCCAGGGCATCCACGGGCCGCTGACGCCCATGGGGCTGTCCCTGTACGACGTCGTCCTCGCCGGGTACCGGCCACCGGCGGGGGTGCCGGCGCCGTTCCGCTACGTCCACCCTGGCCTGCGTCTGTACATGGACATCACCGCGACGCTCGCCGGCCGGGCGGGCCGCGCGATGTTCCTCGGTGCCATGCGGATCGCGGACGCCCCCTCCGTCGCGCTCCTGCGGCACCTCACCGAGGATCCCCGGTTCTCCGCGACCGAGGGCTGGAGCGTCCGCTCCATCCTCGGACTGTACCGGTCGCTGCCCCAGCTCCAGGCCGTCCCCCAGGTGATCCTCGCCGTCCTCCGGCCGGCCGCGGCCCGCGAGCGCGGCCGCCGGGCCGAGGTCGCCGTGCGCCGGGTCGTCGCGTCGCTGCCGGCGCACGCCACCGCCGCGGGGCGCCTGGACGCCGTCGAGCGGGTGCTCGGCCGGACCCTCATGGACGCCGTCATGGACCAGCTGCCGCCGGCGGTGGCCGCGTACGTCTGGTTCGGCATCGCGCGGTGGCTGCTCGGCCGACGGGCGCGCCGTGGCGAGCTGCCGCCCGTGCTCCGCGGGCTGCCCGGCAACGTCACCACGGACATGGACCTGAACCTGTGGCGGACCGCCACCCGCCTGCGCGAGGACCCGGCGTCCGCGTCGCTCTTTCTGGGCTCCGCACCCGGCGAGATCGCGCAGCGGTACGCCGAGGGGTCCCTCCCGCAGGTCGCCCAGCACGAGCTCCGGCAGTTCCTGCGCGCCTACGGCCACCGCGCCGTCGCGGAGATCGACGTCGGGGCACCGCGCTGGTCAGACGACCCCACGCACGTCGTCAACGTCCTTGCCAACTACCTGCGGCTGGAGGACCCCGAGCTGGCGCCTGACCGCCAGTTCGCCCGCGCCGCCGCCGAGGCCGAGGCGATGGCCGCGGAGCTGGCCGGCAGGGCCGGGGGGCCGCGCAGCGTGCGCGGCCGGGCGGTGGCGTACGGGCTGCGCCGTGCCCGGGCGGCGGCCGGTCTGCGCGAGCAGCCCAAGTTCGCCTTCGTCCTGGTGCTCGCGGGACTCCGCGCGCAGCTGCGCCGCGTCGGGGAGGACCTCGCCGACGCCGGGCGCATCGAGGATGCGGAGGACGTCTTCTTCCTCGACCTGACCGAGGCCCGCGTGGGGCTGCGCGGTGCCGACCTGCGCGACGTCGTCGCGCAGCGGCGCCGGACGTACCAGCACGAGTCGCGCCGTCGGCACGTCCCTCGTCTGCTGCTGTCCGACGGGACGGACCTCGAGGCCGCCCTCGCGGCGGAGGCCGCGGAGGCCGCGACGACGGCGGCCGGAGACAGGCTGCCGCCCGGCACGCTCGCCGGGGCGCCGGCGTCGGCGGGCTCGGTCACCGCCCGGGCCCGCGTCGTCCTCGACCCCGCCAGCGCGCGTCTGGAGCCGGGCGAGATTCTCGTGACGCCGTCGACCGACCCCGGGTGGACACCGCTGTTCCTGACCGCGGGCGGGCTGGTCATGGAGATGGGCGGCGCCATGTCGCACGGCGCGGTGGTCGCGCGCGAGTACGGTCTGCCGGCCGTCGTCGGCGTCGTGGGTGCCACCGGGCTCGTCCGGACGGGCGAGACGCTCACCGTCGACGGTGCGGCGGGGACGGTCACGAAGGTGTCGGAGCCCGCTCCCCCGCCGTAGATCCGCCGCGCACGCCGTCCCGGGCGCAACCGCTCACCCGTCGCGCCACGAGGGCCGGCACCCGTTGCTAGCGTGGCCGGATGAGCGAGTGGATCTACTTCATCCACTCCCCGCGGGAACACTTCGCCGAGACGATGACGGCCGAGGAGCAGCGGGTGTGGGGCGAGCACGCGGCGTTGCTCGAGCGGCGCCTCGCGGACGGCAGCCTCATCCTCGCGGGCCCGACGCTCGGCGCGGTCAACACCGGCATCTGCGTGTTCACGGCGGCCGACGAGGAGGCCGCCCGCCGCTACATGGCGGAGGATCCGACGATCTCGAGCGGCATCGCCCGCGGGGAGCTGCGGCCTTTCGTGGCAGCGTTCGTGCGCGGGGCCCGTTGATGCGCCCCGCACGCTCGCCTCAGGGAGATCTCAGGGATCGATCAGGTGCATCTCCGATACCGGTGCCCTCACGCGTTCGCAAGACTCGTCAGTGCCGGGCGCCAGCCCGGCACCCAGACGGTCACTGCTAGTCGGAACGTGAGCCCCCCCATGCTGATCAAGAACCTGCCCGCCGCCCTCGGTCTCCTCTCCGCCGCCGGGCTGCTGCTGATGGGATGTGCCGTGGCGGGACCGTCCGGCGCGGTCACGACCGAGGACGGCGAGGTCGACAGCTCGGTGAGGGCCGTGCGCCTCGACGGCACGGGCAACCTGCGGGTCAGCACCGGCGACCGGGCGTCGCTCACGGTCACCGCCCACGAGAGCACCCTCGAGGAGCTGACGTCGGACGTGCACGACGGTGTGCTCGTCCTCGGGGTCCGCCCCGGCATGCGTCTGCGGGACCTCGGCGACATCACCTACGAGCTCGTCCTGCCCGAGGTCGAGGGGATCACCGTCCGAGGCACCGGCGACGTCGTCGCCGAGCTGTCCCCCACCGACTCCCTCGCCGTCGGCGTGGAGGGCACCGGGGACGTGCAGGCGCAGGGCGTCGACGTCGACAACCTCCTCGTCGACATCGAGGGCACCGGCTCGGTCCGGCTCAGCGGTGCGGCGCGCGCGCAGTCCGTGCAGATCGACGGCACCGGCAGCTACGAGGGCAGAGAGCTCACCTCGCAGGACGCCGTCGTCACGCTGTCCGGCACCGGCAGCGCCGACGTCGAGGTCTCCAGCGAGCTCACCGCGACCGTGGACGGGGCCGGGTCCGTCACCTACGGCGGCGGCGCGAGCGTCACCTCCCGGACGGACGGGCTGGGCGCGGTCCGCGAGCGCTGACGGCGGGACGCGGTAGCCTCACGCCACGCGCACCCCAGGAGGCAGCCATGGACGTCGTCGAGGACCCGTTCGCGCCGGTCGTCAAGGTGGTGACCGTGCCGATGGCCGCCGGCGAGGCGTTCCGGGCCTTCACCACCGGGCTCGAGACGTGGTGGCCGTTCGGGACGCACTCCACGGCGCACGCCGACCGAGGGACCGTCAGCTTCGGGGCCGGGGTGGGCGAGGAGGTTGTGGAGGTCCGTCCCGACGGGGGCCGAGAGGTCTGGGGCACCGTCACCGGCTGGGCACCGCCGGAGCTGCTCACCATGAGCTGGCACCCCGGCGGCCCGCCTGAGCAGGCCACCGAGCTGGAGGTGCGGTTCTCCGAGACCTCCGACGGCACCCGGGTGCACCTGCGCCACACGGGCTGGGAGGTCCGGGACGACGGCGCAGCCGCGCGCGCCCGGTACGACGCGGGCTGGGACATGGTGCTCGGGCGGTACGTGGACAGCCTCGTCTGACCGGGTGCCGGCCGCTGCGGGGAGTTCTCCCCGTGCCGCGGCCCCCGGATGGGGAGAAGTCCCCCCGCAGCAGGCTGGCCCACCGGATCCCGGTTACGCCACAGTTGGCTCCAGAACCGAGCCGCACCGTGCGGCGCCACGACCGACGGAGGAGCCATGTCGGGGGACCTGACGCTCAGCACCGACCTTCTGCTCTCGACCGCCGACTCGCTCGCCGCGGTCCGGGAGGAGTTCGCGACCGGCACGACGGACAAGAGCTCCGGCCTGAGCGAGGCGGTCGGCCACGACGGGCTGTACGACCGGCTCGACTCCTTCCGGTCGAGCTGGGAGGTGCACCGCGGCCGCATGGTGGAGAACATCGACGTGCTCGGCCGCACCATGGTCACCGTCGCCGAGGCGTTCGTCGAGCTCGACACCCAGCTGGCCGACGGTCTGGGTGGTGGTCGGTGATGAGCACCCCGCGCCCGACCGGCTGGGAGGTCACCCGCGAGTTCTGGACCGACCCCTTGCCCGGCGACCCCACCGAGCTGCGGACCTACGCCGGCGGCTACCGCACGGTCGCCGAGCACATCACCAGCGCCGCCCAGGGGCTGCGTGACCTCAGCGACCTCGACATGAAGTCGAAGGCGGTCGAGAAGTTCCGCCAGCGGGCCGCGGAGGTCGCGGCCGAGATCGAGAAGGCCGAGCCGCTCTACTCCGGTGTGGCGGACGCCGTCGACACCTACGCCACGGGCCTCGACGCCGCGCAGGACAAGGCCGACCTCGCGCTGAGCGCCGTCGTGGAGGTCGCGGGGCAGCTGGAGTCCGCCCGGGTCGCCGAGAGCGACGCCGCGCACGCGGCGAGCAACCATCTCTACCGCGAGGCCATGAACCTCGAGCCGGTGCCGGGCGCCCCCACGGACCCCGCGGGCGACCTCGCCGTCGCCCGTGCCCGGGTCGACGCCCTGCAGGCCGAGTTCGACGCGGCCGTCCAGCGCATCCGGGACGCCGTCGCCGACCGGGACGAGGCCGCCTCGGCGGCGATCAGCTCCATCGGCGAGCTCGCGGACTCGAACGCCCTCAAGGACAGTTTCTGGGACAAGGCCGGTGACTTCCTGGGCGACGTCGTGGACTTCCTGGAGAAGGCCCTGACCGTCATCTCCGACATCCTCGACAAGTTCGAGATCCTGCTGCTCGTCGCCTCGATCGTGCTGCTCTTCGTCCCGGGCGGCGGCCTCCTCGTCGCGGCGCTGCGGGTCCTCACCCTGATCGGGAAGATCCAGCGGGTCGTCAAGATCGCCAAGCACTCCGTCGCGCTCATCCAGGTGGTGCGCGGCAAGAAGTCCGCGATCGAGCTCCTCACCGGGCTGGCCAAGGGGCAGGTGGAGAAGCTCGCGGGCAAGGGCGTCGAGAAGCTGGTCGGCGGCGCGATGACACGGGTGCTGTCCCGCACCGGTGCCGACACCCTCTTCGCCGCCTCGAACCTCGTGCCGACCGATGTCGAGATCCGCGCCATCCCGGCCGACTTCACCATCGGCAACCGGAACGTCGCGCAGATGTCGATGCTCAACGACCTGTGGCGCGGGGCCTACTCCAACCACGAGATGACCGAGCTGGCGGTCAAGGCGGCCGGCCTCGAGGGCGGCGCGTACCTGGCCAAGGAGTACGGCATCAAGACCGCCGCCGACGCCGGGGACGACTGGCTCACCAACCACCTCACCGAGACCTCCCTCGCCAACGGCGGCAACCCCTACCTGTTCGACTGGAACGACCCGTTGGGCGCGCCCCGGCCGTTCGCCGAGTACCGTGACCAGATGGACGCAGCGCTCGTCGGGGACGGCAGGTGAGCCGCCTGTACTCGGTCTCGGTCCCGCCGGGCTGGACCCGCCTCGAGATCGACGGCGACACCGACGCCCAGCTCCAGGCCCTCGTCGACCACCTCACCGCCGCGGTGCCGCGCGACAGCGCACCGGCCGTGCGGCACCACGTGGAGCAGCAGCTGCGCGCCCTCGTCACGGACGCGCAGAACCGCGGCGCCGTCGACCTGCTTGTGCCGGTCGAGCGCGTGGACGGCCTGACGATCCCGGCGTCGGTGATGGCCACCGTGGTCGACGTGCCCGAGGCCGGCGCCTCGCACGAGGACGTCCTCGTCGCCATGGTCGCCCGCGGCGCCGGCGAGCCGGTGGCCGTCGGGGACGCCGTGGCCGTGCGCTCGGTCACAAGCCGCGACGTCACCGCCCAGCTCGGCGCGGAGGTCGCCCGGACCGAGCGGACGCTCCAGGCGGCCGGCGCACCGGCCGGGCCGCTGGCCACCGTCGCGGACGACGTCGAGCCCGCGGCCGGCGCGGTCAGCCGGCACGTGCGCTACCTGCTCGGCATCCCCGGACGTCCCCGGCAGTTCCTCGCCCTCACGCTGACCGTCCTCGAGCCCGCGGACGATCCCGAGGCCGAGCTGGGCGACGCCCTGACGGAGCTCTTCGACGCCGTCGTCTCCACCCTGAGGTGGTCATGACCGTCCCCGTGCACGTCGCCCCCGACCCGCGGATCTGGGTCCACGTGCCGACGGCGTGGCCGACGGCGGAGCACCCCTCGGCCGCGGCCTGGGCGGGGCAGGCGGGTCCCGCCGTCGTCGCCGACCAGGGGATCGACGACCCGGCGCTGGGCGAGCGCCTGGCGATCGTGCTCACCGCCGTCGCGGCCCTCCCCCTGCCTCCCCACGTCCAGGCGCGCTACCTGCACCTGCCCGACGTGCGCGGCAGTCTCATGCTGCTGGAGGTCGCCGCGGTGAGGACGGACGCCGCCGCCAACCGGCACCTCGTCCACCGGATGCTGACGGACGCCGACCGCGAGGCCGGCGTCGGTGCGGTGCAGGTCGAGGACGTCACCCTGCCCGACGGGCGCCCGCTGCTGCGGGTGCTGCGGTTCGAGCGGGCCGGCGACGGCGGCCCGCTCACCGGCATCCTGCGTCACGCCGTGCGGCTCCCGGCAGCACCGGGCGAGTCGGGCGCGGTGGACGTGACGACGACGATCAGCGGGTCGGACCTCGACGCGCTGCTGCGGTCGCTGCCCGACGTCGAGTCGCTGCTCGAGGACGTCCGCCGGGCGGCCGACCCCGACGACCTCCACGGCGGCACACACACCCCGGACGCCGCCCCCACTCAGGGCGGCGTCCCGCTCGCCCGCGACGCCAGCGGGAACCATCGGATCAGCGGCACGACGAGGGAGACGGCATGGACGACGGGCTGAGCACGGGGACCACGGCGCTCCTGGTCCTCCTGGTCGCCGCGGTGCTCGCCGTGGGCGTGTGGGTGCAGATGCGCCGGGAGAAGAGGTACACGAGCGACCGGCAGGACTTCTCCCGCCAGGGCGGCTGGCGGCGCTTCCCGGCGGACATGTGGACGGAGGACTGGCAGGGCCCGCCGTTCCGGCCGGGCCGCGACAACTACGCCGCCGAGATCATGGTGGCCGAGCGCGCGGGGCTGCGGGTCTTCTTCCTCGAGTACGTGTACCTGACGACGGACCAGATCCGCGCGGACGGGTCGCGGGTGAAGAAGCCTCACCTCGTCGTCGGGGTCGACCTGCCCGCGTCCCTGCCGGAGGTGGCCTTCGAGCGCGGCGCGCGCGCCGGGCTCGCCACGGCCGTGGGCGGCCAGGACGTCACGGTGGGCCACCCGCAGATCGACAACCACTGGCGCATCACCTCGGCCGACCCGGAGTTCGCCAGGGCACTCGTGCAGGGCGGTTTCGCGCACGCGCTCGCCCGGCCGGAGCTGCAGGGCGCCCAGCTGCGCATCGTCGGCTCGACGCTGATGTGGTGGGAGAAGGGCTTCGACCTCTCCGAGGTCCTCACCAAGGTCGGGCGGGTCGAGCCCGCGCTCGTCGCGCTGGCGCGCGCCGTGCCGGAGGACCTCGTGCGCGCCTACGGGTCGGAGCCGCGCCCGCTGCTGCCCACCGAGCCGCTGCCCTCAGGCTCCACGCCACGTGCCGGTCGCCCGCCGACCCAGTGAGCCGGCGGGCGACCGGGCCGCTCAGAGCACGATCTGGCGGTTGACGTCCTTGTAGAGCAGGTAGCGGAAGTTCGACGGACCGCCGGCGTAGCACGCCTGCGGGCAGAACGCCCGCAGCGACATGTAGTCGCCCTCCTGCACCTCGACCCAGTCGCCGTTGAGGCGGTAGACCGCCTTGCCCTCGAGCACGTAGAGGCCGTGCTCCATGACGTGGGTCTCGGCGAACGGGATCGACGCGCCGGGCTCGAACGTCACGATGTTGACGTGCATGTCGTAGGCGAGGTCGTCGACGGGGAGCATCCGGGTGGTGCGCCACCGCCCGTCCGTGTCCGGCATGGGGAACGGCTCGAGCTCCTGCTCTTTGCCGAAGACCGGGCGGGCCACGTAACCCTCGAGCGGCTCGTACGCCTTGCGGATCCAGTGGAACTGCGCGGGCGCGGCACCGGCGTTGCGCACGTGCCAGTCGGCCCCGGCCGGCGCGTAGGCGAAGCCGCCGGGAGCCAGGACGTGCGTCTCCCCCTCGATCGTCACGGTCAGCTCGCCGGACACGACCAGGACGAAGCCCTCGACCGTGTGCTGCGCCTCGGGGCGGCCCGAGCCGCCCCCGGGCTCGACCTCCATGAGGTACTGCGCGAACGTCGTCGCCCCGCCCGCGACGGGGCGGTTGAGGATCCAGGCCCGGGTTCCGGTCCAATCCGGGATGACGCTGGTGACGATGTCGCGCAGCACTCCCCGCGGGATGACCGTGTAGGCCTCGGTCACGATGGCACGGTCCGTCAGCAGGTCCGTCTGCGGCGGGAGACCGGCGGGGTTGGAGTAGTAGTGCGTCTGCGTCATCCGGGGAACCTCCGCTACGTCGGGGAACTCTGTTGCTTGCATATCATGACGCCTTCCGCGTCGTGGAACAACCCTTCCACGATCCGATGGGCCCAACGGTGAGGGCGATTGCCGTGCGCGTGGGCCGGCCGCCGTCCGGGAGCGCGGGTGGAGCGGGGCACGGCTTTTCCGGGCGAGCCGGCGTCCGGCAGCTCGAGGCCGAGCCAGCGTCAGCAGCCTCGGGGCCGAACCAGCGTCCAGCAACCTCGGAGCCGAACCAGCAACTGGGAGCTCGGCCCGAGCCGTCAGTCGGCGAGCCGGCCTGCCGTCGGCGCGCCGAAGCAGATGCTCACGTCCGCGACGTCGGCGTACCGGCCGAACGGCGGGATCTCGCGCCAGCCGCGCTCCTGGTAGAACACCACGGCCTCCGGCATCGGTGTGGCGGTGTGCAGCACCAGGGCGCCGTCCCCCGCCTGCGCGGCCGCGCCGCGCAGCTCGGCGAGCAGCAGGGAGGCGAGACCCCGACGGCGGTGGCCGGGAGCGACGTAGAGCTTCTTGACCTCGTGCCGGGCGCTCGCCCCGTCGACGTCGACGACGTCCGGCAGCCGGCGCAGGGACCCGCACGCCACGGCTTCGCCGTCGTCCTCCATGAGGAGGGTCAGGGCGACCTCGTCCGCCGGGGCCGCCAGGACCGGGGCGAGGCGGGTCTCGTGGGCGGCGAGGCGGGGGTCGAGCTCCTCGCTCATCGCGGCGCGGAGCCCGGCGGCGGCCGGGTCGTCCCACGCGACCTCACGGACGCTGACGGTGGAGGCATGCCGGGACACGAGGAGCATGTCTATCACGTCGCCCGGTCCGCGGGCCTGCACCGCCACGTCGGGCGGCCCTCCTCACCGCGTGCGCGGTCCGCCGCCCGGCCCCACGATGGTGCTTCCGCAACAGGACCGCTCAACGAGGAGAAGACATGGCTGCATCCGTCGCACGGGTCACGACCATCAGCGTCCGTTCCGACACCAGCTTCGAGGACGCCGTCAGGGTGGGGGTGGAGCGAGCCTCCCAGACGCTGCGCAACGTCTCCGGCGCCTGGATCAAGGACCAGAAGGTCGAGCTGACCGACGGGAAGATCACCAGCTTCCACGTGGTGCTCGAGGTCAGCTTCGTGCTGGACGACTGACCACCTGGACGACCGACCACCAGGCCTGGGGACGATCCGCTTCGGGTCGGGCCCGCTCGACCACCACGTCCGCCGGGTCCTTGTCGGGGCGCCACCCGCGCCAGCGGGGGTGCCGCATCCGCCCGTCGGGGGTCCACTCCGAGAGCGCCACCTCGGCCACCCGCACGGGACTGACCCAGTGGGCGTCCCTCGCGTCGAGCTTCGGCACGCCGTCGGCCGGGGCGGTCCTGCGGGAGATGCGCCGGAGCTCCTCGACCCAGTCCCGGGTCTCCCGCTCGGTGAAGCCGGAGCCGACACGGCCGGCGTAGCGCAGCTCGCCGTCGTCGTCCGGCACCGCGAGCAGGAGGGAGCCGACGGCGCCGTCGCGCGTGCCCTGGCCGGGGCGCCAGCCGATAACCACCGCCTCCTGGGTGAGCAGATGCTTGAGCTTGACCCAGGCGCGCGAGCGACGGCCCGGCGTGTAGGTGGAGTCGCGCCGTTTCGCCATGACGCCCTCCAGCCCCCACCGCAGCGACGCCTCCATCGCGGCCTCGACGTCGCCGTCGAACGCGTCGGGGATCTCCACGCGCCGGTTCCGCGCGGGGTCGACGAGCTCGTGCAGGCGCGCCCGCCGCTCGTCGTACGTCTCGCGGAGGAACGACGTCCCGTCCGCCTCCAGGAGGTCGAACAGCATCAGGTGCACGGGCGTGCTCTGCGCCAGGCGGGCGATCTCGCGGTCGCGCGTGAGGTTGAAGCGCTGCTGCAGCCGGGAGAAGCTCGGCCTGCCCCGCTCGTCGAGGGCGACGATCTCCCCGTCGAGCACCGCGCTCGTCGCGCCGGTCACGGCTGTGGCGATGTCGGAGAGCTCCGGGTACAGGGCAGTGACGTCGTTGCCGTTGCGGCTGACGAGGCGGACGTCGCCGTCATCGACCACCACGATCGCCCGGACGCCGTCCCACTTCATCTCCAGGGCCCAGTCGACGCCGGCACTGAGATCCCGTTCGTCCCCCAGCGTCGCCATCATCGGCGACGGCGGAGCCACCTCCCGGCGGGCCGCCGCCCTGCCGTTGCTCGCGTTCACGCCGCGCGCGTCGGCAGGGCGGGCCGCCGCCCTGCCGTTGCTCGCGTTCCCGCCGCGCGCGTCGGCACCGCGCCCGTCGCCGGAGGCGCCACCGGCCCGACCAGCACGGCCACCCGCCTCGCCATCGCGAGCACCGGCGTCGCCCGCGCCGCCGCTGCCACGACGGCCAGAGCTCGCACCCCTGGTGCGGAGAGTGGCGTTCTCCGGTCTCTCCGCACGCCTTCCCGAGGAGCTCGTCGGACTCGAGGAGCGGCCGGCATCGCCGTCGGCGCTCCCCTTCCGGCGCCCCTCGTGCTTCGAGACCCGCGCGACCCTGCTGGACTCCATCAGGTGGATGAGCCAGTGGTTCTCCTCCCCCGCGCCGCCGCGGCCACCCGTGCGGATGAGTGCGACCCGGGCGCCCTCGCCCGGGCCGTCGGGCCCGGCGAGGCCGCCGTCCGGCCGTCCGGAGAGGGCGACGATGACCTCCTTGCCCTCGTGCCACTTCTCCAGCACGTAGGTGCCCTCGTCCCAGATGCGCACCTCTCCCCCGCCGTACTCACCCTTGGGGATCGTGCCCTCGAAGGAGCCGTACTCCATGGGGTGGTCCTCGGTCTGCACGGCCAGGTGGTTGTCCCGGGGGTCCACCGGCACACCCTTGGGCAGTGCCCAGCTGACCAGCACGCCCGCGTGGGCCAGACGGAAGTCGAGGTGCCAGCGGCTGGCGTGGTGCTCCTGGATCACGAACGACAGCTCGGAGCCGCTGCCGGTGACGCTCTCGGGCACGGGCTCGGGCGTCAGCGCGGGGTCGCGCATGGCGCGGTAGCGGGCCAGCCGGTCCCCGACGGCGAGCGCCGACCGACCCGGCGCCCCCACCCCGCCGCCCTGGACGATCTCCCGCTCGGCGGTGGCGCGGCGGGCGGAGACGGCGGTGCGCTCGCCGGGGTCCGCGTAGGGCACGTCACCGCCGCCGTAGAGGTCGGCCATCGGGTCACCGGACTCCGCGACGCGGTCGAGGACCTCCTGGTACTCGAGGTGCTCGAGATCGCCGTCGAGCTCGTCCCAGGTGCGCGGCACCGCGACGGTGGGCCGGTGCCGCCCGCGCAGCGAGTAAGGCGCGATGGTGGTCTTCGAGGAGTTGTTCTGCGACCAGTCGACGAGCACCTTCCCCCCGCGCAGCGACTTCTTCATGTCGGAGACCACGAGGTCCTTGTTGTCGGCCTCGAGCACCCGGGCGAGCTCGTGGGCGACGGCGTTGATCTCGTCGGAGGTGTGCGAGCCGTCCAGGGCGGCGTAGAGGTGGATGCCCTTCGACCCCGACGTCACCGGCACGGGGCTCAGCCCCATGCCCTGCAGCAGCGTGCGGGCCAGCCGGGCCACCTCGGCGCACTCCGCGAGGCCGACGCCGGGGCCGGGGTCGAGGTCGAGGACGATCCGGTCGGGGTTGCGCGGGCGCCCGTCGGAGCCGAACCGCCACTGCGGCACGTGGACCTCGAGCGCGGCGACCTGCCCCAGCCAGGCCAGCGTCGCGGCGTCGTCGACCAGGGGGTACGTCTTCGGCCCGGAGGAGTGCTCGATGTCGGCGCGCACCACCCACGACGGCGCCGAGGACTCCAGGTCCTTGACGAAGAAGAACTCTCCCGGCCGGTCCGCCGTCCCGACGCCGTCGGGCCACCGCTTCCGCGTGGCCGGCCGGCCGGTGCAGTGCGGGATCATCACGGGCGCGATCCGGGCGAGGTAGCCGAGCACCTCGGCCTTGGTGGTGCCGGTCTCCGGGTAGAGCACCTTCGACAGGTTCGTCACGCGCAGACGGCGGCCCTCGATCTGCACGGTCTCGGGCTGGTCACGGGCGGGCATGCCTCATCGTCGCGCGCGGCAGCACCGCGCGCACGCCTGCACCGACGGTTGCATTTGTGCATCGTCGTAGGACTTTGGTCGGTGGTGAGGCCGGGGTGTGTTAGACAAGGGCCCTCCGAGACGCGGGTCACACCCCCGCGCCCGGCACCAGGGCACACGGGGTGCCCACCGGAACAGAAGAGGAACAACCCATGGCACCTGCAGGAACACGACGACGTGCACTCTGCGCCGTCGGCGCCTCCGCGGCCCTCGCCCTCGTGCTGGCCGCCTGCGCCGAGACCGACGACGCCGGCACCGATGACGGCACCGGCGGCACGGGCGGCGGCAAGACCATCAGCGTCGGCACCACGGACGTGATCACGAACCTCGACCCGGCCGGCTCCTACGACAACGGATCCTTCGCGGTGCAGAACCAGGTGTTCCCGTTCCTGATGAACACCCCGTACGGCAGCCCCGACGTCGAGCCCGACATCGCCGAGTCCGCGGAGTTCACCGCCCCGAACGAGTACACGGTCAAGCTGAAGGAGGGCCTGACCTTCGCGAACGGCAACGAGCTGACCGCCTCGGACGTGAAGTTCACCTTCGACCGCCAGCTGAAGATCGCCGACCCCAACGGCCCGTCGTCGCTCCTGTACAACCTGGACAGCGTCGAGGTCGCCGACGACCTCACCGCGGTGTTCCACCTCAAGAACCCGGACGACGTGATCTTCCCGCAGATCCTCTCCTCCCCGGTGGGCCCGATCGTGGACGAGGACGTCTTCGCCGCAGACGCCATCACACCGGCGGACGAGATCGTGTCCGGCAACGCGTTCGCGGGGCAGTACGCGATCACCGACTACACCGAGAACGAGCTGATCCAGTACAAGGCGTTCGACGGGTACGACGGCGTGCTCGGCGCCGCCGAGACGCCGACGGTCACGGCCCAGTACTTCACCGACGAGACCTCGCTGAAGCTCGCTGTGCAGCAGGGCGACGTCGACGTGGCCTTCCGCTCGCTGAGCCCGACGGACCTCAAGGACCTCGAGGGTGCGGACAACCTCACCATCCACGACGGTCCGGGCGGCGAGATCCGCTACATCGTCTTCAACTTCAACACCCAGCCCTACGGCGCCGAGACCGCGGAGGCCGACGAGGCGAAGGCCCTTGCGGTCCGCCAGGCGGTCGCGCACAGCCTCGACCGGCAGGCGCTGTCCGAGGAGATCTACGCGGGCACGTACACACCGCTGTACTCCTACGTCCCCGAGGGCCTCACGGGCGCGGCGGAGCCGCTCAAGGAACTGTACGGCGACGGCCAGGGCGGTGCCGATGCCGACGCCGCGGCGAAGGTCCTCGCGGACGCCGGCGTCGAGACCCCCGTCGAGCTGAACCTGCAGTACAGCCCCGACCACTACGGGAACTCCTCCGACGACGAGTACGCCCTCATCCAGAGCCAGCTCCAGGCCGACGGCCTCTTCAAGGTGAACCTGGCCTCGACGCTGTGGGACACGTACTCCACCGAGCGACGCGAGGACCTCTACCCCGCCTACCAGCTGGGCTGGTTCCCGGACTACTCCGACGCCGACAACTACCTCACGCCGTTCTTCCTCACCGAGAACTTCCTGGGCAACCACTACGAGAACCAGGAGGTCAACGACCTCATCATCGAGCAGGCCACCACGCCGGACGAGAGCGAGCGCACGTCGAAGATCGAGCAGATCCAGAAGCTGGTCGCCGAGGACCTCTCCACCGTGCCGTACCTGCAGGGTGCCCAGGTCGCGGTCGCCCAGAAGGACATCAAGGGCGTCACCCTCGACGCGTCGTTCAAGTTCCGCTACGCGCCGCTGACCCGCTGAGTCGCCGGACGGGATGCCGCCCGCCGGCATCCCGTCCGCACGGCCACGCCCGCGGACGGCACCGTCCGCGGGCCTCGCACGACCCGAAGGAGCATCACCCCGTTGACGATCGTCGACGAACGGACCGTCGAGGCGGCCCCCACGGTCAAGGCGCAGGGCTCCGGCCTCCTGCGCTACGTGATCGTCCGTTTCCTGCTCATCATCCCCACGGTGTTCATCCTCGTCACCCTGGTCTTCTTCCTCATGCGGGTGGCGGGCGACCCGATCACCGCCTCGGTCGGGGGCCGGCTCACCGAGGCCCAGCTCGCGGAGAGGCTCGCGGCCGCCGGTTACGACCGGCCCATCCTCGTGCAGTACGTCGAGTACCTCGGCCAGATCTTCACCGGTGACTTCGGCCGGACCATCACCGACAACCGCGAGATCAGCGACATCCTCGTCACCTACGGCACCGCGACGCTGGAGCTGGTGTTCTTCGCGCTCATCGTCGCCTTCGCCGTCGGCGTCCCGCTCGGCATGCAGGCCGCCTACCGCCGCGACCGCGTCCCCGACGCGGTGCTGCGCGTCTTCGCGATCCTGTGCTACGCCACCCCGGTCTTCTTCGCCGGCCTCCTGCTGAAGCTGGTCTTCTCCGTCTGGCTGGGCTGGTTCCCGCTCTCCGGCCGCACCAGCCCGAGCGTCCAGCTCATCCTCGGCCGTATCTCCGGCTCGTCCGGCATCAACATCGTCGACGCCCTGCGCACCGGCCGCTGGGACCTCATCTCCGACGTCCTCCTCCACGCCGCCCTGCCCGCCCTCACCCTCGGGCTGCTCACCGCCGGGGTGTTCCTCCGCCTGGTGCGTACCAACCTGATCGGCACGCTCGGGCGGGAGTACGTCGACGCCGCACGCTCACGCGGCGTGGCCGAGCGCCGCCTCCTGCGCAAGCACGCCTACAAGCCCGCGCTGATCCCGGTCATCACGGTGATGGGTCTGCAGATCGCGCTGCTGATGGGGGGTGCCGTCCTGACCGAGACCACGTTCGAGTGGCGCGGCCTGGGCTTCAGCCTCGCCCAGTACCTCGGCTCCCGGGACTTCGTCGCCGTCCAGGGCATCGTCGCGCTCCTCGCCGTGATCGTCGCCGTGACGAACTTCCTCGTCGACGTCCTCGCGGCGCTGATCGACCCGAGGGTGAGGTACTGAGATGAGCACCGTCGTCCACGGAACCTCCCGCGAGCCGCGCTGGAAGAGGCTGCCGGTGATCTGGCAGCTGCGTCAGAGCGTCGGCCTGCAGCGCGGCATGCTCGTCGCCGGCCTCCTGCTGTGCCTGATGTTCGTGATCATGGCGCTCCTCGCCCCCGTGCTCGCGCCGTACTCCTTCAACCAGCTCTCCGACGACGCCGGCAACTTCCCCCGCACCGCCCCGCCGAGCGACGCGCACCCCTGGGGAACGACGGTCGGGGGCTTCGACGTCCTTTCCCGGGTGATCTGGGGAGCCCAGACCGCGCTGTCGACGGTGATCATCGCCGTCGTCGCCTCGCTGTTCCTGGGGGTCCTGCTCGGCCTGGTCTCCGGGTACCTCGGCGGCTGGGTGGACCGGGTGCTCGTCACGATCGCGGACGCCGTCTACGCCTTCCCGACCCTGCTGCTGGCCATCGTCATGTCGATCGTCATCTCGGGCGGGCAGTCGTCCAAGTGGGGCGGCATCATGGCCGCGGCCCTGTCGATCACCGTGGTCTTCGTGCCGCAGTACTTCCGGGTGGTGCGCGCGGAGACCGTCCGGCTCAAGGCGGAGCCGTTCATCGAGTCCGCACAGGTGATCGGCACCTCCACCCCCCGGATCCTCTCCCGCCACGTCCTGCGCAACGCCACCCGCTCGTTGCCGCTGATCATCACCCTGAACGCGTCCGAGGCGATCCTGACCCTCGCGGCCCTCGGCTTCCTCGGCTTCGGCATCGTCCCGACGGCGGCGGCCGAGTGGGGCTACGACCTGAACCGCGCGCTCGCGGACGTCGCGTCCGGCATCTGGTGGACGGGCATCTTCCCCGGCCTCGCGATCGTCCTGCTGGTCATGGGGGTCACCCTGGTCGGCGAGGGCCTGAACGACCTGTCCGACCCTCGCCTGCGCATCCGCCGTCGGGTCGCCGGGACGGTCACCGCCACCACCGGGGCGGCAGCCGACCTCGCCACCACGTCCGCCACCACGACCGAGGGGGGCCGCCCGTGAGCGCCGTCGTCGACATCCGTGATCTCCATGTCGCCTTCGCCACCGACGCGGAGCCCGTTCGCGCCGTCGACGGCGTCAGCCTGTCCGTCGAGCCCGGGCAGGTGCTGGCCGTGGTCGGTGAGTCCGGGTCCGGCAAGACCGTCACCGGCAAGGCCATCCTGAAGCTGCTGCCCGAGACGGCGACGGTCTCCGGGGCGGTGCTCCTGGCGGGCAAGGACGTCGTCTCCCTGGACCGGCGGGCGATGCGCGCCGTCCGCGGCCGCGACGTCGCCATGGTCTTCCAGGAGCCCTCCTCGGCGCTCAACCCGGTGTACACCGTCGGCTGGCAGATCGCCGAGGGCCTGCGCGCGCACGGCGAGGTCTCGAAGAAGGAGGCCCGACGGCGGGCCGTGGAGATCCTGGGACGGGTGGGCATCCCCGACCCCGAGACCCGGGTGGACCACTACCCGCACCAGTTCTCGGGCGGGCAGAAGCAGCGCATCGTCATCGCGATGGCGCTGTCGCTGGGTCCGAAGGTGATCGTCGCCGACGAGCCCACCACGGCCCTCGACGTCACCGTCCAGGCCGAGATCCTGGATCTGCTGCGCCGGGTCCGGCGCGAGTTCGGCACCGCCATCGTGCTCATCACCCACAACATGGGCGTGGTCGCCGACCTCGCCGACCGGGTCGCGGTCATGTACCAGGGCAAGGTGGTGGAGGAGGCGGACGTGCGAGAGCTGTTCGCCAACCCGCGGCACGAGTACACCCGCGCGCTCCTGGAGGCGGTGCCACGCCTCGGTGGGCACGTCACGGCGGAGGAGCCGGAGCAGGGCACCGACCCGACGGCGGAACCGGCCGTCCCCGCCGTCGTCGAGGCGCGGGACCTCGAGATCGTCTACCCCGGCCGGATCGGCCGACAGGGCTTCCGAGCGGTCGACCGGGCGAGCTTCGCGATCGCGCCGGGCGAGGTGCTCGGACTGGTGGGCGAGTCCGGCTCCGGCAAGACCACCATCGGCCGGGCGATCGCCGGCCTCACGCGCGCGAGCGGCGGGTCGCTGCGGGTGCTCGGCCACGAGATGGTGGGCTTCCGGGAGCGTGCGTTCCGGCCGCTGCGGGCCCGGATCGGGTTCGTGTTCCAGGACCCCGCGACGAGCTTCAACCCCCTCCTCACCATCGCCGAGTGCGTGGCGGAGCCGCTGATCGTCCACGGCCGTGCCCGGGACCTGGCGGACGCCCGCAGGCGGGTGGACGAGCTGCTCGACGCGGTGCACCTGCCGACGTCCTACGGGGCGCGCTACCCGCACGAGCTCTCGGGCGGCCAGCGGCAGCGGGCGAGCCTGGCCCGGGCCCTCGCCCTGGACCCGGAGCTGCTCATCGCGGACGAGCCGACGTCGGCGCTCGACGTCTCCGTGCAGGCCCGGGTGCTCGAGGTCTTCACCGAGCTCCAGGAGCGGCTGCGCTTCGCGACGCTGTTCATCAGCCACGACCTCGCCGTCGTCGGCATGCTGGCCGACCGCATCGCCGTGCTCTACCACGGCCAGCTCGTGGAGATGGGCGCGAGCGAGCAGGTGCTCGGCGACCCGCGGGACGCCTACACCCGGCGCCTGCTCGCCTCGGTCCCCGTTCCCGACCCGGTGGAGCAGGAGCGGCGCCGCGAGGAGCTGCGAGCCTTGCAGTCCTGACGCGAGCTTGCAGTCCTGAGGCGAGTTTGCAGTGCTGAGGCGAGCTAGAGCGAGCCACGTGCGGTCGCGGCCGTGCCGGGCGCGGCAGCTCCGGGAGCCGGTGACCATCCGGCGGGTGCCACCCCTGCCGGATCGTGCCCGGGCACCGCTCCGGCGCCGCCCAGCAGGACGCGGGTGAGGGCACCGCCGTCGGCCATCATCTCCTCCAGCGACGTGCGCAGGTCGTCGTCGTCGACGTCGCCGCCGCGCTCGACCGCACGCAGCACCGACCGCCGCACGAGCTCCTTGGCGAACGACGCGGTCGTGCCCTCGGCGCCGGCCGCCACCTCCTCCAGGACGTCGTCGTCGAACGGCAGGCCCGCGGCGTAGAGGTCCAGCAGCGCGCGGCGGGCCCGGGCGTCGGGCAGCGGGATCTCCACGGCGAGGTCCACGCGACCGGGTCGCTGGGCGAGCGCGGGCTCGAGCACGTCGGCCCGGTTGGTGGTGAGCAGGAAGACGACGTCGCTGTCCGCGGCGAGGCCGTCGAGGGCGTCGAGCACCTCGAACAGCAGCGGGGAGGACGAGTGGTGGCTGCGCTCCTCGGCCACGAGGTCGCAGTCCTCGAGCACGACGATCGCCGGCTGCAGCGCCCGTGCGGTGTCGGCGGCCTGCGTGACCAGCTGCAGCGACTGGCCCGACAGCAGGATCACGGTCGAGTCCCGGGCCGCGCCGACGAGGTGGCGGACGGTGTGCGTCTTGCCCGTGCCCGGCGGGCCGTAGAGCAGCACGCCGCGCTTGAGGTGCTGGCCCGCCGCGGCGAGCTCGGCACGGAGGCGACCGATGCCGAGCACGTGCCGCTCGACCCGCGCCAGCAGCCCGTCCGGCAGGACCACCTCCTCCGCCGTGACCGCCGGGCGCCGGACGAACGTGACGCCGCCCGCGCCCGGCTCGTAGTTCGACGCCGTGAAGGTGAACACCTGCCCACGCAGCACGCTGTGGGTGTTCATCGCCTCGCGGACCTCGCCGAGGACCGCGGGCGCCACGCCCTCCGCCGCGGCGAGGACCTCCAGCTGGGGCGGGCTGCCGAACTGCGGCCGCCCGCCGCGCTGGAGGAGGACCACCGGCACGCCGTCGTGGTGGAACAGGTGGAGGCCGAAGCCGACGGTCGCGCGCTCGCTGTCGGGGCCGGTGGGCACGGTGGTGTAGTCGACGGGGCCGAGCGGGTACTGGCCCCACTGCCCGGCCACCTGCAGGATCTCGGACAGCCCGTTGTGCCACCGCTGGTCGCCGCCGCCGATCCCCAGAAGCGTGCCGCCCCCGTGCGCGGCGACGACGCGCTCGACCGCGACGTCCGCGTCGACCACGCGGAGCGGGCTGACGAGCTCGGTGAGCACCGCCAGGCCTCGCGGGTCCGTACCGAGGTGGGCCTCCAGCGCCGGCACGAGCGGATCGCGGCCCCGGGCCTGATCGGCCTCGAGCTGCCGCTGAGCGAGCTCGCCGAGGCGCTGGAACGTCCGGAGGAAGGGCGCGAGGTCCGATTCGGACGCTTCGTGGCTCATGGCGGGATCCTGCCAGGCAGCGACCGGTCGCCACGCCGGTATCGACGCGTCGTTCTCCCCGGGGACGGGACGGGCCGTGCCGCCTCCGGGAGGGACGGCACGGCCGGTCGGGGTCGTTCAGCCCGGGATCAGGCGCCGACCACCTTCACGCCGGTGCTCCAGGTGTTGCCGAGCTGGGCCTGGAGGGCCATGTGGACGAAGCCCATGCCCTCGAGCTGGTGGGACCGCTTGAGGGGACCGGCGTCGAGAGCGCGCATGCCGGAGGACTCGACGAGGGCGACGACGGCGGCCTTGGCGTCGACGTCGTCGGACGCGACCAGGACGTCGAGCTTCTCGCCCGCGACCTCGCCGGCGACGAGGGTGCTGGCGAACGTGGTGTTGAACGCCTTGACGACCTTCGCCCCGGCGGCGACCTTCGCGATCTCCTCGGCGGCCGAGGAGTCCGCCGGGGTGACGAGGCGGTCGAAGGTGGCGAAGTCGACCGGGTTGCTGATGTCGACGACGACCTTGCCCGCGAGGTCGTCGCGGCGCTGCTCCGCGACGGCGAGGGCGGCGTCGTAGGGCAGGGCCAGGACGACGATGTCGCCGGAGAGGGCGTCGTCGAGGCCGCCGGTGGTGACGTCGCCACCGAGTTCGCCGGCGAGCGTGGTCGCCTGGGAGGTGTCGCGGGCCAGGATCTGGACGGCGTGTCCGCCGGCCAGGGCGCGGGTGGCGATGCCACGGGCCATGTTGCCCGCTCCGACGATGGTGATGGCAGTCATACGAGTGCTCCTCTGGTCGATGGCCGGCGCCGCGGCGGGCGTCGAGGTGGTGGTCTCGTGCGTGGGCTCCGTCGCCTTGCGGCGGAGGCGGTCGAACAGGCCCATGAGGCTCCTTCGTGTCGTGCTCGCGAGCCCCGGCGGGGACTTACTTGAAACAACAACTATCAAGATACGCCGGGTTAGTTGAGGTGTCAACTAACTGTCCCGGCCGGGTCCGCCGCCGCACACCCAGGCTCCACGCCCGACCGGCAGCGACGCACGCCAGACCCGATCCGGTCGCGCTTATACGCTGGGCAGGTGACGGATGCGACGAGGTGGCTCACCAGCGAGCAGGAGGACGCGTGGCGCTCCGTCATGTCGGTCCTCATGCTCCTTCCCGGGGCCCTGGACGTGCAGCTGCAGCGCGACGCAGGCCTGACGCACGCCGGCTACGTGGTGCTCTCCGCCCTCTCCGAGGCTCCGGAGCGCATGATCCGGATGAGCCGGCTCGCAACGATGTCCAACATGAGCATGTCCCGCCTCTCCCACCTGGTGGACCGGCTCTCCGACCAGGGGTGGGTGGAGCGCCGGCCCGACCCGGCGGACGGCCGCAGCACGATGGCGGTGCTCACCGAGGCCGGCTGGGAGAAGGTGGTCGACACCGCTCCCGGGCACGTGAAGAACGTGCGCACGCTGATCTTCGACGACCTCACGGACAGCCAGGTCACCGAGCTGCAGCAGATCGCCACCAAGATCTCGTCCCGCCTCGACCCCGAGCACAAGCTCCGCTCGTACGGTCGCACCGCCCGCACCTGACCGGCAGACAACGCCGCACCACCCGACGACACTGGGCACCATCCCGCACAGATCCGTCCGGCGCGAAGGAGCAGCCATGGTGGACACGCCCCAGCACGTCACCTCTCCCGACGGAACGACGATCGCCTACGAGTCCTACGGCTCCGGGCCGACGGTCGTCCTCGTCGCCGCCGCGATGAACGACCGCTCCGGCCTCCGGCCGCTGGCGCAGGCCCTGGCCGACGGCGGAGCCCGCGCCGTGACCTACGACCGGCGTGGCCGCGGCGACAGCACGGACGCCGCCACCGTCGACGGCGTCACCCCGGTGGCGGGAGCGGTCGAGCGTGAGCTCGACGACCTCGACGCGCTGCTCGCGGCGGTCGGCGGCCGGGCGGCCGTGCTCGGCTACTCCTCGGGCGGGCACCTGGGCCTGCTCGCCACGATCCGCAACCCCGGCCTCGTCGCGCTCGCCATGTTCGAGCCGCCGTTCGCCTTCGACGACGAGTCCACGGAGCCGACGACGGCGAAGGCCGAGACCCTCTCGGCGCTCGTCGCCGCGGGGCGGCGGGCGGACGCGGTGACGGAGTTCCAGCGCGGCATCGGCCTGGACGACGAGATGGTCGACCAGCTGCGCCACGCCCCCTTCTTCCCGGCGCTGGAGGCGATGGCGGCCAGCCTCGTGTACGACGCGGCGGTCACCGGCCTGCACCCCGACCCGGCCCGGCTGGGCCCGCAGGTGCGGGTGCCGACGGTCGTGATGCACGGTCGGGGCACGTGGCCCGGGCTGGCCGGCTCGTCCCGGCGTGCGGCGGAGGCGATCCCGGGCGCCGAGCTGGTCGTGGTCGAGGGCGAGGACCACGCCGTCGTCCCCGGCGCCGTCGCGGCGGAGGTCCTCCGGCTGCTCGCCCGGGTGCCGTCCCGTGGGACAGCGGCCGCCCCGGAGGGAGCGAGATGACGACGTTCGCCGTCGTCCACGGTGCCGGCGGGTCCGCCTGGGAGTGGCATCTCGTCGGTGACGAGCTCGCGGCACGCGGGCACCGCATGGTGGCCGTCGACCTGCCCTGCGAGGACGAGTCCGCCGGCCTGGCGGAGCACGCCGACGCGGTGGTGACGGCGATCCGCGAGGCCGACGGCGCAGCTGGAGGTCCGGTCGTCCTCGTCGCTCACTCGCTCGGCGGGTTCGTCGCACCGCTCGTGGCAGCGCGCACCCCGGTCCGGCGCCTCGTCCTGGTGTCCGCGATGGTGCCGGCGCCCGGGGAGACGGCCGGCGAGTGGTGGGAGACGAGCGGGTACCGGGCGGCAGCGCGGGAGCGCGACGCCAGCCGGCAGGACAGCAACGTCCCGGGAGACAACCCCGGGGTTCAGGACAGCACGGGTCGGCAGGACGGGACGGCCGACGAGGCCGCCCATGACCCTGATGCCGAGCTGGTCGCACTGTTCATGCACGACGTCGACCGGGAGCTCGCGGCCGAGGCGCTGCGGCGGTCGCGGGACCCTGCGGAGCGGCTCATGTCCGACCCGTGGCCCCTGCCCGGCTGGCCGGACGTGCCGACGTCGTTCCTGGCTCTGGGCGACGACCGCGTCTTCCCGCCGTCCTTCCTCCGCGCGCACGCCCGCGAGCGCCTCGGGGTCACGGCCGACGAGATGCCCGGGAGCCACTGCGCCTACCTGTCACGGCCGGGCGAGCTGGCGGAGCGGCTCGTGGGCTACGCAGCGCTGGACCGACCGTCCCGCAGGTAGCGGAGCATGAGCATGTCGCCGGCGGTGAGGACGTGGCCCAGCCGCATGCGCCGGGTGGTCTGGGCGCCGCCGGCCGTGATCCGACCGGCGGCCCCGCCCTCGAGGACCGGGCTGAGCGTCAGGCACAGCTCGTCGACGGCGTCGGCCTCGACCAGCGTGCCGAGCAGCTGCGGTCCGCCCTCGCAGAGCACCTGGAACAGCCCGCGCCGCTCGAGCGCCGCACGCACCAGACCGACCTCGACGGCGTGGTCGCCGCACGGGACGACGTCGGCCACCCCCGCGAGCGCCAGCCGCGCCGCCGCCGGTGAGGCCTCGTCGGTGAGGACCAGCGGGCGGACCGGCGCCTCGGTGAACATGGGACTCTGCGGCGCGAGATCCAGCCGGGAGGAGACGACGGCGAGGACCGGGTGGGCCGGGAGGCCGTGCGCGAGCCGCCAGGCCGCGACCTCGTCGTCGAGCCGCATCGCGCCGTACCCCTCGGCGCGAATCGTGCCGGCCCCGACGAGGACGACGTCGGAGAGCATGCGCAGGGTGTCGAAGACCTGCTTGTCGTCGGCGTTGTTCAGGCCGCCGGACAGGCCGGCGTGGGTGGCGGCGCCGTCGAGGCTGGCGATGAAGTTCACCCGCAGGTGCCAGTCCGCCCGGTCCGCCACCGCGTAGCGGCGGATCAGCTCGTCGGGGTCGAACATCGGTGCCTCCTCAGCGGTTGTGCCGGCGCTGCACGGGGGCGCGCCGGCCGAGCACGGCCTCGGTGAGGCGGACGGCGTCGCACGTGGCGGCGACGTCGTGCGTGCGGACCACCCGGGCCCCCGCCGCCACGCACAGGGCCGCGGCCGCGAGCGACCCGGCGAGCCTGTCCTCACGGGGGCGGCCCAGCGTCTCCCCCACGAAGTCCTTGCGCGAGAGCGCCACGAGGGTCGGCCACCCGAGCGCGGTGATCTCCCCCAGGCGCCGGGTGAGCTCGAGGGAGTGGTCGGTGTTCTTGTTGAGGTCGTGGCCCGGGTCGATCACGATGCGGTCCTCGGCGACCCCGGCCGACGTCACCCGCTCGACCTGCCGGCGCAGGAAGAGCGCGACCTCAACCACGACGTCGTCGTACACCGGGCGGGGATGGTGCTCGTGCGGGGCGGCGAGCGAGTGCGCGATCACCACGTTCGCGCCCGTGGCCGCGACCACCTCGAGCATCGCCCCGTCACGCAGCCCGTTCGTGTCGTTGACGACGTCCGCCCCGGCGGCGACGCAGGCTGCCGCCACCTCCGGGCGGGTGGTGTCGACCGAGATGAGGACGTCCGTGGCCGCGCGCACGGCCTCCACGACCGGCAGCACCCGGTCGAGCTCCTCCGCCACCGGCACGGGCGGGGTCTCCGGGGAGAACGGCACGCCGCCCACGTCGACCCAGTCGGCACCGTCCGCGACCGCTCTCAGCGCCGCCGCGACGGCCGCGTCGAGGGAGAAGGTCCGGCCGCGGTCGTAGAAGGAGTCGGGCGTCCGGTTGACGACGGCCATGACGGCGACGTGGTCACGGAGGCGGAGGGGCCGTGGGCGGGTCGTCGTCGCGTCCGCCGGCAGCGGCCCCGGCGCCCCGGGCCCCGTGCCGGGCGCCACCGCCGCCTCCAGGGTTTCCGTCATGGCCGCCTCCTCGACACCGGTTCGGCGCTCATGCCGCGGGCTGGTGCGCGAGGGCGTCGAGCGGGACCTCCGGGTCCGCGAGCCGCGCCCGGTCCACCGGCTCGCCGGACCGCACGAGCCGTTCGATCGACGGGCTGACGTCCCAGACGTTGACGTTCATGCCCGCGACCACGCGGTCCTGCGCCACCCAGAACGCGATGAACTCCCCGCCGGCCGGGTCGCCGCGGTAGACCACCTCGGCGTCGCGGGCGAGGTCGAAGAACCCGGAGTACTCCATGCCGAGGTCGAACTGGTCGGTGTAGAAGTACGGCACGAGGTCGTCGACGACGTCGCTCCCGAGCATCGCCCGCGCCGCGATCGGTGCCGCGTTCAGCGCGGTCGCCCAGTGCTCCACCCGCAGGTGCCGGCCGAGCGCGGGGTGGAAGGCCTTCGCGACGTCACCGACCGCGTGGACGTGGGGATCCGAGCTGCGCAGCCGCTCGTCGACGACGACGCCCCCGTCGACCTGCAGGCCCGCCTCCCGGGCGAGCTCGTCGTTGGGCACGGCACCGATCCCGACCACGACGACGTCGGCCGGCACCCGCTCGCCGCCGTCGAGCACGACGGAGGTGACGCGGCCGGAGGCGCCGGCGATCTCGGCGACCCCGGTGCGCATGCGCAGGTTCACCCCGTGGCGGCGGTGCAGATCCGCGAAGACGGCGCCGAGCTCGTTCCCGAGCGCGCGGCTCAGGGGCACGGCCTCGGGCCCGACGACGGTGACGTCGTTGCCGTAGGTGCGGGCGGCGGCGGCCACCTCGAGCCCGATCCAGCCGGCCCCGACGATCACGACGCGGCGTCCGCCGTCGGCGATCTCGGCGCGGAGCGCGTCCGACTCGGCACGGGTGCGCAGGTAGTGCACGCCGGTGAGTCCCTCGCCCGAGCCGGGACCGGTCAGGCGCCGGGAGCGGGCGCCCGTGGCGAGGAGGACCTTGCGGAAGGGCAGGCGGGTGCCGTCGTCGAGCACCACAGCTCGTCCGGGCAGGTCGAGCGCGGTGGCGCGGTGGCCGACGACGAGGTCGACGTCGTGCTCGGCGTACCAGCCCCCGGGGTGGACGTAGCCCGCCTCCCGCCGCGCGGTGCCGGCGAGGTACTCCTTCGACAGCGGCGGCCGCTCGTAGGGGCGTTCGGGCTCCTCGCCCACGAGATGGACGGAGCCGTCGTAGCCCTCCTCGCGAAGGGTCTGCGCCGCCCGGGCGCCGGCGAGCCCGCCGCCCACGATGACGATGCCTGGTTGCGAGATGCCTGGTTGCGACATGGTGTCTCTCCTCCTCACTCACCGGCGCGGTGCCGGTCTCAGGTGAGGTACGCCGGGCTCAGCCCGCGTACGACCGCGGGGCGGGACCCGCCCCGACGAGCGCGAGGAACTCGGCCCGCGAGCGCGGGTCCTCGCGCAGAGTGCCGCGCAGCGCCGAGGTGACGGTGCGTGAGCCGGTCACCGCGACGCCGCGCAACGACATGCACAGGTGCTCCGCCTCGAGCACCACGCCGACGCCACGTGGCCGCAGTCGCTCCTGGAGGAGGTCGGCCACCTGCTGGGTCAGCCGCTCCTGGACCTGCAGGTCGCGGGAGAAGTGCTCGAGGACGCGGGCCAGCTTGGAGAGGCCGACGATCCGCTCCCCCGGCAGGTACGCGAGGTGCGCGACACCGTGGAACGGCAGGAGGTGGTGCTCGCACAGCGAGTGGAACGGGACGTCACGGACGAGCACCAGCTCGTCGTAGCCCTCGTCGTTCGGGAAGGTCGTCATCTCGAACGGGCGGGGCGTGAGCATCTCCGCGAGGGCGTCCGCCACGCGCCGCGGCGTGTCGGCGAGGTGCTCGCTGCGGGTGTCGCGGCCGAGGGCCCCGAGAAGATCGGCGACGGCGGAGCGGGCCCTGGCGAGGTCGATCCGCCCGGCCGAGCCGGCTGCGTCGTCGACCGGGGCGGGACGCTGCTCCACCAGGGCGGCACGCGACTCCGCCGGGACGGGACGTGGGTCGACCGTGGGGGCATGGGGCAGGGTCGTGTCGAGCGTCGGCTCCGCGTCCAGCGCGAGGCGCTCGTCCGCAAGGGTGACGACGGCCATCTGAGCTCGCCTCCTGCTCGTCCGCTGAGCGTGGTTCCCACGTCAGCCACCTCCGTGGTGCGTACTTCGACGGTAGGAACCTCAGCGTTCTTCAGTCAAGCGATCTTGTTTTTAGAGGCGTACACTGAGTGGCGTGCCGCAGACATCACGCTCCGCACGCGTCGCCGCCGTCTCCGTGCTGGACGACCCCACCCGGCGCGCGCTCTACGACCTCGTAGGCTCGCGCCCCTCCCCCACCAGCCGCGACGACGCCGCGACCGCCCTGGGCCTGAGCCGCAGCACAGCCGCGTTCCACCTCGACCGCCTCGCCCAGGAGGGGCTGCTGACCGTCGAGTTCCACCGACCACCGGGGCGGTCGGGGCCCGGGGCCGGGCGACCGACCAAGTACTACCTCCGGTCCGCAACCGAGGTCACGGTCTCGGTGCCGGAACGGCACTACGACCTGGCGGCGGACATCTTCGCCCGGGCCATCACCGAGGCCTCCTCCACCGGTGGGCACGTGCGCGACGCGCTGCGCCGGGTCGCGTCCGCGACCGGACGCGAGACCGGCGAGCGCGCCGGCGACTTCGACGCGGCGCTCGCGGCGGGCGGCTACGAGCCCCGACCCGACCCCGCCGGCGGTCTCGTCATGGGCAACTGCCCGTTCCACCAGCTCGCCCAGCGGCACACCGAGCTGGTCTGCGAGCTCAACTACCAGCTCCTGGACGGCGTCGCCCAGGGGTTGCCAGGGTGCGGCCGGCGAGTGATCGCGGACCCGGGCGCCGGCCGGTGCTGCATCCGTGTGCTGCTGGAAGGGGCCGGGAACGGGACAGCACCGCCGGCGGCCCGGCCCGACAGCCTGCTCGGCGACAGCGACGACCGAAGGTCGAAGGCGACTGACGGTGACTGAAGGCCACTGAGGCGACTGAAGGCGACAGCCACGGCTGAGGACTCCTCAGCCCGCAGGCGACGGCCGTGGGCCGCGTGGCGGGTCGAAGCGCGTCGTGCGGGTCCGCCACGGCTGGCGCCGGCGGGTCCGTGACTCCCTCGCCCCGACCGCCTCGGCGATGAGGTCTCTCGACCGGTACTCGTGCAGCTCCCACCACATCTCCACGCCCTGCTCCCACCTCTCGGCGGCGGCCCGGTGCCGCCGTCGCCACGAGCATGCAAGTTGAAGTCGACTTGAGGTCAACTACGCTGCGGACCGTGCCCTCAGCGACCCTCACGATCGGCCAGCTCGCCGAGCGCTCGGGCGCCGCCCCGTCGGCCCTGCGGTACTACGAGCAGCTCGGCCTCATCAGGTCCGAGCGCACGGCCGGCAACCAGCGCCGGTACCCGCGCGCGACGCTGCGGCGGGTGGCGTTCGTGCGGACCGCCCAGCGGGTCGGGCTCTCGCTCGAGGAGATCGCCGAGGCACTCGCGAGCCTCCCGGGAGACCGGGCGCCCACGCGCGAGGAGTGGGGCCGCCTCTCCCGCGGCTGGCGCCCCCGGATCGAGGCCCGGATCGCCCAGCTCGAGCGGCTGCGGGACAAGCTCGACAGCTGCATCGGCTGCGGGTGCCTGAGCCTGGACCGTTGCGCACTGTCCAACCCCGACGACGAGGCGGCCGCGCGCGGCCCCGGGGCCGCCTTCCTCTGACGATTCCGGTAGCCAGAAGCTGGTGCCACGGGTTGACTGTCCACCAGAGATCAGGGCCGTCGTCGGAAGGAGCTGCCGTGCGCGCGATCTGGAAAGGTGCCATCACCTTCGGACTGGTCAACGTGCCGGTGAAGCTCTACAGCGCCACCGAGAGCCACGACGTCCCCCTGCACCAGGTGCACGACGCCGACGGCGGTCGCATCCGCTACCAGCGCCGGTGCGAGATCTGCGGGAACGTCGTCGACTACGAGAACATCGACAGGGCCTACGACGACGGGCAGCAGACCGTCGTGCTCACCAAGGACGACTTCGCGGCGCTGCCGTCCGAGCGCAACCGTGAGATCGACGTGCAGGAGTTCGTGCCCACCGAGCAGGTCGACCCGATCATGATGGGCAGCGCCTACTACCTGGCCCCGGACTCGAAGTCGACTAAGTCGTACGCCCTGCTCCGCGAGACGCTCGAGCAGACCGACCGCACCGCGATCGTGACGTTCACGCTGCGGCAGAAGACGCGGCTGGCCGCGCTGCGGGTCCGGGACGACGTCCTGGTGCTGCAGACGCTGCTGTGGCAGGACGAGGTGCGCGAGGCCGACTTCCCCGGGCTGGACGAGAAGGTCAGCATCTCCGACAAGGAGCTGCAGATGTCGGCGGCGCTGGTGAAGAGCTTCGAGTCCGACTTCACCCCCGAGCAGTTCACCGACGAGTACCAGGAGCAGCTGCGCGAGCTCGTCACCGCCAAGCTCGAGCAGGGCGAGGCCCTCGACACCGAGGCCACCTTCGGCGAGGAGGCGGAGGCCGAGGAGGGCGGCCAGGTGCTCGACCTCATGGAGGCGCTGCGCCGCTCCGTCGAGCAGTCCCGCCAGAAGCGCGGGAACAAGGACGAGGAGCCGACGGCGGAGGGGGCCTCCGAGAAGGCCGCGCCCGACGACGAGGCGGACGAGGCGGAGGAGAAGAAGCCCGCCCGCCGGTCGTCGAGCAGGTCGCGCGCCAGCTCCAGCTCATCCGACGGCGAGAAGAAGACCGCCTCCCGGTCGCGGGCGAAGAAGGACACGACCGAGACGGCCGAGGAGAAGGCCGACGAGAAGACGAGCGGCTCCAGGTCCTCGCGGTCCACGACCAAGAAGGACACCGAGGAGAAGCCCGCGGCGAAGAAGTCGACCACCCGGAAGACCACCTCACGGAAGACACCCGCCAAGAAGTCCGCCTGAGCGAGTCCTCCAGCGACCGGGCCCGACGGTCAGCCGGCCGCGGACCGAAGCCTCTCGAGCAGCGGCTCGGCCGCCGTCGCCAGGAAGTCGTCCTGACTGTCGCCGCCCACCTGGACGAGGGCGACGTCGGTGTAGCCGGCCTCCCAGAAGGGCGCCACAGACTCGACCATCGCGTCCAGGTCGGGCCCGCAGACGATCGACTCACCGACGTCCTCCGGTCGGACGAAGGACGTGGCCGCCTCGAACGCCTCGGTGGTGGGCAGGTCGGCGTTCACGGCCCAGCCCAGGCCCGACCACCGGAAGAGGTCGTGGGCGCGAGCGAGCGCGGCGTCCGGGTCGGGGTCCCAGCACACCGGCACCTGGCCGATCGCCCGCCCCTCGGGCAATCCCTCCTCGCGGCGCTGCTCCTGCCACGCGGAGACCACGTCGGCGTCGGGCAGGGTGGAGACCAGGTGGTCCGCCATCGCGGAGAAGCGTGAGACCGACTGGCCGCCGGAGACAGCGACGGCGATCTCGACCGCCTCGTCGGGCAGGTCCCAGAGCTTGGCCTGGTCGACGCGGAAGTGCTCGCCCGCCCAGGTGACCCGCTCGCCGTCGAGGAGGTCGCGGATAATGACGAGCGCCTCCTCGAGCATGTCGTGGCGCTCCCCCACCGCGGGCCACCGCTCGCCGACCACGTGCTCGTTCAGGCTCTCGCCCGCGCCGAGACCGAGGGTGAACCGGCCGTCCGAGAGCACCCCGAGGGTGGCCGCCTTCTGGGCGACGACGGCGGGGTGGTAGCGCATGGTCGGGCACGTCACGTACGTCATGAGGCCGACGCGCTCGGTCACCTGCGCGACGGCGCCCAGCACCGACCACGCGTAGGGCGAGTGCCCCATCGAGTCCAGCCAGGGGAAGTAGTGGTCCGAGCAGACCTCGAAGTCGAACCCGCGCCGCTCCGCCTCCTGCGCGTGGCGCACCAGGTCCTTGGGGCCGGCCTGCTCGGTCATGAGGGTGTAGCCGAAGCGTGTCATGCGCTCCAGGCTGGCACCCGCACGGCCGCGCGGCACGCGGGGACGACGGTCGACCGCCGTCGGAATTCAGGACGCGCGTTCGGCTGCCCACTGCCAGACTTCGGCGCGTGAGTCCGCTCCTCTTCGTGGTGGCCGCGATCCTCTACGTGGCCACGGTCGCCCTGTTCACGCTGGCGGTCAGGCGCCTGCTCGGCGTCCAGGTGTCCATCGTGCGGGCCGCCGTCGCCACGCTGGTTGCCCTGACGGTCACCCGCCCGGTGCTCGACGCGCTGGTGACGGAGCCGGTCGTCTCGACCTCGAGCGTGACGACCGAGCAGCTGCTCTACGTCGCGCTCCTCGGCGCGGTCACGTTCGTGCTCGCGATGGTGATCATCGTCGTCGCCGAGGTGCTTGTGCCCGACGGGTCCGTCCCTGGGCCGATCGACCTCTGGCGCGGCTGGCGCTCGCGTCTGAGCCGGTCCGGGCGGTACCTCGAGATCCTGCGCATCGCGTGGCGGCACGGACTGAGCCGGTTCCTGCGCGGCCGGCGCCATCTCGCGCTGGGCACGGTGGCCGAGCGCCGCGACCTGGCGCGGTCGCTGCGCCGCGCCCTGGAGGACGGCGGGGTCACGTTCGTCAAGCTCGGGCAGCAGCTGTCGACCCGGCACGATCTGCTGCCCGCCGAGTTCGTCGCCGAGCTCTCGCACCTGCAGGACCAGGCGGCCCCGATCCCGTGGGAGGAGGCGGCCGACCTGGTGCGCACCGAGACGGGCCGCAGCCTCGACGAGCTCTTCGCCGAGATCGAGGAGCAGCCGCTGGCGGCAGCCTCGGTGGCTCAGGTGCACGGGGCCCGGCTGCGCACCGGCGAGCGGGTGGTGGTCAAGGTGCAGCGCCCGGGGATCGAGCACGACGTCGAGCGCGACCTCAACATCCTGGTGCGCCTCGCCTCGATGCTCGACGCGCGCACCGACTGGGGGCGCAGCATCGGGCTGCTCGACCTGGCCCACGGGTTCTCCGCGGCGCTGACCGAGGAGCTCGACTTCACGGTCGAACGGGACAACATGCGCGGCGTCGCCGCCGCGCTCGACCGCAACGGCACCAACGGCATCCACGTCCCCAAGCCGGTGGAGGAGCTGAGCACCTCGCGGGTGCTGGTGATGGAACGGCTGGAGGGTGTCCCTCTCACCGGGGCGGAGCAGACCCTGGTCCGCCTGGGACCGGAGACGCGCACCGAGCTGGCCAGCACGCTGCTGCGCACGGTGATGGACCAGCTGCTCGACAGCGGCATCTTCCACGTGGACCTGCACCCCGGGAACCTGCTCGTGGCCGACGACGGCACGCTCGGCATGCTGGACCTGGGCTCGGTCGGCCGCCTGGGTGCGAAGACCCGTCGGTCGATGGGCCAGTTCCTCGCGAGCATCGGCACCGGTGACTCGATGGCCGCGTCGGAGGCCCTGCTCGAGGTGGTCGAGCGGCCGGAGGAGATCGATGAGCGGGCCCTCGAGCAGGCGATCGGCGTGCTCATCCTGCGGTACACCGCCGGCGGCCCGACCGACGGCACGGTGGCGTTCGGGTCCCTCTTCACGCTGATCAACTCCTTCCGGCTCGGCGTCCCGCCCGAGGTGGCGGCCGTCTTCCGGGCGATGGCGACGCTCGACTCGACGCTGCGCGCCCTCGACCCTGGGTACGACCTCGTCGGCGAGGCGAAGGAGATGAGTCGGTCCCGGATGGCCAGACTCTCGGACCCCGGCCGGCTCAAGGAGACGGTCGAGCAGGAGCTGAGCTCGCTGCTGCCGATCGTGCGGCGGCTGCCCCACCGCATCGATCGTCTGGCCGACGCCGCGGAGCACGGCCGGCTCACCGCGAACGTGCGTCTCTTCGCGGATCAGCGGGACCGGCGGATCGTCACCAATCTCGTGCACCGCACTCTCCTGACGGTGCTGGCGGCGACGACGGGACTCATGTCCGTGGTCCTGTACACCGTCAACGGCGGTCCGATGGTCACGGACGAGGCGAGCATCTACACCGTGCTCGCGACATGCCTGTTCGTCGTCTCGGTGGTGCTCGGGCTGAGGGTGCTGATCATCATCTTCCGGCGCGAAGAGCCGTAGTCCGGGGCTTGCGCAGCATGCCCTCCCGGCGTCGTCGTCGCGGCCGCACGTAGCCCGGTCTGGTCGTCGCGGCGCGCGGCGCAGGTAGCGCCGCGCCTCGATGTCCGGCCATGCACGCCCGCTCGTCTTCGGGCCCGGTCACACGATGTCCGACCGACATCGGCACGGTCACGCGATGCCCGGTCCCGTCAGCGATGCCCGCTCGACCGGCGTTCTCCACAGGGCCGTGAGATGCCACGCCGTCCACAGATTTGGCGGAATGACGCCACTTCCCTTGCCCTCTCGAACGCCCGTTCGATAACCTAGGGGCACGTTCGAAACCGGGTCCGACGAGGCAGACCGGCTCTGACGGACGGACGTACGGGCCCCGCGGCCGACACGCACCCACGACGCAGAGGGAGGGCGAGATGACCACGACACCGCCCGCCCCCGGCGCGCCCGCCGGCCCCGCCGTGCCGGCCGGGCCGGTCTCCGCGGCCCTGACCGCGGCGGCCGACCAGCTCGACCTCCTCACCGGCCTCGACCTCGCCGCCCTGCCCTCCGCCGAGCTGCTCGCCGCGGTCGACGCCGCCGAGGCCCTCCACCGCCGCCTGCAGGCGGTCACCGCCCGCATCCTCACCGCCACCGAGACCGACGGCATGTGGGCCACCACCGGCGCACGGTCCTTCCCCGCCTGGTACCGCGCCCGCACCGGCCGCCACCACACCACCGCCCACAAGAACGTCCGCGAGGCCCGCCGCCTGCGCGACCACCTCCCCGCCACCGCCGACGCCCTGGCCGCCGGGTGAAGCGTTCGGGTTTTCGTGCCGCTCTCATACTGGCTGGGCCTCGGGCTCGAGGGCAGCGTAGTGGGCCTGCTCGTGCTCGACGGGCGGGACCATCCCGATGCTGGAGTGCAACCGGGTGTTGTTGTACCAGGCGACCCACCCGGCGGTGGCGAACTCGACGTCGCCGAGGGTCTTGTACGCCCCGTCGTGGAAGACCGTGGTGGCGATGCACTCGGTCTTGTACAGGCCGATGATCGACTCCATCAGGGCGTTGTCGTAGGCGTCGCCGACCGTGCCGATCGAGGGCGCGATGTCCTCCACGGCCAGGTGCTCGGTCAGCCGGATCGAGGTGTACTGGCTGCCCGCGTCGGAGTGGTGGATCAGCTGCCCGCGCGAGACGGGCCGCTCCTCGCGGTCGCGCTGCCAGATCGCCATGCGCAGCGGGACCATCACCAGGTCGGTGACCTTGGTGCGCTGGGCGTGCCAGGCCAGGATCCGCTGGGCGAAGACGTCGACGATGAAGGCGACGTAGACGAACCCCTCCCAAGTCCGCACGTAGGTGAAGTCGGTGACCCACACCAGGTTCGGCGCCGGCGCGGTGAAGTCCCGGTTGAGCAGGTCCCCGGCCCGTTTGCCGTCCTTGCCCGGCACGGTGGTGCGGTGGCGCCGGGCCCGGCTGATCCCGTGGTGGCCCAGGGCCCGCATCGCGGCGTCGACGCGCCCGTAGGAGACCTCCAGGCCGCCCCGCCGGAGCAGGGCGGTCATCTTCCGCCGCCCGTACAGGCCTTCGGGCAGCAGCCGGTACCGGCCCGTGGTGGGGTCCAGGACGAACGCCAGGGAGTGGATGGCGTTGACCAGGTACGCCATCGCCAGCTCCCGCGGCGCCAGGGAGGTCCGGGCCCGCCAGGCCCGGTAGGTCCGCGCGGCGACCTGCAGGCCCTGGTCAGACAGGACCCGGCAGACCGACTCGACCGAGCGGCCCTGGGCGTGCTGGGAGCGGATGAACTCCATGATCATCGGTTTCGGGGGTCGAGCTCCCCCGCGAAGAAAGTCGCCGCGGACCTCAGGATCGCGTTGTCCTCCTCCAGGCGCCGCACCCGCGCCTTGAGCGCCTTGATCTCCTCGCGTTCCTGGGTCGTCATCCCGTCCCGGGCGCCGGCGTCGACATCGCCCTGACGCACCCACCCCCGCAACGTCTCCCGGGACATCCCCAGACGCGCCGCGACCGCCTCGCACGCCTTGGTGATCGACCCGTACTCCGGGACCTGCTCCCTGACCATCCGCACCGCGCGCTCCTTCGCCGCGGCGTCGTACTGCTTCGGCATACCTGCATCCTTCCTCGCAAGAAACGATGCGGCACACAAACCCGAACGCTTCACCGCCGCCCACCTCGGCATCCTGCTGTGCTGGCACCACCACGACTACGTCCACCAACGCAACATCACCATCCAACGCGTCGGCGACCAGTGGATCTTCACCCGCCCCGACGGCACCACCATCACCACCATCCGCGCCGCCTGACCCGGCACAACGACAACGCGCCGGACACGCACGCACCGGAAGAGCATCGCCGCACCAGCGAGGGCCGCAGACCCACGGTCTGCGGCCCTCGCTCGCCGGTGACGCCTCGCCCTTCTCACCGGCCCCGCAGCACGAGCCCTGCCTACCGAAGCAAGCAGGGCAGCCAGCAGCGCCGGCTCCGACG
Organism: Georgenia soli; assembly: GCF_002563695.1. Taxonomy (NCBI): domain Bacteria; kingdom Bacillati; phylum Actinomycetota; class Actinomycetes; order Allobogoriellales; family Allobogoriellaceae; genus Georgenia; species Georgenia soli. The sequence continues at coordinate 3,445,153 of NZ_PDJI01000004.1, read as the reverse complement.
GAGCGCCCGGTTCAGGCCACCGGCACAGCGGCCAGTCGACTCGCCGGGCCGTGAACGCGAGAGGCGGCAGTAGTGCGGACAGAACCGTTCCGCGTGCCGTGCCCACCGGCGGCGCGCCTGACGTCGTCGGGACGACGCGGGGTCGGGCGGGAGGCGACCGTGTGCTCCTCGACGAGGCCACGGGCGCGAAGCTCCGGCACGACACCCTTCAGCAGCGCGGCCACGTCGGCGGGAACCGACCCCGGCAGCACGACGAACCCGTCTGCCGCGCCCGCACTCACCCAGGTCTCGACCACGTCTGCGACGTCGGTGACGGTGCCGTAGGCGCGGAGCGCTCCCGCCCAGGACGCCTGGTCCCCGTCGATGTCGGCGATCAGCCCGGCCCGCTCCTCGGCGCTGGCCCGGTCCTGCGAGACGACGGCGTGCAGGTCGACGAGGACGCGCACGTCGTCCTCCCGGCCGGCGGCGCGGGCCGCCGCACGGACCGCGTAGCGCAGCTCGCGCGCCCAGCCGAGGTCCTCCTCGCGGATGCGCACGATGTCCGCGTGCGCGCCGGCCAGCGCGACATCCTGCTCGCCCGAGACCTGCAGCACCACGCTCGGGCGCGGCGAGCGCGTACGCGCCCCGGCGATCGAACGGGACACCCCTGGCAGCGACCGCGCGAGGTTCTCACCGCCGCCGGCGAGCTGGAGGCCTGTCCACGTGCCGTGCTCTCGGGACACCTGCGCCAGCTCACCGGCCACAACGCCGAGGTCGGCGCGCCCGGCGGGAACGCTGGGAATCAGGCCGGCTGACCCGGCGTGCGGGCTGATGCGCCGCGCGGCGACGACGGGGTCGAGCCAGTCGTCGCGGCGGACCGCCCGGTCGGAGCGCAGCCGGAACTGCTCGCCGAGAGAGACGAAATCGACGCCGCTGTGGTGCGCGGCGCGGGTGTAGGACGCCAGCTTGGCGAGGTCGCACTTCTCGACCGGCAGGTCGGCGGAGAGTCCCGTCGCGGACGTCGAGACTCCAAGGCCGGTGAGGTCCAGGCCGATGGTGGCGCGCGGAGTGTTGGAGGTACGGGTGGGCAGCAGAGAGACAGTCATGGTGCACGTCCAAGGTGTCGTCGCGCGGTCGCGCGCAGGCAGGAAGGAGGCTGACCGAGCCGGTCCACGCCACAGGCGTCTCACTCGCCCGGGTGTGGGCTCAGGTCAGGGGTGATGCGTCGGCGCGCAGTTCAGCGCCGGGGCATCGCGGAGGAACGTCGTTCAGGCGGACATTCGCGAACGACAGCACATGCACATGCACATGGAGCGGCCAGCAGAGAAGACGTTCTGCCTAGGGCTCGTGTGCGCGTTCATGTCGTTCCGGTTCCTTCGTGCTCATGCACCTGGAGGTGCGTGTCGTTGCCCTCACGGGCCAGGTCGTCACCCCGGGGCACCCCCCGCACGTGGGGGGTTGCCGACCAGCAAGCCGGGACTTAGCGCACTTACGTGCGCACTGGTGCTCGAGACCTGGAGGTGACGTTAGGCCAGCGATACTTCAGGTGTCAACGAACGGCGTGTCGCCACGGGATGCGATGACGCCGCCGTGAGGGGCACCCCGGGCGGCCCGCTGCCCCTGGGACCGCGCGTTCGGACCGCGCGTTCGGGCCGTGCTCCTGGGGACCACGCCGAAGGGCCGGGCACCCGAAAGGTGCCCGGCCCGGCGACCGCGCTCAGCTCTTCGCCGGGTTCTCCGGCTCTCCGAGCGAGAGCATCAGTCGGTTCGCCCAGTTGAAGAACGCCGCCCCGTGAACGAGGTCGGCGATCTCGAGATCGTCGAGCCCCTGCTCCCGAAGATCTCTGACCTCCTGCTCACCGAAGCCGACCGGGGTGCGGGTCAGCGCCACGGAGGCCGCGACGACGGCGTTCCAACGTGGGCCGAGGTCCGCCCCGACGCCCTCGTCGAGCAGCTGCTGGACGTCGTCGGGTCGGCGGGAGTGGTGGCTGGCGAACCGCGCGTGGACCGACGCGCAGAAGACACAGCCGTTGAGCCGACTCGTAGCGGCGGCCGCCAGCTCGCGCTCCGCACGGGGCAAGCCGCCCTTGGTGTTGTAGAAGATGTCGTTGTCCGTGCGGGTGCGCGCGCCCAGCACCTCGGGGTCGCGGGCCAGCAGCGCGAAGTAGGGGCTTTCCGCGCGGCGACGGTCGACCACACCGTCCCAGTGCCGCTCCGTGAACTTCTCCACCGCCAGAGGCTCCAGCCAGGGAACCCAGCCGAGGTTCTCCTGCGTGAACTTCTCGGGCCGCTCCAGGTCTGGGTAGGTGGTGACCTGCTCCGCGGCGCTGACCGTCTCGGTGGCGATCGTCTTCTCGGTGGACATCAGCGAGCTCCTTCCGACCCGGCGGCGGCGAGCTGGCGCAGCCCGTGCACCACCCGTACCTGGAACGCGAGGAACGCCACGAGCTGGGAGAGCGTGACGATCCCCGTGGTGGACCAGCCCTTCGTCAGCAGGCGGTCGAGGGCCTCGGGCGTCGCCTCCCGCGGGCGGAGCACCAGCAGCTGGGCGTGCTCGAGCGCGGCCGAGAGGCGACCGCCGAGCACCGCCTCCGCGGCCGCCTCGAACGACGGCCCCGGCCGGCTCTCCGGCGCGAGCCCGGGCTCGCGGTAGATCCCGTAGGGCCCGTTGCCCCGGGCACGAGCGACCTCCTCGTCGACCGCCCCGACGACGACGTAGCCGCTTCCCCCGCCGACGGCGGCGAGCCGCGTCGCGTAGTAGTCCCGCAGGTCCTCGGAACCGTGCAGCCCGACGACGAACGTGGCGACGGCGAGCCGTTCCGCGACCGAGATCTGGGAGTCGTCGACCGGGTGGAACAGCGCCTCGTAGGCCTTCTGCGCGTTCGCACGTGCCTCCGGCCGCGCCGCGCGGATCTGGTCCAGCCGGTCACCGGGACGGACACCGAGGAGGTGGTCGACGACGTCGGCCGGTTCTACGATCCCGCCGTAACCCGGCGAGCCCGGATCGGTTCTCACGTCGGTGGCCGGGCCGGCCGGGGTGGTCAATGGGGTCATCTCTCTCCTCACAGAGCAGTGCTGACGAGCGGGGCGGCGTCGGCGCGTGCTGCCGAACCGGGGAACGGGGAGGCATCGCTGTGCGACGCAGTGGTGGCGAGCGGGGCGGCAGCGGCGTGCGGAGCAGCACCCGCGGACGGGTCAATCTCGGCGGACGGGCCCCTGGTGGCCCAGCCCAGGGCGGGGGCGACCTCCGTGGCGATCAGCTCGACGGAGCGCAGGACGTCCTCGTGGGGCGGGTCGATCGAGTGCACCTGGAAGCTGACGTCCGTGGCGCGGGCGAGCGCCGTGTCCTGCCGCAGCAGCTCCACGACCTCGTCGGGCGTCCCGACGTAGCTGTCCGTGCGCCGGATGACGGTGTCGAGGTCGTCGATCGGCAGGTCGTGCCTGATCGCCCGCAGCTTCTCGACCGCACGGAACAGACCGGCGCCCGCGAGCACCCGCGCCCGCTGCCGGTCCTCCGTGACGAACAGGGTGCGCGAGGCGAGGATCCGCGGCTCGACCCCCGTGGGCAGCGCCGCGAGGTAGGCGTCGATCACCGGGTGCTGGATCTCGCTCAGCGAGGCGTCCGGCGCGCCGGCCGGGCGGGGCTGCGTGCGCGAGAGCATGAGCCCGTCGCCGGCCGCGCCCGCCCGCTCGGCGCCGGCGGCGGAGAACGTGGCCTGCCACAGCCGCTGCGCCAGCCCTGGCGCCGGCGGATAGAGCTGGTTGTGCGGGTGGCCGAGGTCCCCACCGGCCAGCGCGCCGCGCAGGACGTCGAGGTGCGCCGCGTGCACAGCGTGCTTGTCGGCCACGTCGAGGCCGAACGCCGAGAACGACTTCGGCGTCCCGCCGGAGCCGAGCCCCAGCTCGAGGCGCCCGCCGGAGAGCACGTCCAGCACCGAGGCATCCTCGGCCACCCGCACCGGGTTCTCCAGCGGCAGGGTGATGATCGCCGTGCCCAGGCGGATGCGCTCCGTCACGGCGGCGAGATGGCTCAGCAGCACGAGCGGCGAGGGCAGCCCGCCCTCGTCGCCGTCGAAGTGGTGCTGCGCCACCCACGCGGCGTCGAACCCCAGCCGTTCTGCCAGCTGCACCTGCTCGACGGCGTTGCGGTAGCGCTCCGCCGGGGGAGCGTAGTCGAGGACGCGCGTGAAGATCCCCAGTCGTGTGGTCATCGTGACTGCTCCTGCTCGGTGGTCGGTGCGGCGTGCCGCGTGATCGGGGCGGCGTGGTGCTCGCTGGCCGGGTCGGCGCCCCGCGTGATCGGGGCGGCGTGGTGCTCGCCGGCCGGGTCGGTGCGCCGCGCGGTGGACCCGGTGCGGACGCCGCGCCCGGGGATGGCCGCCAGCAGTGCGGCCGTGTACTCGTGCTCCGGCCGGGCGAAGACCTGCTCCGTCCGCCCCTGCTCGACGACCTTCCCGGCCCGCATGACCGACACGGTGTCGGAGATCTGCCGCACCACCGCCAGGTCGTGCGAGATGAACAGGTAGGTCAGGCCGAGGTCCGTCTGCAGCTCGCCGAGAAGGTCGAGGATCTGCGCCTGGACGCTGACGTCCAGCGCGGAGACGGCCTCGTCCAGCACCAGCAGCCGCGGCTGGAGTACGAGGGCCCGGGCGATGGCGACCCGCTGTCGCTGCCCGCCGGACAGTTCCGCCGGCCGGCGCCGGAGGACATCGGCCGGCAGCGCCACCCGCTCGACCGTCTCCGCCGCGCGGGCCGCGCGCGCCGACCGGCCGGGTCGCTCGCCGCGCGGGAGGTTGCGCAGCGGCTCGGCGACGATCTCCGCGATGCTCTGGCGCGGGTCGAGCGAGGAGAACGGGTTCTGGTACACGAGCTGCGTCCCCCGGCGGAACCGCCGCAGCGCCTCCCCCCGCAGACCGGTGACCTGCTCCCCCTCGACGACGACGGAGCCCGCCGTGGGCCGGCCGAGCCCGACGACCGCGCGCGCCGTCGTCGTCTTGCCCGATCCCGACTCCCCCACCAGGGCGTGCGTGGTGCCCCGGACGACGGCGAAGCTGACGTCGTCGACGGCGCGGAACGCGCCCGCCGCGCGGTCGCGTGCGAACTCCTGGACCAGGCCGGTGACGACGACGGCGTGGTCGTGCTCGTCGGCCCGCTCGACGAGGGCCGCGGTGCGCGCCCGCGCGCCGTCAGCCGGGGAACGGAACGCCGGGGCGTCCGCCAGCAGGGAGCGGGTGTACGTCGCCTGCGGGTGGGAGACGAGCTGCGCCGTCGGTCCCTCCTCCACCACCCGGCCGTCCTTGAGCACGACGACGCGGTCGGCGCGGTCGGCGGCGACGGCGAGGTCGTGCGTGATGAGCAGGACGGCGGTGCCGAGCTCACGCTGGAGGTCACCGAGCAGGTCGAGAACCGTCTGCTGGACGGTGACGTCGAGGGCGGAGGTGGGCTCGTCGGCGATGACGAGGTCCGGCTCGAGCGCGATGGCGCCGGCGATGAGGACCCGCTGCTTCATGCCGCCGGAGAGCTCGTGGGGGTACTGGCGCGCCCGGACCTCCGGCTCGGGGATGCCCACCCGCTCGAGCAGCTCGAGCACACGGGCCCGGATCGCCGCGGCAGAGCCGTAGCGGTGGATGCGCAGCACCTCGGCAAGGTTGTCGCCGACGGTCTTGACGGGGTTGAGCGAGTTGTTCGGGTCCTGCGGCACGAGTCCGACGCGCCTGCCGCGCACCGACTCGAGGCGGCGGGAGCTCCAGCCGCTGACGTCCGTCCCGTTGATCGCCACGGTGCCCGACTCGACCCGCCCGTTCTCGGCGAGGAGACCGATCACGGCCTGCGCCGTCGTCGTCTTCCCGGAACCGGACTCGCCGACGACGGCCACCACCTCGCCGGGACCGACGTCGAGCGAGACGCCGTGGACGACGGTCCGCGCGGCGGACCGCGTGCGGTAGGAGACGACGAGGTCACGGACCGACAGGACCGCCGGACGCCCGCGCGCGGGTGCCGCCCCAGCGGGCTCCGCCGTCGTGCGGTGGTCCGTCGTGCCCTGCTCCGTCGTGCCCTGGTCCGTCGACGGTTCTGTCGCCGGGGGCGCCGGGCGCGCCTCGGACCTGGTCGCGGCGGAGGCGAGGGTGGTGGCGATGCTGGTCATGGGTCAGCTCCTCCTGAGGGCGACGCTGATGCGGTTGGCGGAGAGGACCACGGCCACGAGGACGAGACCGGGCAGGGTGGTGAGCCACCAGGACGTGGCGATGTAGTTGCGGCCCTCGGCGATGAGCAGGCCCCACTCCGGCGTCGGCGGCGGGGCGCCGTACCCGAGGAAGCCGAGCGTGGAGATCGCGATGACGGCCGTGCCGAACTGCAGCGCCGCGAGGGAGACGACGGCGCCTGCCGAGTTCGGCAGCACGTGGCGCCACAGGACGGGCAGGAAGCGCGCGCCGCCCGCGAACGCGGCCTCGACGTAGTCGCTGCGACGCACGCGCACCACCTCCGAGCGGGACAGCCGCGCGAAGGAGGCGACCGAGCTGACACCGACGGCGATCGCCGCGTTCGTGGTGCCGAACCCGAGCAGGATGAGGACGCTGAGCATGAGCAGCAGGGAAGGGATGGAGAGCAGGACGTCGACGACGCGCATGATGACGTCGTCCACGATCCGGCCGGCCGAGCCGGCCAGGACGCCTAGGGCGGTGCCGACCACGAGTCCCACGCCGACGGCGACGAGGGCGCCGGTCAGCGACTCCCCCGCCCCGTGGATGACGCGGGCCAGCAGGTCGCGCCCGAGGGCGTCGGTCCCGAACGGGTGAGCCGCGCTCGGCGCCTGCAGCTTGTCGGCCGGCACGCCGACGACCGGGTCGTGGCTGGTGAAGAGCCCCGGGAGCAGAGCCCAGGCGAGCACGACAGCGACGACGCCCACCGCGAGCACGAGCGTGGGCTCCGTGCGGCGCAGGCGGGCCCAGGCGCCACGGAGGGCGCGCGGGGCACCGTCGGCCGGTCGGCGGCCGCCGGTCCCACGCACCGGCGCCGTGACGCGCCCGGCGTCGGCGTTCGCCGTGTCCGAGGCCAGGGGGCCCGACGTGTCCGAGGTCAGGGCGTCCGCCGTCGCGGCGCCCCCGGTGACATTCGTGGTGGTCATGCGGCCAGCCCCACCTTCTGCTTGGTGCGCGGGTCGAGGACCGGGTAGAGCAGGTCCACGACGAGGTTCACGACGACGAACGTGGTCGCCGCCAGCAGGACGACTCCCTGGAGCACCGGGATGTCCTGCTGCGAGACGGCCTGCTCGGTGATGCGGCCGATGCCGGCGCGGCCGAACACCGTCTCCGTCACCACCGCACCGCCGATGAGCTCACCGAGCAGCACGCCGGCGATGGTCAGCGACGGCAGGACTGCGTTGCGGGCGATCGTCCGCACGAGGAGCCACCTGGGCCCGGCGCCCTTGGCGGTGGCGACGACGACGAACGGCTGCAGGCTGACGTCGTCGATGCTGCGGACGATGACCTGCGCCAGCGGGGCCGCGATGGGCACCGCGAGGGCCAGCACGGGCAGGATCAGGGCCTGCACGGGGCTCGGCGCGATCACGGGGACGAGACCGAGCCGGAACGAGAAGACCTGGACCAGCACGATCGCGAGCCAGAACACCGGCACCGCGGCGAAGAGCGACGGCACGGACCGCAGCAGGCCCCGGAGCCACGCGAACGGGGCGAGGTAGGACAGGGCGGCGATCCCCACGGCGAGCACCACCGCGAGCGCGAACGACGCCACGGCGAGGGTCGCCGTCGACGGCAGCGCGTCGGCGAGGAGGGTGGCGACCGGGGTGCCGTACTGCACCGAGTACCCGAGGTCGCCGCGCAGGAAGCCGCCGAGTGAGTCGAGGTACTGCTGCACCAGCGGCACGTCGGCGCCGTAGGCCTGTCGGATCTCGGCGATCTGCGCGGCCGAGAGCCCGAGCTCCGGGTTCTCGAACTTGATGAGCAGCGCGTCGCCGGGCAGCGCCTGCAGCAGCACGAAGCTCAGGGTGAACGCCGCGAGCAGGACCAGGGCGGCCTGGCCCACGCGGCCGACGACGTAACGCATCAGCGGTTCAGCCAGGTGTCGTAGAAGGCCGGACGCCCGACGGACTCGAAGCCGACACCCTGCACGTGCGGGGCTGCCCCGTAGACCTGGGGCTCCTCGAAGAGGGGGATGTACAGGGCCTGCTCGGTCAGGTAGTCCTGCACCGCGCCCGAGGCGGCGTCCCGCTTCTCCGGGTCGGGCTCGGAGGCGACGGCCTCCAGGAGTGCGTCGAGCTCCTTGTCCTCGGAGACGAGGACGTCGCGGTTCTCCGAGTGGAACTGGCTCTTGATGACGTCGTGGTCCGCGCGTCCGACCATCGAGTGGTACAGCGGCGAGCCGAGCGGGTCGCGGGAGGCCTCGGTGATGGTGGCGGTGTCCGCGGTCTTCACGTTCAGCTCGAACCCGATACGCGCCAGCTGCTGCGAGACGAGCTCGAGGTTCGGCTTCGACAGCGGCTGGGCGTTCGAGGCGTAGACGTCGAGGGAGAGTCGCTCGCCGTCCTTCTCGCGGATGCCGTCGGCGCCCGGCACCCAGCCGGCCTCGTCGAGGAGCTGCTCGGAGAGCTCGGGGTCGTGGGCGATGCCCTCGGACTCGTCCTTGTAGCCCAGCGCGCTGCTGCTCAGCTGCGAGGTCGCCACCGGGTAGTTCTCCGTGTAGACGGTGTCGACGACCTCCTGCGCGTCCACGCCGTGCAGCAGCGCCTGGCGGACCCGGACGTCGCTGAGCAGCGGGTTGGTGGGACGGAGCGCGAGCCCGTTGTTCACGCCGCGGGTCTGCGGGGCGTAGAGGTCGATGCCGGCGGCGGTGACCTGCTCCTCGTCGTAGGCCTGGACGTAGCGGACGTAGTCCGCCTGACCCGAGGTGAGCGAGCCGATGCGCACGCTGTCCTCGGGGGTCACCACGATCTCGATCGCGTCGAGGTAGGCACGGCCCTGGTGCTCGAGCGACGGCGGCGCCCAGTCGTAGTCCTCGCGGGCCTCGAGGCGGATGCGGGTGCCGATCTCCTCGTCGGCGACGACGAACGGGCCCGAGCCGACGATCTCCGTGGAGCTGCCGGCCCCGAACTCCTCGAGGCTGCGGTCGAGCGTGTCCGGGGAGACGAGACCGGAGTTGATGGTCGAGGTCGCCTGGAGGAACCCGGGCGCCGGGGCGTCGAACCGGAAGGTCACCGTGTCCTCGTCGACGACCTCGCTGCCGGCGTAGTTGTTGATCGCCTCGGACACCGTCAGCCCGAGCTCGGCGTCGCCGAGGCCGTAGGTGTCGAAGTTCTTGGCGACCGCCTCGGCGTCGAGCGGCGTGCCGTCGGAGAAGGTGACGCCGTCCCGGAGGTTGAACGTGTACTCGGTCGCGTCGTCGTTGACCTCCCAGTCCGTGGCGACCCACGGCTCGATCTCGAGGGTCTCGGGGTTCTGGTAGGTCAGGCGGTCGGTGATGTTGTTGACCAGCCCGCCGTTGGGGTAGAAGCCGGCCTGCGGCGGGTAGAGGTTCGTGTGCGGCTGGTACTCGAGGTAGACGAGCTCGCCGCCGGTGACCGGCTCGCCGGCGGGGGCGTCGGCAGCTGCCGCGCCCTGCTGAGCGCCGCCGCACGCAGCGAGCATGCCGGCGGACGAGATGAGTGCGACGACGGTGAGCGCCTGGCGGCGGCTCGGGACGCGGCGGGACGCCGGTGACATGGGTTCTCCTACAGGGGTGTGGGACTGCTCGAGGTACAGAGGTGTGACGGTGCGTGTGCGTCGGGGGCGGCGCGTCGGGGGCGGCAGCTGACCGGACGGGTGGGCTGGGAGGCACGCAGGACCGAGACGGCCCCCGCAGAGGGCGTGCAGGTGTGCGACCCGGCGTGTGTGACCGACGTGCCGCCAGCGCCTCACGGGTGTGGACGTGGCGAGCCAGCGCCTCACGGGTGTGGACGTGCCGGGCCAGCGCCTCGCGGGTATCGAGGCGTCGACCGGCGACTGCCGTGACGCGTCGCGCTCGGGTCGCCACCGCTGTGTGCGGGCGCGACGCCCGGCAGACGGCGGCGCCGACGCCCGCGGACCACGTGAACGCGGTCTCGGAGCTGGGAAGCGCGCGGGCCTGCAAGGCGCGCGGCGACGAGGCGGCGACCGAGACCGCCGACGCTACGCCGTCGTCGATCCTGGCCCCCTCGCCCCCGCGACCGAATGAGGTCCGCGGGCCGGGCACTCTCCCCCGCTGGACGGGGTCAGGCTGGCTGTGTCCGGATGGTCCTGGACCGGGACGAGGTCAGAAGGCCCAGGACCCGCGCATACAGGGACGACAGCAACAGGCTCCGGTGCGGCAGGATCGGAGGGCCGTCGTGGCCCCGGCGTGAAGGGCGAGCTCGGCGGTGACCGTCGATCCCCTCATCGTTCCTCCGTCGTCCGGTGGCAGCGGCGGACGCCGCGCCTGGTGCTCATACAGTCGCACCCGCGGGGCGAAGGCGTCCGAATCGTCCGGGCACGTCCCGGGATCCGGGCCGTTGGTCCCCCGGCCCGACCTCCGTCCCACTTCGCGAGACAGCGGCGGAGGTGGTGGACGCAGCGCGGGCTGTGCCCTAGGCTCCGGCGCCGCTGCCGCGCCGTCCACGGTCTGCCTGGCAGCAAGACTGGCCCGTCACAGGACTTCCCCGGACCGCGACCCGGGCCCGGCACGTTACCCGGACCGCGACCCGGGCCCGGCACGTTACCCGGACCGCGACCCGGGCCCGGGCACGTCACCCGGGCTGCGCAGGTTCCGGAGCGACCGAGCGTCAGTGCCGACGGCGCGGACGCACCTGGGCGAGGTCGTCCCGGTGGACGACGGCGCGGGGCAGCGCGTCCCCGTTCTCGCGGAGCTGGTCGGACGACTTCCCGAGCATGGCCGGCAGCTCGCTCGACCCGTACGCGACGAGCCCACGGGCGACGACGCCGTCCGGACCGACCAGCTCGACGGCGTCGCCGGGCTCGAAGTCGCCGTCGAGACCGGTGATGCCGGCGGCGAGGAGCGAACGCTTGCCGTCGGTCACGGCGCGGGCTGCGCCGTCGTCGAGGTGCAGGCGGCCGCGAACCTGTGCGGCGTGCGCGAGCCAGAGGCGCCGCGCGGACTTGCGTCGCCCCGTCGCCGCGAACCAGGTGCCGACCTCCTCGCCGGCGAGCGCCGGCTCGACGTTGGCGGCGGAGGTCAGCACCACCGGGATGCCGGAGCCGGTGGCGATGGAGGCGGCGTCGAGCTTGGTGACCATCCCGCCCGTGCCGATGTCGCTCCCCCGGCCGGTCACCTCGACACCCGCGAGGTCCGAGCCGGCCGTGACCGTGCTGATGAGCCGGGTGCCGGGGCGTGACGGCGGTCCGTCGTACAGGCCGTCGACGTCGGTGAGCAGCACCAGGGCGTCGGCCCGCACGAGGTGGGAGACGAGCGCCGCCAGCAGGTCGTTGTCACCGAAGCGGATCTCGTCGGTCGCCACGGTGTCGTTCTCGTTGACCACCGGGACGACGCCGAGCGCGAGCAGCCGCTCGAGCGCACGCTGGGCGTTGGCGTAGTTCTGCCGGCGGATGAGGTCCTCGGCGGTCAGGAGCACCTGCCCGACTCGCTGGCCGTGCGAGGCGAACGCCTCGGTGTACCGGGCGACGAGGAGGCCCTGCCCCACGGAGGCCGTCGCCTGCGCGGTGGCGAGGTCCTTCGGCTTGCCGGGCAGGCCGAGCGGGGTGATGCCCGCAGCGATGGCACCGGAGGAGACCAGCACCACCTGCTGGCCGGCGGCCCGGCGTGCGGCGATCACCGCGACGAGGTGGCGGAGCGAGGTCAGGTCGAGGCTGCCGTCGGGCGCCGTCAGCGAGGACGACCCGACCTTGACGACGATCCGGTGCGCGCCCGCGACCTGGGCCCGGTTGGCCAGCGGCAGATTCACGCGGACATCTTCCCGCATCCCGCATGCTGCCGGCCGCGCCGTCCATGCCGCGACACGGGTGAGGCCGACCCCGGTGCGGGCTACACCTGCCGGGGGCTGCGGTGCCCGCCGTCGGGCCCCCGCTCGACCGAGTCCTCCTCGGCGCCGGCGTTGAGGTCGCCGCCGCCCTCGTCCCCGTGCACCTCGGGCGAGGGGCTGAGCGCGTTCCGCGCTGCATCGCCCGCGGCCTCGTCCGGCCGCTCTCCTCGCGGATGGGAGCCGCCCTCACGAAGCCAGTCCGACTGTCCTGGCTGCTGGTCGTTCTCGCTCTGGCTCATGCGCCTACGGTGGCACCTCCGCCCCGCGACGGCATCCCGGGTGGCGGTTCTCCGACGGCCTGCGTGCCGCCCGAAGCGCCCGCGCTTTCGGGCCGGTCTCATCCTTGAGCGGCCCCCACCTCCGGCGCATGCTGGGGAGGCCGCCCGCCGCCGGACCTCGGCGAACCCCTCGCCGTCCGGGCGACGCACCTCGTCCTCCTCCGTGACCCCGAGCGGCGGACGGCTGGTGAGGTGAGACCGATGGACGACCGAAGCAGCGCGGCCGGGACCGCCGTCGGCGATCTGCGTCGCCGGCTCAGGGGCACCGTGGTCACCGCTGACGACGACGGCTACGAGGACGCGCGCCGCGTCTGGAACGGGATGATCGACAAGTTCCCGGTCGCCGTCGTGCGGGTGGCTGACGAGGACGACGTCGTCACCGTCGTCGGGCACGCGCGCGAGCACGGTCTTCCGCTCGCGGTGCGGGGCGGGGGTCACGGGGTGGCGGGGTACGGCACCGTCGACGACGGCGTCGTGATCGATCTCGGGGCGTTGCACGCGGTCCAGGTGAACGCCCAGGAGCGCGTGGTCCGGGTGGGCGGGGGCGCCAACCTCGGCGACGTCGACCGAGCCACGGCGCCGTACGACCTCGCGGTGCCGCTCGGCGTCGTGTCGAAGACCGGCGTCGGCGGCCTCACGCTCGGCGGCGGCGTCGGCTGGCTCACCCGCTCCCACGGGCTGACCGCAGACAACATGCTCGCGGCCGAGGTCGTCACCGCGGCCGGCGAACGACTGCGGGCGAGCGAGACGGAGAACCCCGAGCTGCTGTGGGGGCTGCGCGGAGGCGGCGGCAACTTCGGGGTGGTCACCTCGTTCACCTTCCGCGCCCACCCGCTGCCGACACAGGAGCTGTGCGCGGTGAACCTCATCTACGCGGAGCCGGGCTGGCGCCCGGCGCTCGATGCGTGGGAGCGGTGGACGCGGGACCTGCCCGACGCCATGCAGTCGATCCTGACCTTCATCGTGCCGCCGCCCGAGCTCGAGGCCGGCGACGACCCGCTGCTGATCATCGCGTGCGCCTGGGCCGACCCCGCGGATCGTGACACCGGCGAGCGCCTGCTCGGAACGCTCCGCCGCGCGGCACCGCCGGACCTGGTGGAGGAGGAGACCGACTGGGTCGCATGGCAGTCGGCGTTCGACCTGCTCGGGGCCAGGGGCAGGCGCGGATACTGGAAGAACACGTCCTTCGACCGCCTCGACGACGAGGTGACGGACCTGCTCCTGCGCCGGGCTGCCGAGCAGCGGTGGCCCGGCACCGGCGTCGACATCCACCACATGGGCGGCGCGTTCGCCCGGGTCCCCGAGGACGCGACCCCGTTCCCGACGCGTAGCGCGCGCTTCTGGCTCAACCTCTACGGCGTGTGGGCCGGAGCCGAGGACGACGACCGCCTCACGGCGTGGGTACGCGCCTTCGCAGGAGACATGCAGCGGTTCTCCACCGGCGGGCTGTACGTGAACTTCATGGGCCGGGAGACGACCGCGGACCCGGCCGAGGCGCGGCGGATCTACGGGACCGAGAAGCTCACCCGCCTCGTGTCGCTGAAGCGCCGGTACGACCCGGACAACGTCTTCCGCCTCAACCACAACATCGCGCCGGGTTGAGCGAACGCCGCACGTCCAGCAGTGCGGCGGGCACGGTCCGGCGTCAACGCCGCCGGGCGTCCCATTTGGCTACATTCGCGCACTTCGCTAACGTCGTCGGCTCACCTCCAGGTCGGAATCCCGGGCACCGGCACGCGCCGTCCCGTCGGATCCAGCCGTCCGCCTGTGGGCCGCAGCGCCGCGCACGATCGCCGCACGGCCGGCCGCCGGCGCCCGTGAGACTGCCCGGAGGGGTTCGATGAGTCCACCGTCCGCGAGTGCTTACGCCAGGAAGGACATCCGTGTCCCCGACCAGCGATCCCGCCCATCCCCAGCGACCCACGCCCGGCCGCAACAGGTTCTCCCGCCACAGCAGGCCCCCGGCCACCGACGACGCCGCCGTCCGCCGCGCCACGGCCGCCTCGGCCCTCGGCAACGCCACCGAGTGGTTCGACTACGGCGTCTACGCGGTGGCCACCGCGTACATCTCCATGCACTTCTTCCCGTTCGAGGAGGGCATGCTGCTGACGCTCGCCACGTTCGCGATCTCCTTCCTCGTGCGGCCGCTGGGCGGACTGGTCTGGGGCCCGATCGGCGACAGGCTGGGGCGCAAGGGCGTGCTCGCGCTCACCATCCTGCTGATGTCCGGTGCCACCTTCCTCATCGGTGTCCTGCCGACGTACGAGCAGGTCGGCCTCCTCGCCCCGGTGCTGCTGATCGTCCTGCGCATGGTGCAGGGTTTCTCCACAGGTGGTGAGTACGGCGGCGCTGCCACCTTCATGTCCGAGTACGCGCCCGACCGCCGGCGCGGCTTCTTCGGTTCGTTCCTGGAGTTCGGCACGCTCGGCGGCTTCGCCCTCGGCACCGCCGTCATGCTGCTGCTCGAGGCGCTGCTCTCCCCCGACCAGATGTCGTCCTGGGGCTGGCGACTGCCCTTCCTGCTGGCGCTGCCCATGGGGATGATCGGCTTCTACCTGCGCTCGCGGCTCGACGAGAGCCCCGTGTTCCAGGAGGCGCAGGAGTCTGACGCCGGCAACGACGATCCCGACCCGGCCGGGCCCGACTCGGACGCCGCCGCCCAGACTCCCCCGGGCGTGGCCGAGCTCGTGCGTCGGCACTGGCGGCCGATGCTGGTGATGGCCGGGCTGGTCGTCGCGCTGAACGTCGTGAACTACACGCTGCTCTCGTACATGCCCACCTATCTCGAGCAGCAGATCGGGCTGCCGGCGACGGCGGGGCTCATCGTCATCCTCGTCGGCGAGCTGGCCATGATGGCGGTGATGCCGCTGACCGGTGGCCTCTCCGACCGTCTGGGCCGCAAGCCCAGCTGGTACGTCTCGCTCGGCGGGATCATCGTGCTGGCCGTCCCGATGTTCCTGTTGATGGGCGTGAGCTTCCCGCTGGCCATGGTCGGCTTCGCGGTGCTGGGCCTGCTGTACGTGCCGCAGCTGTCCACCATCACCGCCACCTTCCCGGCGATGTTCCCGACCCAGGCCCGGTTCGCCGGCTTCGCCATCACGTACAACATCGCCACGTCCCTGTTCGGTGGCACCGCCGCCCTGGTCAACGAGTGGGCGATCGGGCAGACGGGGAACCTGCTGTTCCCCGCCTACTACATGATGGCCGCGTGCGTGCTCGGCCTGGTCTGCGTCTGGTTCATGCCGGAGACCGCGGGCGCCTCCCTGCGGGGCAGTGAGGTCCCGGCGTCCGTCGGCTCCGCCGTCGCCCCGGGCTCTCCTGCCGAGACCGCCCTGGAGGCCGGGAAGCAGCCGGAGCAGCGCGCGCTGAGCGACGAGGAGATGCTCGAGATGGCCGCCGAGGTGCGCGAGGCGTCTGTCACGGGGAGGGCCGGCGTCGCCGTCGACCACACGGACGTGCGCCCCACGTGACCGGCCGACCCAGCGAGGCGGACCTGCCCTGAACGGCCGGAGGGCTCGCGCCGACCGCACTGAGACTCGGTCGGCGCGAGCCCACGTGTCAGCGAACCCACGTGTCAGCGGGCCCACCTCTCAGCGCGACCTCTGAGCGGGCCCGACCGTCAGGCCGGGCCCGCCTCAGGACCGGCAGGGCCGGGTGATTGACAGCGCCCCGCTGCGACCGATCCGTCAGCGCGGGTCGGACTCGGTGGACGAGGATTTCTCGTCCTCCGGGTCGACCCAGACGCCGGCCTGCCGCTCGGTCCACAGCTCGTCGCGGGCGGCGGCACGGGCGTCCATCATCTCGTGGAACCCGCGCCGCTTCTCCGCGCGCGTGGGACGTGCCGTCTCCTCGAGCCGCAGGTCCGTGCCGCGGGGGCCGAGCAGCTCGGCACCGGTCTGCAGCGTGGGCTCCCAGTCGAAGACCACGCCGCCCTCGGCGGGGCCGATGACGACCGTGTCGCCGGCGACCGCACCGGCCTTGTACAGCTGGTCCTCGACGCCGAGCCGGGCCAGCCGGTCGGCGAGGTAGCCGACGGCCTCGTCGTTGTTGAAGTCGGTCTGGCGGACCCAGCGCTCGGGCTTGGAGCCACGGACCTGGAAGTACGGCCCGTCGGCACCCTTGCGCGCCGTGACGGTGAACCCGGCGTCGTCGACTGCCCGGGGCCGCAGGATGATGCGGGTCTTCTCCAGCGTGGGCGCCTCGGCGCGGGCGCGGGCCACGATCTCCGCGAGGGCGAAGGAGAGCGGCCGGAGACCCTCGTGGGACGCCGTCGAGATCTCGAAGACGCGCAGACCGCGGGCCTCCAGGTCCGGGCGGACCATCTCGGCCAGCTCCCGGGCCTCCGGGACGTCGATCTTGTTGAGGACGACGACGCGGGGCCGCTCCATCAGGGGCACACGTCCGCCTGCGATGTCGAGGTCGCCGGCGTAGGCGGCGAGCTCGGACTCGATCGTGTCGAGGTCGCTGACCGGGTCGCGGCCGGGCTCGAGCGTGGCGCAGTCGAGCACGTGCACGATCACCGCGCAGCGCTCGATGTGGCGGAGGAACTCCAGGCCCAGGCCCCGCCCCTCGGACGCGCCGGGGATCAGCCCCGGCACGTCGGCGACGGTGTAGCGCTCCTCGCCGGCCTGGACCACGCCGAGGTTGGGCACCAGCGTGGTGAACGGGTAGTCGGCGATCTTGGGCCGCGCCGCCGACATGGCGGCGATGAGGGAGGACTTCCCGGCGCTGGGGAAGCCGACGAGGGCGACGTCGGCGACCGACTTCAGCTCCAGGACGAGGTCGACCTGCTCCCCCTCCTCGCCGAGCAGGGCGAAACCTGGGGCCTTGCGCCGCGGGGACGCCAGGGCGGCGTTGCCGAGCCCACCGTGCCCGCCGGTGGCCGCGACGAAGCGGGTGCCCTCGCCGACGAGGTCGGCGAGGACCTCGCCGTCGAGCGTCTTGACGACCGTGCCGTCGGGCACGGGGAGGATGAGGTCCTCGCCGGTCTTCCCGGCGCGCATGTCACCCGCGCCCTGGGTGCCCGACGTCGCCCGCCGGTGCGGCTGGTGGTGGTAGCCCAGCAGCGTCGTCGTCTGGGGGTCGACCACGAGGACGACGTCACCGCCCCGGCCGCCGTTGGCCCCGTCCGGGCCGGCCAGCGGCTTGAACTTCTCGCGCCGGATGGAGGCGCAGCCGTTCCCGCCGTCGCCCGCCGCGACGTGGATCACCACACGGTCAACGAAGGTGGCCATCGCCGTCGTCCTCTCAGCAGTTCTCTGGTTCAAGCATGCAGCAGGGGCGGACGGCTCGCGCCGTCCGCCCCTGCCAGGCGTTCAGTGTCGTCTCAGGCGTCGGCCAGGACGATGTCGACGACCTTGCGGCCACGGCGGTTGCCGAAGGCGACCGCGCCGGCCTCGAGGGCGAACAGGGTGTCGTCCTTGCCGCGGCCGACGTTGAGGCCGGGGTGGAAGTGGGTGCCGCGCTGGCGGACGATGATCTCGCCGGCCTTGACGACCTGGCCGCCGAAGCGCTTCACGCCCAGACGCTGGGCGTTGGAGTCGCGGCCGTTCCGGGAGGAGCTGGCGCCCTTCTTGTGTGCCATCTCGAACCTGCTTTCGTGTTCGTTCTTGAAGTGGGAACGGGCCCGGGAGGGGCCGCGGACTTACTTGATGCCGGTGACCTTGAGGCGGGTCAGCTTGCTGCGGTGACCCATGCGCTTGCGGTAACCGGTCTTGTTCTTCGACTTGATGATGGAGATCTTCGGGCCCTTCTCGGCCCGCACGATCTCGGCAGTCACCGTGACCTTGCCCAGGTCCTCGCTGCCAGTGGTGACCTTGTCACCGTCGACGAGCATGACGGGCTCGAGCTCGACGGAATCGCCGACCTGCCCGGTCAGCTGGTCGACGACGACGACGTCGCCGACGGACACCTTCTCCTGACGGCCGCCGGCCTTGACGATCGCGTACACCACGTTGCTGCTCGATTCTGTCGTTGCGGGTGGTCCGAGGTGCCCGGGGAACCGATCGATCCCCGCCGGACTCACTGGACCCACGGAACAGGTGCGTCACGGGACGCACCGACGCTCTAGGTTACGCGGAGCGGCCGTCCGGGGCAAACGCCTTGGGCCCGTCAGGACCGCCTGCGCCGTGAGACATCCGGCACAGTAGCCTCGCCGAAGTCCGTCTCACCCCGAGCCGTCCCGCTCCACCCAGGAGGATACCCGTGCCCGCCGACGCCCCCACCATCGTCGCCAGCTCTGGCGGATACGTGCCGGGCCGCCGCACGGAGCTGGAGTTCGGGCCGATCGTCCACCACGCCGTCGAGCTCGCCGGCGTCAGCGGGCGGGCGCCACGCCTCGGCTACCTCGGCACCGCGGCCGGCGACCAGCGCTGGGCGATCGCCGAGCGGTACGAGGCCGCCCGCGTGGCGGGCTACGAGCTCAACCCGCTGCTGCTGTTCACGATGCCGAACGTCGACGACGTCGAGGGCTTCCTGCTCGGCCAGGACGTGGTCTGGGTGGACGGCGGGTCGGTGGTGAACCTGCTCGCGGTGTGGCGGGCCCACGGTCTCGACCAGGTCTTCCGCCGGGTCTGGGAGGCGGGCGTCGTGCTGGCGGGCGTCAGCGCGGGCTCGATCTGCTGGCACACCTCGGGCACCACCGACTCCTTCGGCCCCGAGCTCCGGGCGGTCCACGACGGCCTGGGGCTCGTGCCCTACGCCAACGGGGTGCACTACGACTCCGAGGAGCGCCGCCGGCCGCTGGTGCACGAGCTCGTCGCGGCCGGCGAGCTGGGCACGACGTACTGCACGGACGACGGCGTGGGTCTGGTCTACCGCGGCACCGAGCTCGCCGGGGCGGTGACCGAGCGGCGCGGGCAGGCCGCCTACGTGGTCACGCGCGGCGCGGACGGCACCGCCGTGGAGGAGCGGATCGAGCCGGTGCCGCTGCGCGGCGCGCGCTGATGTCGGTGGCCGGTGGGAGTCTTCGCCCATGGACAACCAGGCTGTGCCGGTCTCGGCCGAGCAGGTGCTCGCCGTCTTCTACGCGCGCACACCGATCCTGCGGCACCCGTCGATGTTCGTCCGCGCGCGCCGGGTCCGGACGCACCTGGAGACGTACCTGGACACGGAGGCGGAGCAGTGGCTCACCGACGCCGAGCGCACCCTCGTCGAGGCGGAACGTCAGATCGACCCCGCGGGCGCCGTCGGGCGCGTGACGGGGCCGGAGGCGCTGCTGGCCACGCTGCCCGGGTTCGTCGACCCGGAGTGGATGATGCCTGGGGTCCACCAGGCCCGCGCGCAGCTCGTCGTCGTCGCGTCCCTGGTGCGGTGGCTCGTCGAGTCCGGTCTCGTGGACCGCGCCGAGATGTCGTGCTCGGTGCTGGAGGTCCAGACCCGCCTGGAGCTCGCGTGGCGGCACGTCGGCGCGCGCGCCACCTCGGCGCTCAGTCCGTGAGCTCGGCGAGCGCGACGGCGACCCGGTCGTCGCCGGAGATCACCTCGGTGACCAGGCCGTCGGTGGCCGGGTCGTCGAGGACGGCGCAGATGACCCGGGCGACGTCCTCGCGTGGGATCGAACCGCGTCCCGTCTCCGGCGCGATCGTCACCAGCCCCGTTCCCGGCTCGTCCGTGAGGCCGCCCGGTCGGATGATCGTCCAGGCGAGGTCGCGGGCGCGCAGGTCGTCGTCGGCGGCCTTCTTCGCGTCCATGTACGCGGCGAACACCTCGTCCTCGATCCCCTCCCCGCCCTTGTCGGCGCTCATGGCGGAGACCATCACGTAGCGGCGCACCCCCGCCGCCTCGGCGGCGTCGGCGAGCAGCACGGCCCCGCCACGGTCCACGGAGTCCTTGCGGGCCGCGCCGCTGCCCGGCCCGGCGCCCGCCGCGAACACGACGGCGTCGGCACCCTGCACGATCGTGGCGAGCTCGTCCGCGGAGCCGTTCTCGAGGTCGAAGACGACCGGCTGGGCACCGGCGGCGAGCAGGTCTTCCGCGTGGTCCGGGTTGCGGATGAGGCCCACGACCTCGTCCCCGCGGTCCGCGAGCTGGCGGGAGAGAATGAGGGCGATCTTGCCGTGGCCTCCGGCGATGACGATGCGCATGGTCCCGACCGTACGTGCTTCGCCGCCGGGAGGCGCAACTCAGGGAGGCGGCAGGGCTGCTCGCGAACCCCGGCTCGCGCAGCGCTGCTCGGGCATCGCTACTCGCGCACCGCTCCCTCGAGCATGCCCTGGATGAAGTGCCGCTGCAGGAACAGGTAGAGGACCACCACCGGCAGCGCGACCAGCACCGCGCCGGCCGCCAGCAGCGTCGTGCCCTGGACGTACTGGCCCTGGAACAGCGCGAGCCCGAGCGGGGCGGTGCGCAGCTGAGCGTTGGGCGACATCACGAGCGGGATGAGGAACTCGTTCCACGTCCACATGAACATCAGCAGCACCATCGTCACCAGCGCGGGTCGGGCGACCGGGACGAGCACCTGCCACAGCACCCGGTGGTGACCGGCGCCGTCGAGCCGCGCGGCCTCGATGATCGAGCGGTTCGCGCCGCGGAAGTAGGCGCGCATCCAGTACGTCCCGAAGGCGACGGACTGGGCCACCTGGGGCAGCGCGATCGCCCAGACGGTGTTGGTCAGGCCGAGGTACTGCAGGTCGAAGAACAGCGGGACGACGATCGCCTCGGACGGCACCATGATCCCGACGAGGAAGACGTAGAACAGCACCTGGGAGCCCCGGAACTCGAAGGCCCCGAACGCGTAGCCGGCCATGAGCGAAAGCACGGTGGACAGCGACACCACGATGAGTGCCACGACCACCGAGTTGCGCATGTACTCGCCGAAGCGGCCCTGCTCCCAGGCGCGGCCGAAGTTCTCCCAGTGCAGCGTCCCGCCCGCCGCCGCGTCCGCCGGGGTCTCCGGTGCCAGGGCGGCGCCGAGGATGGTCACGATCGGCGCGAGCGCCACGAGGGCGAAGAGGATCAGGATGACGTAGTTCGCGGCCCGCTCGGGCGCCGAGATCCTCATCGCTCATGCTCCCCGATGCGGTTGACGGCCAGGTTGATCAGGAAGATCAGGACGGTCAGGACGACCGCGATCGCCGCGGCCGAGCCCACCTCCCCGAGCTCGAAGGCGCGCCGGTAGACCTCGAAGCTGGGCACCGTCGTCGTGCTCCCGGGTCCGCCGGCCGTGGTGACGTAGATGAGGTCGAACGTCTTCAGGGCCGCGATGATCGTCAGGGTCAGGGAGACGACGATCTCGGCGCGTACCGACGGCACGGTGATGGAGAGGAACGTGCGGACGGGGCCTGCGCCGTCGATCGTGGCCGCCTCGTAGAGCTCGCCCGGGACGCGGCTCATGCCGGCCATGAGGAGCACCGTGACCAGGCCGGTGGAGACCCAGCTGCCGATGAGGCCGACGGCGTGGAGCGTGAGCGTGAAGTCGCCCAGCCACGTCCGCGTCAGGGAGTCCAGGCCGACGGCGCGCAGCAGGGTGTTGAGCTGGCCGGCGGGGGCGTAGATCTGCCGCCACGCGACGGCCACGACCACCATGGCGATGACCTGCGGGAGGAAGACCACCGTGCGGAAGAACCCCAGCCCCCGCACGCGGGCCCGGGTGAGGAGCGCTGCGAGGACGAGCCCGATCCCCAGCGGCAGCACGGCGAAGTAGAAGATCAGGACGAGCGCGTGGCCGAACGCGGCACGCAGCTGCGGGTCGGTGACGACATCGACGTAGTTGGCCGCCCCCACGAACGTCGCGAGGCTGAGCCCGTCCCAGTCGTACAGGGAGATCTGCACGGCCCGGCCGAGGGGGTAGAGCAGGAAGCAGGCGTAGACGAGCAGCGCCGGCAGCAGGAATCCGTAGGGCGCGAGCCCGTACTTGCTGCGCCGCCGGGGCGCCGGCGCAGGGAGGCGTGCGTCGTCGTCCGTCCGGGTGACGACGCCGCCCGCCACGCTCACCGGTGCGGGACGGCCGCGGCCGCCCCGCACCGGGCCGTCACTGGTTGGACGCGACGAACTCGGCATAGTCCTGCTCGACGGTGTCGGCGAACGCCTGCGGGGTGAGCTCGCCCGCCATCAGGGCCTGGAGGGCCTGGCCGAGCGTGGTGCCCATGGTCGGCGTCGCCCAGTCGAGGTAGGGCACGAGGTCGCCCTTGGTCGCGACGTCGTCGTAGGCGAGGAACACGTCACGCTGGAGGCCGGACTCGGGCAGGTGCTCGGCCGTCTCCACCACGGGCATGTTGCCGGTCTCGGCGAGGACGGCCATCGCGTCCTCGCTGGTGACGAAGTCGATGTAGGCGGCGGCGACGTCGGGGTTCTCGGCCTGCGAGGTGACGGCGAACGGGATGCCGGTGGCACCGGTGGTCACGCGGCCGGCGCCGGCGTCGGTGGGCGGCGGCGCAAAGAAGCCGACGTCCTCCCCCATCGCCGCGCCGATGTCGGCGGCGAGCCAGGACCCGCCGATGAGGTAGACGCCCTCGCCCTTGGTGAAGGCCTGCCAGGTGGCGTCGTAGTCGGCGCCGTTGAAGCCGTCGTTGAAGTAACCGGACTTCGCCCAGTCCTGGAGCTCGGTGGCCGCCTGGAGGTTGCCCTCGGACGCCCAGCTCGCGCCCTCGTTGCCGAAGCCGAGGTCGCGGATCTCGTCCGGGGCGACGTAGGCGCCCTGGACCGGGCCGAACACGTGCAGCGCCGGCCACTGGTCGAGGTTGCCCAGCATGAGCGGGGTCTCCCCCGCCTCGGCGATCGTGCCGAGCTGATTCTCGAAGTCGGCCCACGTCTCGGGCACGTCCAGACCGAGCTGGCCGAGCTTGGCCTTGGAGTAGTAGACGCCGACGACCTCGCCCACCTGCGGCAGGCCGTAGAGGGACCCCTCCCCGAAGATCTTGCCGTCCGTGCTGTAGCGGGTGTTCTGCAGGACGCTGTCGGAGAACCGGTCGGTCCAGCCGTACGCCTCGGCGTAGTCGTCGAGCGGAATGATCTGGCCCGAGGCGACGAACTGGCCCATCTGCGAGCGGGCGTTGTTGGTCTGGGCCACGTCCGGGGCGTCCTTGCCCGTCAGCGCCAGGCGCAGCGTGTTCTGCAGGTCGTCGTTGGACTGCGTCACCCGCTCGATCGTGATGTTCGGGTACTGCTCCATGAACGCCTTGTTGAGGCGCTCCATCTGCTCGTTCTGGCCCCCGCGGACCTCCTGGTCCCAGACGACGAGCGTCTGCTTCTCCGCGTCGGAGATGTCCGTCCGCACCTCGGCGGGGGCGGCGCCGGTCGGCTCCCTGGTCGCGTCCGGGGCGGTGTTCGAGCCCGGCGTGCACGCGGCGAGCGCGAGTGCCGTGGCAGCGAGGACGCCGATGCCGGCAGCGACGGTCCTCCTACGAGGGGAAGTGCTCATCCTTGGGTCTCCTGTTCGTTCCGAGACCCTCATTGTGGAGGAGCGGCGGACCCGATGACGCCAGGAGACGCTCCTCGACACGGGTGCGTCGTGGTGGCGGCGCCGTTCTCAGCCGTTGACGAGGCTCGTCTCGGCCGTGCGGACCTCGAAGGGCCGCGACGCCTCGGACGTGGTGGCGACACCGACGACGGGCTGCCACACGCCTGATCCGTTGACCTCGAACTCACCTGCCCAGCGGGTGGTCAGCGTGACCTGCCGCTGCTCCGCGGCTGCTGTGTAAAGATGACTCACCGAGTGGTTCGGGAAGGGCGCGCCCGGGTCAGTGGTGACCAGCGCGGCCGAGCCGTCACCGAAGTCCCACGTGAAGTCGATGGGCTCGACGCGGACCTGCACCGGCGTACCGAGCACGACCGTGGAGAACGTCTGCTCGGCGGCGTCTGTCCACACGATCGTCTCGAGGTTGACGAGCACCCAACCACGGTCGGGCTGCACCACCAGACCGCCCGGCGCGATGGGCAGTCGCTGCAGGTCCTCGGCGGTGACGACAACCGGTACCGGTTGAGACCCGGCTGCTGCGGGCACAGGCTGCGCGGCAGGAGGTCGCACTAACGCAGCCATAGAACCTGATCCTGGTCCGGGTACGCACGTGCCGTTATCGACATATTGCGTATCGCCGGCTTGGTCAGTGAAACCTCTGCACAGTGGTGGCGGCGCAGGTTGCCGTCGAGGCGACGAGGCCCCCGGCGCGGGGCCAGAACGCACGCTTTGGACATTATGAGAGCCCCGACGGCTCGTCCCATGGAGGTCGACGAGTGAGTCGGTCGCGCGCCCGCGGATACTAGGGTTTGACTCCGTGTCTCTTTGCGAGACCGTTCCCAACCCGGATGGATTTGCGGACACTATTAGCGACCCGGTGTCCGGAACAGATGTGCCGCTAGCCCACAGCGAAAGCGCGATGAAGGTGCTGCACACAAGGCGCATCGTCAACTCCCGCTCGGATCGAAGGTTTCGACTCCGCGAACTAGCCAACCTTGCTCGGCTCGGTACACCGCCATATCGACTTCGATCGGGCCACCGGTTGAGCTTCCTATCTGCGACCCATCGTCAGACAGTCGACGAACCGCATCCTCCTCAGCGTCAATCCACACAGCGAAGTATTGGCTTCCATCCTCCGGCGGTTGCGATGCAACCCTAGTGATCGTGAAAGAGCCGCCATCTTGATATCCGCCAGCCGCGTGTAACGCGCCGACATCGTCAAAGACGTCCTTGCAGAAGACACACTCTGGATCAGACATCGCCTTCCACTCGCTCAGATCCCCCGTCGCGTAGACGTAGGGATAGAGCTCCAGGAAGTACTGCGCCGCCGCTTCGGCTCCAGCCACGTCGTCACGCGCCATCGCGTCGGGCGGAACGGGCTTCTCCACCTCCGGCCGATCCGCGGTCGGCTCACCGCTCGGTTCGGCGGTCGGGGCGGCGCTGGCCGAACTCTCCGTCGGGCCGGGCTCGGCACCCTCACCGCTTGTACACGCAGCGAGACCTCCCACGAGCGCGAGTCCAACAGCAAGCGTCAACAGCGACGGATGTCGTCTCTCCCCCAGAGGCATGCGCCGACCGTACTGGCGCGATGTCCGTTTCGACCAGAGGGTGTCCGCGAACTGTGGAAAGACTCGAGGGCCGGCTCCCGCTGGGGAGCCGGCCCTCGAGCACAGGCGGCACTAGCCGCCGGGGGTCACTCGGTCTCGGAACCGGGTTCGATCGTGATGATCTTCGTCTCCCCCGGGGTCACGACACCGCTGGAGACCGCTCGTCGGCTACGCCGCGGCCGACGCGTCGGCTGGGAAGCGGCAGGCTGCGGCTCCGGCTCGTGGTCAGCCGTTGCTGAGTCCTGGACCGGCGACGCCTGCTGGGACGCCCCGATGACACCCGTCACCGAGGACGCAGCAACCGTCGTGGGCTTCCGGTGTGCCTGGCCGTCCTGCTGCGCGGACTCCGGCTGGGACGGCGCAGGCGCCGTCGTCGGGCTGGTGGCCTTGCGACGCGTGCGTGCCCGTGCCGGCTTGACCGGTGCAGCGGACTCCTCGGCACCCCGGGACTCGGACGCCGCACCCTCGGCTGACCCCGCGGCCGGGGACTCCGACCGCTTCACTGCAGCAGCAGGCTCCGCCGTCGTCCCGGAGGCAGTCTCCTGCGCGGCCGGCTCGGCGGATCCGCCGACCTCGGCGGTCGTGGCCGGGGCGGCGACGACCTCCGTCGGCTCCGCAGGCACGGAGGCGGCCTCGGCGGCCTTCGGCTCGGAGCTCTTCGGCTCGGACCTCTTTGGCTCGGTGGCCTTCGCCCCGGAGGCCGCACCGGACCTGCCCGCCGGCGCCCCCTTGGCGGGCTTGCCGGACTTCGAGTCCGCCTCCTCGTGGGCGTGGGCGGCCGCGGCCGCGATGGTTGCGAGCGTCGCCTTGACCGCCTCACGAGCCGCGACGGCTGCCGGGTCCTCCGCCGGAGCCTCCTCGGGGCTCTCGGGCACAGGTGCCGGGGCCGGGCGACGTCCGCGGCGGCGCGATCCGCCGTCGTCGGAGCTCTGGAGACGAGCCTCGCCGGAACCGGTCCGCTCGACAGGCTCCTCGTGCACGATGAAGCCGCGCCCGTTGCAGTGCTCGCACGGTGTGGAGAACGCCTCGACGAGACCCTGCCCCACGCGCTTGCGGGTCATCTGCACCAGACCGAGAGACGTCACCTCGGCCACCTGGTGGCGCGTGCGGTCGCGTCCCAGGCACTCGAGCAGCCGGCGCAGCACGAGGTCACGGTTCGACTCGAGCACCATGTCGATGAAGTCGATGACGATGATGCCGCCGATGTCGCGCAGCCTCAGCTGGCGGACGATCTCCTCGGCCGCCTCGAGGTTGTTGCGCGTGACCGTCTCCTCCAGCGTGCCGCCGGAGCCGGTGAACTTGCCGGTGTTGACGTCGATGACCGTCATCGCCTCGGTGCGGTCGATGACGAGCGAGCCGCCCGAGGGCAGCCAGACCTTGCGGTCCATGCCCTTGGCGAGCTGCTCGTCCACCCGGTACTCGGCGAAGACGTCCTTCTCGCTGGTCCAGTGGTGCATGCGGTCCGCGAGGTCCGGTGAGAGGTCCTTGACGTACGTCGAGATCGTCTCCCAGGCGGGGCCACCCTGGACCACGAGGGACTCGAAGTCCTCGTTGAACACGTCGCGGACCACCCTCACCGCGAGCTCGGGCTCGCCCTTGAGCAGCACCGGGGCGCTCTTGGCGTTCTTGGCCTTCGCCTCGATGTCCGCCCACTGCTTGGTGAGGCGCTCGACGTCGGCGCGCAGCTGCTCCTCGGTGGCGCCCTCCGCCGCGGTGCGCACGATGACGCCCGCCCCTGCCGGGACGATCTCCTTGAGCAGCTTCTTCAGGCGCGCGCGCTCGTTGTCGGGCAGCTTGCGAGAGATGCCGGTCATCGCACCCGAGGGCACGAGCACCAGGTGGCGTCCGGCCAGGGTGATCTGCGACGTCAGCCGCGCACCCTTGTGCCCGATCGGGTCCTTGGTCACCTGCACGAGCACGGAGTCGCCGGACTTCAGCGCCTGCTCGATGCGGCGGGGCTGCCCCTCCATGCCTGCGGCGTCCCAGTTGACCTCGCCGGCGTAGAGGACGGCGTTGCGGCCCTTGCCGAGGTCGACGAAGGCGGCCTCCATGGACGGCAGCACGTTCTGCACGCGGCCCAGGTAGACGTTCCCGACCATCGAGGTCTGCGTGTGCCGGGCGACGTAGTGCTCCACCAGGATGCCGTCCTCGAGCACGGCGATCTGGTTCAGGCCGTCCTTCTCGCGCACGACCATCTTGCGGTCGACCGCCTCGCGGCGGGCCAGGAACTCGGCCTCGGAGAGGGTGGGACGACGGCGACCCGCCTCGCGCCCCTCGCGGCGGCGCTGGCGCTTGGCCTCCAGCCGGGTGGAGCCCTTCAGCGCGGTGACCTCGTCGCGGGCGGTGCGCCCGGCCCCCTCGCCCTCGCTCCGTCCGGAACGACGGCGGCGACGGCGACGGCGGGAGCTCGAGCCGCCGTCCTCGGTGTCGGCCTCGTTCTCCTCGTCCGTGTCCTCGGTGTCCGGCTCGGCAGTCTCGGGCGCGGCGGCCTCCTCAGACTCCTCGTCCTCGTGCTCGTCGCCGTTGTCGGACTGGTTGTCGCCGTTGTCGGCCTGACCGCCGCGGTTGCGGCGCCCGCGGCCACCACGACGGCGACGGCGACGCCCTCCGGCGTGCTCCTCCTCGGCCTCACCACCCTGGTCCTCGGTGGTCTGGTCCTCGGCGGTCTGGTCCTCGCCGGTCTGGTCCTCGGCGGGCTGAACCTCAGCCGCCTGATCCTTGTCGCTCTCCCGACCGGCGCTCTCCTCGGCCTCGCGGGCCGTCGGCGCCCCGGCGGGTGCCTGTGCCCGACGACGCCGCGGGCGGGCCTTGGACAGGTCCGGGGCCTGGAACAGCAGCGCCGCAGCGGGGAGCCTCGGCCCCTCGTCCTGCGTCTGCCCCGCAGCCTCGGGCGTGGCGGCGGTCTCGACGTCCTCCGGGCTGACCTCCTCGGTCACCTCGGCGCCCTCGAGCTCCTCGTCCTCGTCCGCGGGCTCCTCGGCGGCGGCCGGCGCGACGCCGAGCTCGGCCAGCACGTCGAGCTTCTGCTCGGGGGCGCGGACGGGGGCGGAGGCGCGGCGGCTGCGGCGGGCCCGTGCCGGCTTCGTCGGCTCGGCCGGCGCGTCCGCGCCGGTCTCGCCCTCCGTGGCCTGCCCCTCGCCGGCGGCGACCGGTGCGTCGGCAGCGGCCGGGGCCTCAGCGGTCGCCGGGGCCTCGGCAGTGTCCGGGGCCTCGGCGGTCGCCGTGCCGCCCGTGCCGGGCGCCTCGGCGCCGGCCGTGCCGGTGCCGCCCTCGGCTGCGACCGGGGACTCGTCGGTCGAGGTCTCGCCGACAGCCGGCTCTGCCGTCTTCTTGGTGGCACGTCGAGCGGGGGCCTTGCGGGTGCGCTTGGGCTTCTCGGGCACGGACTCGGCGGCACCGGTTTCTGCCTCGGGAGCGCCCGCCTCGGCGGCCCCTGCGGCGGGGACACCCACGGCGGCGGAGCCTGCGGTGCCCTCGTCGGCGAGCGGCGTCGTCGTCGCGCCGGCAGCCTCGCCGGTCGTCGCGGCGCCGGAGTCGTCAGCCGCCGCGTCGGCGGCGGGCGCGGCAGTCTTCCTGGTGGTGCGCCGGGCGGGCGCCTTGCGGGTGCGCTTCGGCTTCTCGCCGGCGGCCTCCGCGGCCTTCTCCACAACGGCAGCCACGGCCTGCGCCTCGCGGTCCGTCGGTGCCCCGGCCGCGGTCGTGTCCGCGGCGAGCGTCTCGGCGGGGCTCGAGGTCTCGGGGGGCTGGCCGCCGCTCTCGCCCGCCGCGGCGGGCGCGGCGGCCGGGCTCGTGGCCCGCCGGCTGCGGCTCCGACGTACCGGTGCCGCCTTCTGCTCAGGCTGCTCCGCCGTCGTGCTGTCGTTCTTCTGGTCGTCCATGGGGTATGCCCCTCCATCCCGGTCGCCGTCCACACCCTGCGGCGCCCGTGGGCGGTTCGTCGTCCGCGACATCTGCCGCGGACGGAAGTCCTGTGGTTACGACCGGGGCACGAGTCCCCGGACGCCGGCGAACGGGCGGCCTGCCGACCACCTCTTCCGGTGGCGCGGTACGACCCCGGAACACGCCGTCCCCTGCTGCAGCGCGCTCGCCCGGATGGCGAGGCGGCGCGAGGTGGACGGCACCGAGGCGGTCACATCGTCGTCGGACCGGTGGGCGGGGTGTGGTACTACCCTCCGGCCAGGACCCAGTATCGCACAGGGGCACGTCCCCGCAGATCCTGACGCGCCGTCACCTTCCGGGACCAACGTCCCGGGGTGCCCGACGGCGCCGATCTTACGTTGGGAGGGAAATACCCGGGCCCTTCGCGGTCCGGGCCGTTCTCGTTCCCGAAGGGGCCCACAGGTGGAAGCACTTGACCTGGCACGGTGGCAGTTCGGCATCACCACCGTGTACCACTTCATCCTCGTCCCCCTGACGATCGGGCTCTCGCCCCTGGTCGCGATCATGCACACCGCCTGGGTCCGCACCGGCAACGAGAAGTGGCACCGGCTGACGAAGTTCTTCGGCAAGGTTCTCCTGATCAACTTCGCGCTCGGCGTCGCCACCGGCATCGTGCAGGAGTTCCAGTTCGGGATGAACTGGTCGGAGTACTCCCGCTTCGTCGGCGACATCTTCGGCGCACCGCTCGCCATCGAGGCGCTCGCCGCGTTCTTCCTCGAGTCGACCTTCCTGGGCCTGTGGATCTTCGGCGAGGGCCGGCTGCCCAAGTGGCTGCACTCCGCCTGCATCTGGCTCGTCGCCATCGGCACCAACCTCTCCGCCTACTGGATCCTGGCCGCCAACTCCTGGATGCAGCACCCGGTCGGGGCCGTCTACAACCCCGAGACCGGCCGCGCCGAGCTCGACGGCGTCGCCGGCTTCTTCGAGGTGATGACCAACAACACCCTCATCGCGGCGTTCTCGCACACCATCACCTCCGCCTTCCTGGTCGGCGGCACGTTCGTCGCCGGTGTCTGCGGCTGGTGGATCGTCCGCTCCGTGCGCGCGGGCCGTCAGCACGAGGCCCGGAAGGTCTGGCGCACCGGTGCCTACGTCGGCCTCGTCACCATGGTGATCGCCGGCCTCGGCGTGGCCGTCACCGGCGACTTCCAGGGCAAGCTCATGTACGAGCAGCAGCCCGCCAAGATGTCCGCCGCCGAGGCGCTGTGCGAGGGCGAGGAGTCCGCCGCCTTCTCGCTGCTGACGATCGGCGACCTGTCGAACTCCTGCGAGGGCGTCCGCCACCTCATCCAGATCCCGGGCGTGACGTCCTTCCTCGGCACCGGCCACTTCTCCGGCGAGGAGAGCTACCTGCCGGGTGTCAACGACATCCAGCAGGAGTACACCGAGCGCTACGCCGACCAGTTCGGCACCGACGTCGACTACGTGCCGAACCTGGCCGTGACCTACTGGACCTTCCGGCTCATGATCGGCCTCGGCATGGGGTCCCTCGCGCTGGCCGCCGCGGGCCTCTGGGTGCTGCGCAAGGGCCGCGTCACCGACACCACGTGGTTCTCGCGCCTCTCCCTGGCGGTGCTGCCCCTGCCGTTCCTCGGCGCCTCCTTCGGCTGGATCTTCACCGAGATGGGCCGCCAGCCGTGGGTGGTGCACCCGAACCCGGCCAACCCGGTCGACCAGGTGTACCTGCTCACCCAGGACGGCGTCTCCACCGTCGTCTCCGCCGGCACCGTGCTCACCTCGCTCGTCGTCTTCACGCTGCTGTACGCCGCGCTGGGCGTGGTGTGGTTCCTGCTCATCAAGCGGTACGTCCTCGAGGGCGTCGAGCCTCTCGCGGATGACCTCGCGACCACCGGCGACCAGGACGACGACCAGGACGACGCCTCCCCCGGCGGCGACCGCGAGGAGGAGCTCGAGCCGACGCTGTCCTTCGCCTACTGACGTCCCCGCGTCCCGCTCCCGCCCCGCCGCTCGCCCCGCCCGACTGGAGAAATCCATGGATCTCCCCCTCCTGTGGTTCCTGCTCATCGCCGTCCTGTGGACGGGCTACCTCGTGCTCGAGGGCTTCGACTTCGGCGTCGGCATGCTCCTCAAGCCCTTCGCCCGGGACGAGAAGGAGCGGCGGGTGCTGCTGCGCACCATCGGCCCGGTGTGGGACGGCAACGAGGTGTGGCTGCTGACGGCGGGCGGCGCCACGTTCGCCGCCTTCCCCGAGTGGTACGCCACGATGTTCTCCGGCATGTACCTGCCGCTGCTGCTGATCCTGCTGGCCCTGATCGTGCGCGTCTGCGCCATCGAGTGGCGCGCCAAGATCGACGACCCGGTCTGGCGCAACCGGTGGGACTGGGCCCACACCGTCGGCGCCTGGGTGCCGGCCGTCCTGTGGGGCGTGGCGTTCGCCAACCTCGTGCAGGGCATGGAGATCGAGGTGGTGGACGGCAACCACCAGCTCGTGGGCGGGTTCTTCTCCCTCCTCACGCCCTTCACCGTGCTGGGCGGCGTCATGACCGCC
This sequence comes from Georgenia soli, assembly GCF_002563695.1. Taxonomy (NCBI): domain Bacteria; kingdom Bacillati; phylum Actinomycetota; class Actinomycetes; order Allobogoriellales; family Allobogoriellaceae; genus Georgenia; species Georgenia soli. The sequence continues at coordinate 3,413,442 of NZ_PDJI01000004.1, read as the reverse complement.
GTCGTCTTCCTCACCCACGGGGCCGTGTTCGTGGCGCTCAAGACCGACGGCGAGGTCCGCGAGCGCGCCGGTGTCCTCGCGCAGCGGCTCTCGGTCGTCTCCCTGGTCGTCGCCGGGGTCTGGGCGGTCGTCGCCCAGACGCAGTTCTCCGCCCACAGCCTCACCTGGCTGCCGCTCACGGTGGCCGCCGCGTCGCTGGTCGGCGTCGTCGTCGCCACCCGGGCCCGGCGCGAGGGCTGGGCGTTCGTCCTCAACGCCGTCGCGATCGTCGCGGCCGTCGCGCTGATCTTCGGCGTCATGTACCCCAACGTCATGCCGTCCTCGATCGATCCCGCGTACTCGCTCTCGATCGACCAGGCCGCCTCCTCCCCCGCCACCCTGACCGTGATGAGCGTGGTGGCGCTGCTCCTGGTGCCGGTGGTGCTGGCCTACCAGGGATGGACATACTGGGTGTTCCGCAAGCGCATCAGCACCGACCACATCCACGGCCACGAGGGGCTGCCCCCGGCGGCTCCCCAGGACGCCGGACAGTCCGCAGGAGCACGCTGACCAGGTGAAGCCACTCGACCCACGCCTGCTCAGGCACGCGCGGGCGGCGCGCCGCTACATCGCGGTCACCGCGCTCACCGGGTTCGTCACGGCCGCCCTGGTGATCGCGCAGGCACTCCTGATCTCCCGCGCCGCCGCCCCCGTGATCGAGGGCCGGGCGGGCTGGGCGCACGCCGCTCCCCTCGTCGCGGTGCTGACGGGCGTGTTCGCGGCGCGGTTCCTGGTCCTCCTCGTGCAGGAGTCGGTGGCGCACCGCGCCGCCCGCGACGTCGTCGCCGACCTGCGCGAGCAGGTGCTGGCCCGCGCCGTCGCCCTGGGCCCCCGCTGGCTCGGCGGCCACGGCGTCCAGGTGACGACGCTGGCCACCCGCGGCCTGGACGATCTCGAGCCGTACTTCGTGCGCTACCTGCCGCAGCTGCTGCTCGCCGCCACCGTCACCCCGGCCACGCTCGCGGTCATCCTCGGGCTCGACCTCACCTCGGCGCTCATCATCACCGTGACGATCCCGCTCATCCCGGTGTTCATGTGGCTGATCGGGGTGCTCACGCAGCGTTTCGCGGCGGACAAGCTCGCCGCCATGGAACGTCTCGGCGGGCAGCTGCTCGACCTGCTGGCCGGGCTCTCGACGCTCAAGGCGCTCGGGCGCGAGCACGGCCCCGGCCGGCGCGTGGGGCAGCTCGGCGAGGCGTACACGCGCACTACCATGGCCACCCTGAAGGTGGCCTTCCTCTCCGGCGCCGTGCTGGAGTTCCTCGCCTCGATCTCCGTCGCGCTCGTCGCGGTGACCATCGGCATGCGGCTGGTCTACGGCGACGTCGGCCTCACCACCGCCCTCGCCGTGCTCATGCTGGCCCCGGAGGTCTACCGGCCGTTGCGCGAGGTGGGCACCCAGTTCCACGCGGCCTCCGACGGCGTGGCCGCGGCCGAGCAGGCCTTCGGCATCCTCGAGCAGGCCCCGCCCACCGCCGGCACCGTGCCCGCTCCCGACCTGCGCCGCACCGACGTCGTCCTCGACGGCGTCACCGTGGCCGCCCCCGGGCGCGGGCTGGACGCGCCGTGGCGGCTGAGCGCGCGGCTGCGGCCGGGTCGCGTGGTCGCCCTCGTCGGCCCGTCCGGCGCCGGAAAGTCCACCGCCGCAGCCATCGTGCTGGGTCTCCTGCGCCCCGACGACGGAGCCGTCCGCCTCGTCCCCGCCGCCCCGGCCACCGACGCCGGTCCCGTCCCGGGCACGGTCTCCGCGCCGGGCGCTGGCTCGATCCCGGGCGGCGCAGCGCCGAGCACCGCCTCCGGCCCGGGCGCCGGTGGCGTCGACCTCGCCGACGTCGACCCCTCCTCCTGGCACGAGCAGGTCACCTGGGTGCCGCAGCGTCCCGTCATCCTGCCCGGCACCGTCCGGTCCAACGTGCTGGGGTCCGACGCGGCAGCCGTCGACGACCGCGTGCGTGCCGCGGCGGCGGCCACCGGCCTGGACGCCGTGCTCGGGGAGCTCCCCGCCGGGTGGGACACCCAGCTCGGGCACGGCGGGGTGGGCCTGTCCGTGGGACAGCGCCAGCGCCTCGCCCTGACGGCGGCACTGCTCGGCGACCAGCAGCTCGTCGTGCTCGACGAGCCCAGCGCGCACCTCGACGCCGCCTCCGAGCAGCACGTCCTCGACGCCGTCGCCGCCCTGCGCGCCGCGGGACGCACCGTGCTGGTCATCGCCCACCGCGCCTCCCTGGTCGCGGCCGCCGACCACGTCGTCACGGTGACCTCACGGTCCGTGCCCGCCGGCGCGGGCGGCACCCCGGCCGCCGACCGTGGTGACGACGTCTCCGCCGTCCGGACTCTCGGCCCGGGAGCCGGCCGCCCGTCCCCCGCCGCCGGCAACACCTCGGGAGCGGCACGATGACGACGACCGCGGCGACCTCGACGACCCGGGCCCCCGGCGACGGGCGTGGGGTCCTGCCGGCGGCCGAGCGGCGGGCGCTGCGCCGTGCCGTCGGCCTCCTCGACCTCGACCGGGTGCGCCTGTTCTGGGCGGTCCTCGCCGGCAGCGCGAGCCTTGCGAGCGGCATCGCCCTGACGGCGACCGCCGCGTGGCTGATCGCCCGTGCCTCCCAGATGCCGCCCGTGCTCGAGCTGTCGGTCGCGGCCGTCGCGGTGCGCACGTTCGGCATCTCCCGTGCGCTGCTGCGCTACCTCGAGCGGCTCGCGTCGCACCTGGTGGCGCTGCGCGGCATGGCGACGCTGCGCGAACGGGTCTACACCACCCTCGCCGCGGGGCGTGCCGACGCCGTCGCCGGGCTGCGCCGCGGCGATCTCCTGGCGCGCACCGGCACGGACGTCGACGCCGTGGGCGACGTCGTGGTCCGCGCGCTCCTGCCGGCCGTCGTCGCGGCGGTGGTCGCGGCCGGCTCGGTGGTGCTCGTGGCGTGGCTGAACGTCGGCGCCGGCATCGTCCTGGCCGTGTGCCTCCTCGTGGCCGGCGTCGTGGGGCCGTGGCTGAACATGCGCTCCGCCCGCCTCGCCGAGCGTGCCCAGATCGCTGCCCGGGCCGAGATCAGCGCCACCGCGATGACCATGGTCGACGGCGCCGCCGAGCTCACCGTCTCCGGTCGCCTGCGGGACGTGCTCGCCTCGCTGCGGGCGACCGAGCGCGACCTCGCCCACGCCAAGGACGCCGCCGCCCGGCCGGCCGCCCTCGCCGCCGGCCTGGACACCCTCGCGATGGGCGTCGCCGTGCTCGGCTCGCTGGTGCTCGGGATCCCGGCCACCGTGGCGGGGAGCATGGAGGCCGTCGAGCTCGCCGTCATCGTGCTGACCCCGCTGGCCGCGTTCGAGGGCACGGCGCTGCTCGGGCCCGCCGCCGTGCAGCTGGTGCGCTCGAGCGGCTCCGCCGTGCGGGTCATGGAGCTGCTCGACCGGGCCGGCGGGGACGCCGTCACGTCGGACGCCACGCCGGGGCCGACGGCCGTCGCGGCCGGGTCCACGTCCGCCGTCCCGGCCGCGCCCACGCCCACCGTCGCGGCCGGGTCCACGTCCGCCGTGGCGGCTGGGGCCACGCCAACGCCCCGCCCGTCGCGCACGTCGTCGACCGGAGGACCCCACCTCACCGCCCGCGGCCTCGCCGTCGGCTGGCCGGGGGGCCCCGTCGTCGCGGAGGGCATCGACCTCGACGTCGCCCCCGGGCGGGCGGTGGCCGTCGTCGGTCCGAGCGGCATCGGCAAGACCACCCTGCTCCTCACGCTCGCCGGGCTCCTGCCGCCCCGTGCCGGCACCGTGGAGCTGGACGGGGCACCGGTGTGGGGCGCCGACCGCCGCCGCGTCAGCTCCGACGTCGTCCTCACCGCCGAGGACGCCCACGTCTTCGGCACCACGGTGCTGGAGAACCTGCGGGTCGCGCGCGGGGACGTCACCGACGCCGAGGCGACAGAGCTGCTCCGGAGCGCCGGGCTGGGCGACTGGCTGGCCGGGCTCCCCGACGGCCTGGGCACCATGCTCGGCGCCGACGCCGCGACCGTCTCGGGCGGGGAACGTCGGCGCCTGCTCCTCGCCCGGGCGCTGGCCAGCCCGGCCCGGCTCCTCCTCCTGGACGAGCCGGGAGAGCACCTGGACCCGGCCACCGCGGACCGGCTGCTCACGGACCTGCTGCGGGTCGGCGCCGGCGACGCCGCCCCCGCGGCGCACCCCGACGCCCCCCGTGGCGTCGCGCTCGTCACCCACCGTCTCTCCCCCCTGGCCGCCGCCGAGGAGGTGATCGTCCTGGGCGCGGCAGGCGACGGACCCGCTACCGTTCTGGCGCGGGGCACGCACAAACGCCTCCGTGCGGAGGTCGCCGCCTACCGCTGGGCCCTGGAGCAGGAGGAACAACGAGCATGAGCACCGACGACGCCCCCCGCTGCCCCGTGGCGCACGGCGCCGACGGCGCGCGTCGTCGTCCCGCCGGGCCGTACGGCCGCCTCGACGACGGGCCGTACACCGGACCCGCGGCAGCGGTCGACGCCACCGGAGCCTCCGCCGACGACAGGCAGCACACCCTCGCCACGGACACCTCCTCCCTCCTCGGCGCCGCCCTCAACCTCACGGCGCAGCTCGACGTGAAGGAGGCGCTGCGGCGCTTCGTCGACCGGGCCGCCCGCCTCACCGGTGCCCGGTACGCGGCGCTCGGCGTGCTCGACAACCGCGGCGAGACCACGGCCTTCGTCCAGGTCGGCATGACCGAGGAGGAGCAGCAGATCCTCGGCCACCCGCCCCGCGGCCGCGGTGTGCTCGGCGCGATCCCCGTGGACGGCCCCCTCCTCCTCGACGACCTCACCGAGCACCCCGACTTCGGCGGGTTCCCGGAGGGTCACCCTCCCATGCACACCTTCCTCGGGGTGCCCGTGAAGGTGCAGGAGAAGGTCTACGGCCGGCTCTACCTCGCCGAGAAGGAGGGAGGTTTCACCAGCGGCGACGCCGAGGACATGATGAGCCTCGCGGAGGCCGCCGCGGTCGCCGTCGAGAACGCCCGCCTCTACACCGAGGCCCGCAACCGCGAGCGCTGGATCGCGGTGAGCCAGGACATCACCACCACCCTCCTCGAGGGCACCGAGGAGGAGGAGGCCCTCGAGATGATCGCCGCCCGCCTCCGCGAGGTCGCCGAGGCGGACACGGCGCTGATCATCCTGCCCTCCGTCGGGGACGCGTGGGCGTGCGAGATCGCCGAGGGATACCGCGCCGGGCAGCTCGTCGGACTCGTCTTCCCGCCGGACGGCCGCGCGATGACGGTGCTCAAGGAGGGCACCGGGATGATCGTCGACTCCCTCACCCGGCTGCGCACGCTGCGCCTGGCAGAGCTCGCCCACTTCGGCCCTGCGCTGTACGCCCCGATGATGCTGCGCGGCGAGGGCCGCGGCGTCGTGCTGCTCCTGCGCCGCGTCGGGGCCCCCGAGTTCGACCGGTCGGACCTGGTCATGGCGGAGTCGGTGGCCGGCCAGGCCGCGCTCGCGCTCGAGCTCGCCGCGGCGCGCCACGCCCAGGACGTCGCCTCCCTGCTCGACGAACGCTCACGCATCGCCCGCGACCTGCACGACCTCGCCATCCAGCAGCTCTTCGCCACCGGCATGCAGCTCGCCTCCGCCCGCGCCACCGTCGCGGAGCGCGGGGAGGAGGAGTTGGCGGACCTGCTCGAGGAGTCGCTGACGAGCGTCGACGAGTCCGTGAAGCAGATCCGGTCGATCGTCCACTCCCTCCGTGAGCCGGACGCCGCCGTCGTGCTGGTGGAGCGCCTGCGCCGCGAGGCGTCCCTGGCGCGCCAGTCCCTCGGCTTCGCGCCGTCGCTGATCATCGACCTCGACGGCACCCCGATCACCGACGACCAGGCCCAGGCGGACCTCGTCACGCAGATCGACGACCGGGTGGGGGCCGACATCGCCGACGATGCCGTCGCCGTCGTCCGCGAGGGCCTGGCCAACGCGGCCAAGCACGCCAAGGCGTCCTCGGTCCTCGTCCACGTGCAGGTGCTCGGGACGGGTTTCACCGGCCGCATCGTCGTCGACGTCACCGACGACGGCGTGGGCGTCGCCCCGTCCGTCTCCCGCCGGTCCGGGCTCGGCAATCTCGCCGCACGCGCCAGGCGCCACGGCGGCACGTTCTCCGTCGGTCGCAGCGAGTCGGGCACCGGGTCGCAGCTGAGCTGGCAGGTGCCCCTCACCTGATCCCGGCCGGGTGCGTCAGGCCGCCCCGTCGGCCGCCCACTGCTTCGCGGCCTCGAGGTCCGCGAGCGGGAAGGTGCGCGCCTGTCCGGGCCACAGGACGCTGAAGACCTTGACCGCCGGCCGTGCCCAGCGCGCGTCGGTCACGATGGCCATCCGCTCGAAAGCTGTCGGGCGGCGCACCCCCAGCTTCACGTCCTCCCAGACCGCGCCTGCCTCGTACTCCTCGAACTCGGGGCCGAGGACGAAGACGACTCGCACCTTCCCGTGGGCGGCGACGGCTTCCTCGACCGCCGGCACGATGACGTTGCGGTAGTCCTCCTCCTCCACGTCATCGATCGCCTGGAGCCCGAGAACTCCCGCCGGCATCTCCTCGAGACGCTTGATCATGACGTCCTCCTTGCGCGCTCGTGGCCGTCCCGTGCGCGAGCACCCGCCGAGGCGCAGCGCCGCGGGGTGGCCGGAACCGTGGCGTCGGACCGGGTCGTGCGTGGCCCCGGCCCGAGCCCCTGCCTGAACACGCTAAGCAGCGACGGCTCAGCCGCAGATCATCCGTCGAGGATGAGTTTCCCGCTCAGCCGCGCCAGCCGGCGGCGCGCTGGCCGGCCACCCACGCGGCCACCTGCGTGCGGCGCTGCAGCCCCATCTTGCTCAGCAGCGAGGTGATGTGGTTCTTCACGGTCTTCTCGGCGACCCCCAGCCGCTCGCCGATCTCCCGGTTGGACAGCCCGTCCCCGATGAGCTCGAGCACGCGGCGCTCGGACGGCGTGAGGTCGGCGGTCGGGTCCTCGTGGTCGGCGCGGCGGCGGGTGACGGTGCGCTCGTCGAGCAGGGTGCGGCCGGCGGCCACCGCCTTGACGACGTCGGCGATCTCCGCGCCGCGCACCGTCTTCAGCAGGTAGGCCTTCGCCCCGGCCTCGAGGGCCTCGGCGAGAGCGTCGTCGTCGTCGAAGGAGGTGAGCACCACGGGCCGGGCGTCGGGAACCTTCTCGCGCAGCGTCCGGACGATGTCGATGCCCGTCCCGTCGGGCAGCTGCAGGTCGACGAGCAGCACCTCGGGCCGGACGAGCTCGGCGCGGCGGACGGCCTCGGCCACCGACCCGGCCTCGGCGACGACGGTGAGACCGTCGGCGCGGTCGACGATCTCCGCGATGCCTCGACGCACGATCTCGTGGTCGTCGATGATCATCACGCGGATGTCGCGTGGCTGCTGTGACTCCTGAGCGTTCGGCACGGTTCCGAGACTACCCAAGTTCCGCGGCATCTCGCCGCAACGGCGCTGTTCGCCCCCCTCAGCGCGGCGCCGCCGGACGGCGCTGGCACCGCGGGCAGGAGAACGACCCCCGGTTCATGAACTCCTCGCGGCGCACCACCGCCCCGCAGCGCGGGCACGGCAGGCCCGCCCGCCCGTAGACCGCCAGCGACCGCGCGAAGAAGCCGGCGGCGCCGTCGACGTCCACGTACAGCGCGTCGAAGGACGTCCCGCCGACGGCGAGCGCCTCGTTCATCACGTCGGTCGCCGCGTCGAAGAGCGCCCGCAGGCGGTCCGGCCGCAGCACGTCGGTGCGGCGCGTGCCGTGGAGCCGGGCGCGCCACAGCGCCTCGTCGGCGTAGATGTTGCCGACGCCGGAGACGAGGCTCTGGTCCAGCAGCGCCCGCTTGACCTCGGTCCGGCGGGCACGGGTACGGCGCACGAGCTCGCGCCGGTCGAGCGCCGGGTCCAGCAGGTCGCGGGCGATGTGCGCCACGGGTGCGGGGACGACCGCGGCGGCGCTGCCGAGCCCGCCCGGGGCACCGTCGTCGGTGGGGACGGTGTCGACCGCCATGACGTGCCCGAACGTGCGCTGGTCGACGAACCACAGCTCGCCGCCGTCGGCCAGGGCGATCCGCACGCGCAGGTGAGCGGTGGTCAGCGGGATGTCGCGCACCACCGTGGGCGGCAGCGTGGCGGTGAGGTCGGCGGGACGTTCGCCGGCCGGCGCGAGGAAGGCGGCGTCCGGCGCGTCGACGGCGCGCCGGGCGCCCGCCGGTTCCTGCACGAGGAGCTGCCCGCTCATGCCCAGGTGCGCGACAAGGGCGTGGTCCGGCGGGGCGCCGGCGTCCTCGCCGAGGGTGAGCCACAGGTACTTGCCACGACGGACGGCGGCGGTGAAGGTCTGGCCGACGAGGCGGTCGGCGAGCTCGCGCCCCCCGCCGGGCTGGCGGCGGACGCTGCGCGGGTGGTGCACCTCGACGTCCGCGACCGGGCGGCCCAGCACGCGCGCGGCCAGCCCCCGCCGGACCGTCTCGACCTCGGGAAGCTCGGGCACGCCGGTCTCAGGCGCCGCTGTCGACGCCGGCCACCGGTTCGCCGGCGAGCCGGGCGTAGGTGTCCTCGGCGGCGTTCTGCTCGGCGAGCTTCTTCGAGCTGCCCACGCCGCGGCCGTGCTCGACGCCGTCGAGCACCACGGTGGCGGTGAAGGTGCGGGCGTGGTCGGGACCGGTCCCGGTCACCACGTACGTCGGCGCCCCGAGACCGCGCTCGGCGGAGAGCTCCTGCAGGGACGTCTTCCAGTCCAGGCCGGCGCCGAGGTTGGCGGCCTGGTCGAGCAGCGTCCCGACGAGCCGCTCGACCACCGCGCGGGTGTGCTCGAGCCCGTGGCAGAGGTACGTGGCGCCGATGAGCGCCTCGACGGTGTCGGAGAGGATCGAGTCCTTCTCCCGCCCGCCGGTGACCAGCTCGCCGCGGCCGAGGAGGATGTACTCGCCGAGGCCGATGTCGCGCGCGACCGAGGCCAGCGCCTTCTGGCTGACCGTGGCGGCCCGCATCCTCGCCAGGTCCCCCTCCGACTCGTCGGGGTGGTCGCGGAAGAGCCGCTCGGTCACGATGATGCCCAGCACCGAGTCCCCGAGGAACTCCAGCCGCTCGTTGGTGGGGATGCCGCCCGCCTCGTGGGCGAAGGACCGGTGGGTCAGCGCGAGGACCAGCAGCTCCGGGTCGACGGTGGTGCCGAGGGCGGCCGTCAGGGTCTCGACGTCCTGCCGTGCCGGCACCTCGCCGGGGACGTCCGAGCGACGACGGCGGCCGCTCACCTCTCGCCGTCCTTGGTCTCGCCCTCCCGCTCGAGAAGGGCGCCGAGGGCGGACCAGCGCGGGTCGAGCTGCTCGTGGTGGTGGCCGGGCTCGAGGTCGTCCATCCGCTCGCCGCACACCGGGCACAGCCCGCCGCAGTCGGGCCGGCACAGCGGCTGGAACGGCAGGGCGAGCACCACGGCGTCACGCAGGGTGGCCTCGAGGTCGAGCAGCTCACCGTTGAGCGTGGGGAGTTCCTCGGCCTCCTCGTCACCCTCCTGGAGCAGCGACGTCTTCCTGTCCGCGTAGTAGAAGAGCTCCGAGAAGTCGACGGCGAGGTCCTCGTCGATGTCGCGCAGGCAGCGCACGCACTCCCCGTGCAGCTGGACCCGCGCGGTGCCGGTGACGAGGACGCCGTCCATCACGGCCTCGAGACGCACGTCGAGCTCGACGTCGGACCCCTGCGGCACGCCGATGACCTCGGTGCCGAGGTCCTCCGGGGCGGGCACGGTGGACTCGAGCGTGCGCATCGCACCGGGACGGCGGCCGAGCTCGTGGGTGCTCACCACGAGCGGCGATCGGGCGACCATGACACTCCTTGCAGCAGCCGCGCGGGGCGCGGAGGGACCGGGTGGCCCGTCGGTTGGGGCGTCCGGGGACGCCCCGCCGGTGGGCCGGCGTTCGATGCTACACACGCCTGGCGGGCGCGGCGCCAGCCGGCGACCCCGCCGGCAGGGCCGAGCGTGCACCGACGGGCAGTCAGGCGTTCTCGGCCACCGGGTCCCGCCCGGTGCGGGCGGCGAGCGCCTCCCGGCCGGCGCGGACCTGCGCGCTGATGGAGTTCAGGTCGATCTCGAACTGGGCGAGCTGACGGTCGCAGTAGTCGTTCGCGTCCGCGGCCAGCTTCGCCGCCTTCGCCTCGGCGGCGGTGACGATCTGCTCGGCCCGCTCCTCCGCCAGCCGCACCACGTGCTCGTTCGCGACCAGCTCCTCGGCGCGGGCGTGCGCCTGCTCCACGATCTTGTCCGCGCGCTGACGGGCGCGCTGGACCATCGCGTCCGCGTCGGCGACGATGTCGTCCGCCGTCTGGATCTCCTCGGGGACCACGGCGCGTGCCGCGTCGAGCAGGTCCAGGGCCTCCGCGCGGTTGACCAGCACGGACGCGGACATCGGCATGGCCCGCGCCGTCGTGACCAGCTCGGTGAGCTCGTCGAGGATCGAGATCAGTGAGGCGCCGTCCTCGGCGTGCTGCTCGGCGGCGGTGTGCTGCTGGCTGGCGGTCATCGTGCTTCTCCTGAGTTGCTCAGCGCCCGGCGCATCGCCTCGGCGACGGCGGGCGGGACGAGATCCGTGAGGTCGCCGCCGTGGCGGGCGACGTCCTTGACGAGGGACGAGGCGACGTGGGCGAGCGCCGGGTCGCCCATGACGAAGACCGTCTCCACCCCGCTGAGGTGGCGGTTCATCAGCGCCATGGCGTGCTCGGCGTCGAAGTCGGCCGCGCCGCGGAGCCCCTTGACGATGGCGGTGGCACCGACGTCGGCGCAGTAGCGCGCCAGCAGGCCCGGGACGAGCTCCACCCGGACGCCGTCGAGGTCGGCGAGGGACCGGCGTGCCAGGTCCACACGTTCGTCGGCGTCGAAGAGGTACCGCTTGGCGGGGTTGTGAGCCACGGCCACGACGACCTCGTCGAACATGGCGCGGGCGCGGCGCACGGCGTCGACGTGCCCCAGGGTGATCGGGTCGAAGGACCCCGGGCAGACCGCGAGGCTCATCGCCGCTCCAGCTCGACCATGCCTTTCACGTTAGCGGCCCGCGCGGCTCCGGCCGCGTTACGACCCGGTGGCGGCGCGCCGTCGTCCGGGACGTCACCCGCGCGCGCCGTCGTCCGGGACGGCACCCGCGCGCGCCGTCGTCCGGCGCAGGACCGGTCGGTGCCGTCGGTCCGGCTCACGCCACGCCGGCCGGGGTCCCGTCGACCGGGGCCTCGAGGACGGGCGCCCCGAACCAGACCTGCGTGTCCCCGTACCGGCGCACGTCGGTGCGCTCGAGGCCGGCGGGCCAGGTGGGCTCGGGGCTGCGCCTGGACCGCTCGACGACGACGACGGCCCCGGCGTCCAGCCACGGCGCCGGTCCCGGGCCGGCGGGCCGCGTGGAGTCCTCGCTCCCCCGGGCCCCGAGCAGCGCGAGGACGCCCGCGAGGGACTCCTCGGTGATGTCGTACGGCGGGTCGAGCAGGACGAGGTGTGCCGGGGCCGCGCCGCGGGCGGGGTCGCCCGCGAGGTACGTCTCGACCTTCTGGCTGACGACGTCGACGCCTGCGAGGCCGAGCGCCCTGGCGTTGCGCCGGCACAGGTCGGCGGCCTGCCGCGAGGTCTCCACGAGCGTGACGCGCGCGGCCCCGCGGCTCGCGGCCTCCAGGCCGAGAGCACCTGAGCCGGCGTAGAGGTCGAGCACGCGGGCGCCGTCGACGGCTCCGAGGTGGTCGAGCCGGGAGAAGAGCGCCTCTCGCACCCGTTCGGACGTGGGCCTGGTCCCGGTGCGGGGCACCTGGAGGGTCCGCCCTCCCGCCGTGCCGGCGACGATCCTGGTCATCTGCGCCAGCGTAGTGAGGCCGCGGCGCGGAGCGGCACGCCGGCGCCGCGCCGTCGTCTCACGCCGCCGTCCCGATACCGCCCTGTCGCCTTGCCACGGCGATGGCGGCGCCCGCCTCGACCTGGGAGTCCACCGGCACGCTCACCCGGGATCCGATCCGGGCGTCCTGCCCGATCCGTGCCCGCGGGCCGACGACCGCGTCGGGGCCGACCACCGCACGCCGTCCCACGTGGGCGTCCTGCCCCACCACGGCACCCTCACCGACGACGGCGCGCCGGTCGATCCACGCTCCTGCGCCGACGCGCGCGCCGGCGCCGACCTGCGCGCCGGGGTCGACGTACGCCCCGGCGGCGACGAACGCCGTCGGGTGGACGCTGGCGCTGGACTCGACCAGCCCGCCGCCGTTGTCGTGGTGGAAGTACCGCAGGACGGTGCCGTCGTCGTCCTCGAGCTCGACATGCGTCGGACGCATGCTGTTCCCTCCCCCGGAACTCAGGGAATCTCCGTACATCCGTTCCAACGCGCGAAGCCGTCGGAGGATTCCAACAAAAAGCATGCGCTGTCATTGGTCTGGCCGCGACACGGGGGGCGCGGCACGTTCGGTCCACCGGGGCCGGCCCACCTCCCGCACCGGCCGCCCCTCGCACGTGACCGTTGGCCGACGCCGTTCGCCGGGACCTACGGTGACGAGACGTGCGCCGGCACCGGCTGCGCATGCACCACCCACCGGAGGTCCACATGTCCGTGCCCGTGTCCGTCCTCGACCTCGCGACCGTCCGCCCGGGCGGCAGCGTGCATGAGACGTTCGACGCCAGCGTCGCGCTGGCGCAGGACGCGGAGCGGTGGGGCTACCGGCGCTACTGGTTCGCCGAGCACCACAACATGCCGACGATCGCCTCCTCGGCGACTGCGGTGCTGATCGGGCACATCGCCGGACACACCTCGACGATCCGGGTGGGCGCGGGCGGCATCATGCTGCCCAACCACTCCCCGCTCGTCATCGCCGAGCAGTTCGGCACGCTCGAGACGCTCTACCCGGGCCGGATCGACCTCGGCCTCGGCCGCGCCCCAGGCGGTGACATGGCGATGCTGCAGGCGCTGCGCCGTCACCCCGGTGACTCCGACCGGTTCCCGCAGGACGTGGTGGAGCTGCAGTCGCTGCTGGGCCCGGACCGACCGGGGCAGGTCGTCCGCGCGACGCCGGGGACCGGGACCGAGGTGCCGCTCATCATTCTGGGCTCGTCGCTGTTCGGGGCGAAGCTCGCCGCGGCACTGGGCCTGCCGTACTCGTTCGCCTCCCACTTCGCCCCGAACGCGCTCGTCGACGCGGTGAGCGCGTACCGGCGCGAGTACCAGCCCTCGGACAAGCACCCGGAGCCGTACGTCATCGCCGCGATGAACGTGTTCGCCGCGGACACCGACGCGGCCGCGCACGAGCTCTACCACTCGGCCCTGCGCGCCAACGCCGGGCGGCTGACCCGCAGCGGCCTGCCGCTCTCGGACGAGGACGCCGACGTCGTCCTCGCCTCCCCCGCCGGCGAGCAGATCCGGAACATGCTGCGCTACTCGGCGGTCGGCTCGCCGGGCACGGTGCGGGAGCAGGTGGAGCAGTTCGCCACGCACGCGCAGGCGGACGAGATCATCGTGGCCTCCAACACCCCGACGGCCGACACCCGTCACCGCTCCTACGAGCTGCTGGCTCAGGCCCTCGAGCTCGCCGGCTGACCGGGGCCGATCCAGCCTCCGGTTAGCCCGACGTGCGCCGTCACGTCCGCTCGAGGTACGCGGCGGCGTCCTCGTCGATCGACTCGGCGACCAGCTGGGCCAGGCCGGGCTCGGTGGCGAGCCCCGGGTCGCGGGCGACGAGCTCCCGGGCGGCCGCCCTCGCGGCGTCGATGATGTCGGCGTCCTGGAGCACCCGGAGGAGGCGCAGGGAGCTGGACCGGCCTGACTGGGAGGCGCCGAGGACGTCCCCCTCCCGCCGCAGCTTCAGGTCGGTCTCGGCGAGCTCGAACCCGTCGTTCGTGGCGGCGAACGCGGACAGTCGCTCGAACGTGCTCGAGTCCGGGTGGGCCGCCGTCACGGCGAGACACACGCCGGGCCTGGTGCCGCGCCCGACCCGCCCGCGCAGCTGGTGGAGCTGGGAGAGGCCGAACCGGTCGGCGTCGAGGATGACCATGATCGTGGCGTCCGGGACGTCGACGCCCACCTCGATGACCGTGGTGGAGACCAGCACCGGGGTGCGGCCGGCCGCGAAGTCGGCCATGGCGGCGTCCTTGGCCTCCGGGGGCAGCTGGCCGTGCATCTCCCCGACCGCCACTCCCTCGAGCGCCGGCAGCTGGCGGAGCAGGGCGGCCACCTCCTCGACGGAGGCGAGCGGCGGGCGGGCCTCGCCCGCGTCGAGGTCGAAGAGCTCGTCGGAGACGTCGTCGGAGAAGCCGTCCTCCGCGGCGTCGCGGCCGTTCTCGCCGGCCGTGATCCTCGGGCACACGACGTAGGCGCGGCCGCCGGCGTCGACCTCCTCGCGGACCCGCTCCCAGGTCCGCTCGACCCAGCGGGGCCGGTCCGCGGGGACCAGGTTGGTGCTCACCCCGGCGCGTCCGGCCGGCAGCTCGCGCAGGGTGGAGGTCTCGAGGTCGCCGAAGCTGGTCATGGCCACGGTGCGCGGGATCGGCGTGGCCGTCATGACGAGGAGGTGCGGCGTGGTGCGGCCCTTGGCGCGCAGGGCGTCACGCTGCTCGACGCCGAACCGGTGCTGCTCGTCGACCACGACGAGCCCGAGGTCCGGGATCTGGACGACCTCGCTGAGCAGGGCGTGGGTGCCGATGACGATGCCGGCCTCGCCCGACGCCGCGGCCGCGAGCGCCTTGCGGCGGGCCGCCGCCCCCATCGAGCCGGTCAGGAGGACCACCCTGGTCCCGTTCTCGGCGCCGCCGAGCATCCCGGCCTCCGCGAGCGGGCCGAGCAGCCCGGTGATCGAGCGGTGGTGCTGCTGGGCGAGGACCTCGGTGGGGGCCAGGAGCGCGGCCTGCCCTCCGCCGTCGACGACCTGCAGCATCGCGCGCAGCGCGACCACCGTCTTGCCGGAGCCGACCTCGCCCTGGAGCAGCCGCATCATCGGCACGGGGGCCGCGAGCTCACGCTCGAGGACGGCGGCGACCTCCTGCTGCCCCGCCGTGAGCTGGAAGGGCAGACGGGCGTCGAACGCGTCGCGGATGCCGCCGTCGCGCGGCTCGTACGCGGTGGCGGCGTCGGCCTGGGTGGCGGCCCGGCGCTGGGCGAGCGCGGTCTGGAGGACGAAGGCCTCCTCGTGACGGAAGCGCCGCCGCGCCCGCTGCCAGTCCTCTGGCGTGCGGGGCGCGTGGAGGCCGCGCAGGGCGGTCATGACGTCCGGCAGGCCGTGCTCGCGGCGGTAGTCGGCCGGCAGAGCCTCCGGGACGTCCTCGGCGGTGAGCGGGCGCAGCACCGTCTCCACCGCCTTCTCGATCTGCCAGCTGGTGATGCTGGCGCTCGCCGGGTAGATCGGGATGGGCCAGTCGACCTTCTGCACGGCGGCGAACTCGTCGTCGAGGTCGGTGAACGTCTCGTAGTCGGGGTGGGTGAGCTGGCGGTCGCCGCGGTAGGCGCTGACCGTGCCGCTGAACATGCCGGTCGCCCCGCGGTGGAGCCGCCGCTGGTGGTGCTCGAGCGTGCGGGAGTGCCTGCCGAAGAAGGTCAGCACCAGCTCGTCCGTGCCGTCGGTGATGCGGACGTTGAGGATGGCGCCCTGCTTGCCGCGCATGGGGCGCAGGTCGGACGAGGCGACCGCGGCGATGACGGTGACGTGGTCGCCGACGCGCAGCTGACGCAGGGGCGTGAGCTTGCCGCGGTCGCCGTAGCGGCGGGGGTAGTGGCGCAGGAGGTCGCCGACCGTCTGCAGCCCGAGCTTGCCCAGCGCCTTCCCGGTCTTGGTGCCGAGCTCCTTCTCCAGGTGACGTCCCAGACGTCCGCCGACCTCACCGAGAAAGGCGGGGTCGTGACTCTTGCGTGCGATCGGCTGGCTCACTCCACCCCCAGCAGCAGCGCGGGGGACGGCTGCCCCCCGTGGACGACGACGACCTCGAGCGACGGCGCGAGAGCGGCCGCCGCCGCGCGCACCTCGGCCTCGACGTCCTTCCCGGCGCCGGTGCCGACGACGGCGGTCAGCAGCTCGTCCCCGGGCCCCAGGAGTGCCGTCAGTGCCTCGCCGACGGCCCCGTCCCCCGCCTGAGGCAGCGCCCGGGACCGCAGCCCGGCGACAGCCCGCTCCGCGCGCAGCCGGGCCTCGTCGAGATCGGCGACGCCGGCGCCCGCGAGCTCCCGGGCAGCCAGCTCGGTGGCGGCGGCCAGGACGCCGAGGTCGTCCGCCGGGGCTGCGACCTCGAGACGCACGGGGCGGACCCGGTGAGGCGCCGCACGCCCGTCGTGCCCGGCCGCGGCACGGGCCGCCGCTGCGGAGGACCGGTCGCACGGCAGCACGAGGACGTCGCTCGCCCGGGTGTCGGTGGCCGCCCGCACGACCGTGGCGGCGTCGGGTGCGAGCACGGCCGCGGCACCCGCGCGGGCCAGGTGCTCCAGCAGTCCGGGCGCGCGGGTGCAGGCGACGACGCCGACGTGCGCCGGCTCCCGCTGCACCAGCCGCACGCAGACCTGCGTCATCTCCTCGGGGCCGGCGAGGGCGGCCGCCGGGTCGTCGGTGTGCACGTGGACCTGCCAGAGCTCCTCGCCGCCGACGACGGCGACCGAGTGCCCCGCGAGCTCCAGGGACTCGCGCACCGCGCGGGCCCGGCGCGCTCCGGCGTGCAGCACGTACATGACCTCGAAGGCGCCGGCCCCGTGCTCCGTCTGCCCGGCCGGTGCGGGCGGGGCGACGCCGGCGGTCCCGGTGGGCGTCGTGGCGACCCGGGCGAGGAACGCGGTGACCCTCTCGGCACGGGCCGTCCCGGCGTCGCCCGTGGCGGTGACGACGTCGAGCAGCGCGGTGAGGAGGACGACGTAGCCCACTCCTCCGGCGTCGACCCCCGCCCCGCCGAAGGCGCCGCGGGTGCCCACCAGGGCCTCGCGCGCGGCCTGCGCGGCGGCCAGCACCACCTGCTCGAGGCCCGCCTCGGCGGCGGCAGCGCCGGTCGCCGCGTCGGCCGCGGCGCGGGCCACGGTGAGGATCGTGCCCTCGACCGGCCGGCCGACCGCCTCGCGGGCCTGCTCGGCAGCGGCGTCGAGCGCCCGCGCCACCTCGACCGGACCGGCCGAGGTGCGGCCGCTGAGCGCCCCGGCCAGCGCGCCGAGGCACTGGCCGACGATGACGCCCGAGTTGCCCCGCGCCCCGAGGAGCGCCCCCTCGGCGGCGGCCCGGGTGAGGGTGGTGAGGTCGGTGTCGGGTCCCAGCGGCCGCACGGCCTCGGCCGCGCCCGCGAGGGTGAGGACGAGGTTGGTCCCGGTGTCGGAGTCCGGCACCGGGAAGACGTTGAGTCGGTCGATCTCGTCGCGCACGAGCAGCAGCGAGCGCAGCGCGTGCTCGAACCAGCGGCGCACGGCAGGCGCGTCGAGGTGGGCGAGGGTGGTGATCACGGACTCCCCTCGACGCGGCCGGCCCGACCGGCCGGGTGCCGGTCCTCTACGATCCTCAGGTTATCCGCCGCCGCCCACACCGGCCGCGAGCCCTGTGGGAACACGCCACCAGGCGGGGAGGACGGGCGACGAACCGGGACGAGAAGCACCGCCCTCCGCTGTGGCGGACGCCACCCGGCGGAGAGCGGGGACCGTTTGAGGCTGCGGCGTTTTCTCGGGTACTCTTTCCAGGTTGCCCGACCCGGCTGGCATCCGCCTGCGCCCGGGCCCATCGACATCACGCACCGCCGCCCCGGCGGTGCGTCAGCGAGAAGATCAGGAGAACGACCGTGGCTGCCACCTGCGACGTCTGCGGCAAGCGCCCGAGCTTCGGCAAGAGCGTCTCGCACTCTCACGTGCGGACCAGCCGCCGTTGGAACCCGAACATCCAGCGGGTGCGTGCGCTCGTCAACGGCGCTCCGAAGCGCGTGAACGTGTGCACCTCGTGCCTCAAGGCCGACAAGGTCACCCGCGCCGTCTGACCTACCGCGCGGCGACGCGCACAGCTGAGGCCGCCTTCCCTCCGGGGACGGCGGCCTTCTGCATGCCCCGCGGGTCGCACGCCCGCGGGCGGTCAGCGCCGGAAGTGGTCCCAGCCCATGGAGGTCACGTCCGGCGGGGTCCCACCGACGAGGACGGACCCGGCCGGGTGGTCGCCGTCGGCGGCACGCACCGTGCCGAGCGGCCGGAACGGCTCGGGCAGGGCGGTCCCGACGGGGAACGTGGCGAGCATCCCGTGGTCCTCGCCGCCGGTCAGCGCCCAGCCGGCGGCGTCGGTCTCCATCCGGGCGGCCGCGTCGCGGAGGCGTTCGAGGTCGCCGGGCACCGATCGCTCCAGCGGCTCGAGGTCGAGGACGACGCCGGACCTGCGGGCCATCCGTGAGGCGTCGCGCAGGAGCCCGTCGGAGACGTCCATCATGGCCGTCGCTCCGGCGTCGGCCGCGGCCGGCCCGGCGGCGAGGGCGGGGCGCGGCCGCAGGAAGGCGGCGATGAGCCCGTCGTCCGCCCCGCCGCGGCGCCCGGACGCCAGCAGCGCCATGCCCGCCGCCGCGTGCCCGAGCACGCCCGCGTGGGCGACGACGTCACCGGGCCGGGCACCGGAGCGCAGCACCGGGTCCCGGCCGCCGAGGTCGCCGTGGACCGTGACGGCGATGACGAGCTGGGTCCCGGCGGAGAGGTCACCGCCGTCGACCCCGACGCCGAGCGGCCCGCACAGCTCCGCGAAGCCACGGCTGAGGTCGTGGACCCAGGCGACGGAGGTGGTGGGCGGCAGCACCAGGGAGACGACCATGGAGGTCGGCTCGGCCCCCATCGCGGCGACGTCGGAGAGGTTCTGTGCGGCGGCCCGCCAGCCGACGTCCGCGCCGTCGCCCCACTCCAGGCGGAAGTGCAGGTCCTGGACCAGGACGTCGGTCGAGACGCAGAAGCGCCCGTCCGGTGCGGCGATCACGGCCGCGTCGTCGCCGGTGGGCACGAGCGTGTGGCGACCGCGCGGCAGCAGGGGGACGAACGAGGCGATGAGCTCGTCCTCGCTGAGGTCGGCGACCGTCGTGCTGTCCATCCCGTCACCGTATCGGGCCGGGCCGTGACTGCCGGTGCTCCCGGACGCCCCGGTGGACGACGACGGCCCGCCAGCTGCGCGCCACCGGCCCCTCGGTCCCCCGCCACCGGCGGTCCAGACGGGCGCCGTCTGAGCGCGGGACGGCGGTTACAGTGATCGGGTGTCCCGCCGGCCCCTCGCTCTTCTGCTCGTCCCCCTCGCCGTGCTGACCGGCTGCTCCTCCCCCGTCGACCTGCCGCCCGGCCCGTTCGCGTCGGACCCCACGTGCGGGGAGGTGCTCATCTCGACCCCCGACGAGCTCGGCGGGCTCGAGCGCCGCTCGACCTCGGCCCAGGCGACGACCGCGTGGGGCGACCCGGCGGTGACGCTGCGCTGCGGCGTCGAGCCTCACGGTCCCACGACCGACCGGTGCCTCAGCGTCGACTCCGGCGACGGCAGCTCCGTCGACTGGATCGCGCTGGAGGGCGACGACCCGTCCCTGCCGGAGCACACCCGTCCGGGGCGCGGCTCGTGGGCCTTCGTCACCTACGGGCGCGATCCGGCGATCGAGGTCGTCGTCCCGGCGGAGCAGGGTGCCTCCGGCCAGCCGACGGCGTACCTCGTCGACCTCGCCGGTGCCGTCGACGCGAGCCCGGCCGAGCGGTCCTGCGTCGGCGCCACCGACGTCAGCTGAGCCTGTGCGGCGCGGCACGGCGCACCGGCGCCGCCGGGGCGATGCCCCGGGGGCGGCGCCCACCGGCGCCGTGAAGGTCCCCCCCGAGAACGTGCTCAGCGCAGCCCGGCGGACCGCTCCAGCGCGAGGGAGACCAGCTCGTCGATGAGCGCCGGGTACGGCAGCCCGGACGCCTCCCACAGCGCGGGGTACATCGAGAACGGCGTGAACCCGGGCATCGTGTTCACCTCGTTGACCACCACGTCACCGCGGTCGGTGTAGAAGAAGTCCACCCGGGCCAGTCCCTCGCAGCCGAGCGCCTCGAAAGCCTGCGCCGCGAGCTCCTGCACACGCGTGACGACCTCGGGGCGAAGGTCGGCCGGGATGGCCATCGTCAGCGGCGCGGTGTCGAGGTACTTCGTCTCGTAGTCGTAGAACCCCGCGGCGGGCGAGTCGAGGACGATCTCGCCGGGCACGGAGGTGCGCGGGGCGTCGTCGCCGTGGCCCTCGAGCACGGCGCACTCGATCTCGCGGCCGTCGATGCCGGCCTCGACGACGACCTTCGGGTCGTGACGCTGGGCCTCCTCGACGGCGGCCTCGAGGTCCTCCGCGCGGTCCACCCGGGAGATGCCCAGCGACGAGCCTGCGCGGGCGGGCTTGACGAAGACGGGGAGGCCGAGCGAGGCGACGGCGTCGAGCGCGGCGGCCTTGTCGGTGCGCCACATCCGCGGGGTGATGACCGTGTAGGGACCGACCGGCAGGCCGTGCCCGGCGAGGACGATCTTCATGTAGTGCTTGTCCATGGCGGCGGCCGAGGCGAGCACGCCGGAGCCGACGTACCGGGTGCCGGCCATCTCGAGCAGGCCCTGGATGGTGCCGTCCTCGCCGAACGGGCCGTGCAGGAGGGGGAGGACGACGTCGACGGCGCCGAGCTGGTGCGGTACCTGGCCCGGCTCCGCCAGGACGAGCGGCGCCGGGGCGTCGCCGAGGGGGACGAGGACCTGGGCGTCGTCGGCGGTGATCTCCGCGCGGCCGCCCTCGAGCAGGGCGGGGTCGTCGGGGGCCAGGACCCACCGGCCGTCCCGCGTGATCCCCACCGGCACGACGTCGTAGGCGTCGCGGTCGATGGCGCGCAGCACGCCGGCCGCGGTCGCGCAGCTGACGGAGTGCTCCCCGCTGCGGCCGCCGAAGACGACGGCGACGCGTACCTTGCGCCCCTCCCGCTCGGCAGGTTCGGGTGCGGTGGGCTCGGGGGCGCGCTGGATGTCCATCGCGTGCGAGAGTACAGCCGCCGACGGCGCGGACGCCTTTCCCACGTCGTGGTCCGGCGCCGCGGACCGTGGCCTCCCCCACCCCGGCGCGTCCCGCCCGACCCCGGGGGAATAGCCTGGCGCGGTGAGTCCAGAAGCCAGGAGCCCGCTCTCCCCTGCCACGACCGCCGTCGCCGCCGGCCGCCCGGCCCGCGTGCAGGGTGCCCCGGTCAACGAGCCGGTGGTGCTCTCCAGCACCTACGTCTCCACGGGCACGCCCGGCGCGGAGATGCTGTACACGCGCTACGACACCGAGACCTGGCACCCGCTGGAGGAGGCCGTCGGGGCGCTGGAGGGCTCCTCGCAGCCGGCGCTGGTGTTCTCCTCCGGCATGGCCGCCATCGACGCCGTGCTGCGGCTCGCGGCCCCGGGCTCGGCGATCGTCGCCCCGCGGCACGCCTACCTCGCCACGCTCACCGCGGCCCGGGAGCAGGCGGCCCGCGAGGGCTCGGTGGTGCGCGAGGTCGACATCGCCGACACCGCCGCCGTGGTCGCGGCGCTCGCCCCGGCGGACGGACCGGCCGCGAGCGTGCTGTGGGTGGAGTCCCCGACGAACCCGATGCTCGAGGTCGCCGACATCCCGGCGCTGGCCGCGGCCGCGCACGAGGCCGGTGCGCTGTGCGTCGTGGACAACACCTTCGCCACCCCGCTCGGGCAGCGTCCGCTCGCCCAGGGCGCCGACGTCGTCGTCCACTCCGTGACGAAGTACCTCGCCGGCCACTCCGACCTCGTCATGGGGGCCGCCGTGACGGACGTCGCCGGGCTGCGGTCCCGGCTCCACGCCCGGCGGACGACCGGGGGCGCGATCCCGGGGCCGTTCGAGGCCTGGCTCGCGCTGCGCGGCCTGCGCACCCTGGCGCTGCGGGTCGAGCGGTCCCAGGCCAGCGCCCTCGAGCTGGCGCGGCGCCTGGACGCCCACCCCCTCGTGGCCGAGGTGCGCCATCCCGGGCTGCCGTCCCACCCGCAGCACGAGCGCGCCGCGTCCCTGATGGACGGGTTCGGCTCGATCCTCACCCTCCGGCCGACCGGCGGCCCCGACGCCGCCGAGGCGCTCACCCGGGATGTCCGGCTCTGGGTGCCGGCCACGAGCCTGGGCGGGGTGGAGTCGAGCCTGGAGCGGCGCCGTCGTCTCCCGGCGGAGGCGGGCACCGTGCCGGAGGACCTCCTGCGCCTGAGCGTGGGCATCGAGGACGTCGAGGACCTCTGGGAGGACCTCGACCGCGCCCTCCGGGCGACCGCCGGCTGAGCGGCGCCCCGCGAACCCGGGTCGTCCGTCGGCCGCACGGTGCAAGATGGGGGCCCTCGCGCACACGTAACAGGCGTACCGTCCGCGCAACCTGTGGGGGAACCGTGAGAACTGCCCGCGTGCTGCTGGCCGCGACAGCGGCGGCCGTCGTGCTCTCCTCCTGCGCCGGGATGGTCTGGGCCGAGGACGAGACGCCGCTCCCGCCCTCCACCTCTGGCGGCACGGGTACCGGCAGTGGCGCTGGCCCCGACGACGGCGCCACGGGTGGGGCGACCCCGACTGGGGCCGCGGGCGACGCGACGGGACCGCCGACCGCCACGGGATCCCCGCTGCCCGCCGACTACCCGTGGCGGCCCCGGCAGGCGCCGCCGCCGCTGCTCGACGGCGAGGACGGCGGAGAGCCGTGGCTCGGCGGCCTCGACACAGTGACTCTCCCGGAGACCCTGGAGGCCGCGCACGACGGCGTGCCGACCTACTCGGTCACCGGCATCGAGATCTACGAGGAGAGCCCCGACCAGTCGCGGGTCGTCGTCAGCTACGAGGGCGGCGAGGGACTGGCGGGGCTGGTCCTCTCCGTCGCCGGCGTCACCGACTTCCCGCCGGAGGTGACGCTGCCCGGCGGCGTCGACACCGGGCTGGCCTTCCTCACCGGCGCGCAGGGGGAGCTGGGCGGCGGCCTGGAGCCGGGGCAGCTGGTGAGGCCCGGCGGGCCGTCGCGCGTCCACGGCGTCAGCGTCGGGCCGCCCGACACCACGATGGGCACCGGCATCTACGTCGGTCTCGAGGCCGGGGCGGTGCTCTGGGCGGTGATGGACCACCCGGGCACGCTCGTGCTCATCGTGACCGACCCCGGAACGGGGCCCACGGCGTCGTAGGCACGCCCGTCCGGTCACGGATCGGCATCGGCGGCGGGTGGTGCGCGGCGCGACGGCGGTCGCCCGCTAGCGTGGGCCCAGCGGCACCCGTCGAGGGGCCACGACCGAGGAGGACGGATGCGCAGAACGGCACGGGTGGTCACGACCGCTCTCGTGGGCATGGCCCTGCTGGCCGCGTGCAACAGCGGCGGCGGCGAGAGCCCGGCCCCCGAGCCCGCGGGCGGGCCGACGTCGTCACCCGCCGAGCAGACGACTGCGCCGGCGCCCTCCCCCACGGCCACGACCGACGGCGGCGACGACTCCGACGACGGCGCCACGGCCGTACCGGCGGACGAGACCGCCGAGCCCACGGACGGCGCCGACTACAGCACCGAGCCGCAGAATGACCCCGGCTGGCCCTCCTCCGGCGGGGAGCTGCTGCCCACCGGGGTCCGGGTGGGCAGCCACGAGGGCTACGAGCGCGTGGTGTTCGACTTCGAGGGCACGGGCACGCCCGGGTGGCGGGTGGAGTACGTGGACGAGGCCGTGGAGGAGGGCCGCGGCGACGTGATCGACGTCGGCGGCGACTTCACCCTCCAGGTGATCGCCACCGGCGTGCGCTACCCGGAGGGCGAGGACGAGAACGGGCGGGTGGCCCAGGGCTCCTACGGCACCGACGGCGCGGACCTGATCGAGGAGGTCCGGGTCACCGGCATCTTCGAGGGCCAGAACCAGGCGTTCATCGGCCTCGACGAGAAGGCCCCGTTCCGCGCCTTCACCCTCACCGACCCCGCACGTCTCGTGGTGGACGTACGGACCACGGACGGCTGACGCCTCGGACTGCTGACGCCCCGGGCTGCTGACGCCCCGGGCTGCTGACGCCCCGGGCTGCTGACGCGTCGGGCTGCTGACGCCTCGGGCGGCGGGTCGCCCCGCCGCCCTCGGCCGTCCTGGCTCAGTCGAGCTTGAAACCGACCTTCAGGCCGACCTGGTAGTGGGCGATCTTGCCCTCCTCGAGGTGCCCGCGGATCTCGGTGACCTCGAACCAGTCCAGCCCGTGCAAGGTCTCGCTCGCGCGCCCCAGGCCGTTGCGGATGGCCTCGTCGACGCCGTTGGGGGACGTCCCGAAGATCTCGGTGACTCTGTACGTGTTGTCCTCGCTCATGGTGCGCTCCTTCGTACGGGGTCGTGAGCGGCCAGTCTGGCCCGGGCCGGGGCGTCGGACAACAGGAAGGGGCGCCGGGGCGGTGGCCGGCCGCGCACTGCCGGTGCGAGTGCCCGTGGGCCGGAGCGCCCGTGGGCCGGGCGCTCAGGCGCGCTCGTGCTTGAGCGGGCGGGCCAGCAGCGCGGCGGTCATCTCCCCGACGGGCCACCCCTCGTGCAGCACCGCCACGACCGCCTCGGTGATGGGCATGTCGACACCGTTGGCCTGGGCGAGGTCGAGCACCGAGCGGCACGACTTCACCCCCTCCGCGGTTCCCCCCGTCGCCACCAGCGCCTCCTCGAGGCCCATGCCGGCGCCGATGTGCGCGCCGAGGGTGTGGTTGCGCGAGAGCGGTGAGGCGCAGGTGGCCACGAGGTCCCCCATGCCCGCCAGCCCGGCGAACGTGCCGGGCTCCGCCCCCAGCGCGGCGCCCAGGCGGGCCGTCTCCGCCAGGCCGCGGGTGATGATCAGCGCCTTGGTGTTGTCCCCGTACCCGCGCCCCTGCGCCATGCCGACCGCCAGCGCGATGACGTTCTTCAGCGCGCCGCCCAGCTCGACGCCGACCACGTCGGTCTGGGTGTAGGGCCGGAAGTACGGCGCGGCGCACGCCCGGGCCACGAGCTCGGCCACGTCGTGCCGGGCCGCGGCCACCACCGCGCCGGCCGGCTGGTGCCCGGCGATCTCCTTGGCGAGGTTCGGCCCGGAGACCACCGCGACGTGGCCGGGGTCGACCTCGAGGGTCTGGGCGAGCACCTCGCTCATGCGCAGGTGGGTGCCCAGCTCGACCCCCTTCATCAGCGAGACGACGACCGTGCCCTCCGGCAGCGTGCCCGCCAGCGGCGCGAGCACCGCCCGCACGGACTGGGACGGGAGGGCGACGACGACGACCCGCGCCCCGTCGACGGCCGCGGCGAGGTTCGTGGTCGCCGTGATGCCCCTGGGCAGGGTCACGCCGGCGAGGTTGCGGGAGTTGCGGCGGTGGGTGGCGATCTCCTCGACGACCTCCGGGCTGCGTCCCCACATCCGCACGGTGCAGCCGGCGTCGGCCATGATCGCCGCGAACGTGGTCCCCCAGGCTCCGGTCCCGAGGACCGCGACGGGCAGCGGCGCGTCCGGCGCGGTCCCCTCCGCCGTCGTCCCCTCGGCTGTCACGGTTCCGGCCGCCGTCTCCACGGGGCCGGTCACGGGCGGCCCCCGGCCCGGCGGGCCGACTGCCTGGCTCGCAGGGCGGTCAGGTGCTCACGGCCGGCCGTGAGCCGACGACGGAGGGCGGCCTGGCGTTCCAGGCGCGCGGCGAGCCGCTGGGCGCTGGCTGCGTCGTGGGCGGCGCGCGGGTCGCCGTCGCGGCGCATGTCGTAGGGCCGGACCGGCGGTTCCTCGCCGCGGATGTCAGCGAGGAGCGCGGTGACGGCCGCCATGATCCGCGCGGTCGCCTCGCGCAGGACGTCCTGGTCCAGCGGGCGGCCGTAGAGGTCGTCGAGGTCGACGGGCGGGCCGGCGACGACGGTGACGGGCTTGGGCGGGAAGGGCCGGAACCGTGCGGTGTACCGGGGCAGGAGGCGGTGGGCGCCCCACTGCGCGACCGGGATGACCGGGGCGCGGGTGGCCAGGGCCAGGCGTGCGGCCCCGGTCCTGCCGGTCATCGGCCACATGTCGGGGTCCCGGGTGAGCGTGCCCTCGGGGAAGATCCCGACGCACTCCCCTGCCAGCACGGCCTGCTCGGCCGCCACGAGGGACTCCCCGGCGCGTGACGTGCCGCGGTGGACCGGGATCTGGTCGGCGGCGGCCAGCAGCCTGCCGAGGACCGGTGCGTGGAAGAGCGAGGACTTCGCCAGGAACTTCGGGGCCGCCCCGTGGTCGTACAGGTAGTGGGCGAACGTGAGCGGGTCCATGTTGCTCACGTGGTTCGCGACGGCGATGAAGCCTCCGGAGGCGGGCAGGTGCTCCCCGCCGCGCCACGTCCGCCGGGTCATCAGCGTCATCGTGGGCCGGAGCACCCCGACGAGGAAGCGGTAGACACCGGACTGTTGACGTGGCTGCACGTTCGCGATGGTAGTCGTCGTGCCGGGGACTCCTCTCGGGAAGCGCCACATCTCACCCCGTCGCCGAGAGGTCACATACTCGCCGAGGCGTCACGAACTCACCGAGATGTCACGAACTCACCGAGATGTCACGAACTCACCGACATGTCACGATCTCCGTAGCCCCCTCGACTCTGGGGTCCCGGGGGCGCCCGAACCTCGACGGTGAGGAGCTGGTCGTGGAGCCGCACGAGCGCCGGCTGCCCCGCCTGGTCGTGGTGCCCGTCGTTGTGATGGGCGCCCTCGTGGGACTCGCCCTTGCGGTGCTGGGCTGGAGCGGCTGGCTCCTGGGAACCGCGGTCCTCGTCCTGGGCCTCGTGGGCCGCTCGACGGGCGCTCGGTGGGCGGGCTGGGCGATCCCGATCGGCGTCGGCCTGGTGCTCGGCACGCTCGTCTACCTGCTGGTGCTAGCCCTCGGCCCGGCGCCCTCCAGCAGCCGATGACGCGGCCTCGCGGTAGGCCACCGATGGCGCCGGTCGAGACCCTCGGGGCATCGCGGACATAGAACGGGTCCCCGCCTCTGAGCGCGCCTTCGTCTGGGCCCATGCACTGACTACCTGCGACCGCCGTCAGGCTCTGGTGAGGAGATGACATCTCAGCGAGAGGACGACATCTCGGCGAGAAGATGACGGCTCGGCGAGAAGATGACGGCTCGGCACGCTTGCGCTGGCGCGGGCTCAGGCCCGCTGGACCAGGCCGCGAACGTACGCCGCCTGCCCGAGGTGCTGCAGGTCGTCGCCGACGATGCTGACGAGCCGGACCCCCAGGGTCACGGGCGGGTCCCAGGCCTCGTCCACCACGCGGTCGAGGTCCTCCTCAGCCAACGTCGCGAGGAAGGCGACCGTGCGCCGGTGCACGTCTCCGAGATAGCCCAGCAGGTCCTCCGCGCCGACCCGCACCTGGGCCACCTCGGCGCTGGACTGGCCGTACCCCGTGGCTGACGGGTCGAAGGGCAGGCCCATGCGGGCGGCCCACCCGGCGGCGGTCCAGGCCTGCTCGTCCCCGGAGCACGCGGCCACCTGGGCGTCCTGGCCGCGGGCGAGGTGCCAGACCAGCCAGGCGATCGAGTTCGCGTCCGGGTCGGGCCGGTAGGTCAGTGCGGCGTCGTCCAGGCCCCGGAGGATCCGCGCGGCCTCGTCAGGGATGCGGGAGTAGGCCTCGATGAGCAGCTCGGCGACGTTCATGCCGACAGTGTGCCCAAGACGTCGAGCTCCCACAGCGGTACGGCGACGACGAGGGGCGGGGACCCCGGCGTCGCGCCGTCGTCCCCGCCCCGTCGGGAGCCGCTCCGGTCTCAGACGGCGGGCGCGACCGCGGAGTCGACCATCGTCACCTTGGCGTCGAGGGCCTCGAGCTTGCCCATGAAGTTCTCGTACCCGCGGTTGATGATGCTGATGCCGCGCACCCGGGAGGTGCCCTGGGCGGCGAGGGCCGCGATGAGGTGCGAGAACCCGCCGCGCAGGTCCGGGACCTCGATGTCGGCCGCGCGCAGCGGCGTCGGGCCCGAGACGACGGCGGAGTGGTAGAAGTTGCGCTGGCCGAAGCGGCAGGGCAGCCCGCCGAGGCACTCGCGGTAGATCTGGATGGTCGCACCCATGCCGCGCAGGGCGTCGGTGAACCCGAACCGGTTCTCGTACACCGTCTCGTGGACGATCGACAGCCCCTTCGCCTGGGTGAGCGCGACGACGAGCGGCTGCTGCCAGTCGGTCATGAAGCCCGGGTGGACATCGGTCTCCAGGACGATCGAGTGGAGGTCGCCGCCGGGGTGCCAGAACCGGATGCCGTCGTCGCGCACGTCGAAGGCGCCGCCGACCTTCCGGAAGGTGTTGAGGAAGGTCATCATCTCGGGCTGCGTGGCGCCGCGGACGAAGACGTCGCCGTGCGTGGCCAGGGCGGCGGAGGCCCAGGAGCCCGCCTCGATGCGGTCGGCGAGCGCGGTGTGGCGGTAGCCGCCCAGGCGCTCGACGCCCTCGATGCGGATGGTGCGGTCGGTGTCGACCGAGATGATCGCGCCCATCTTCTGCAGGACGGCGATGAGGTCCTCGATCTCGGGCTCGATCGCCGCGTTCCGCAGCTCGGTCAGCCCCCGGGACCGCACGGCCGTCAGCAGCGTCTGCTCGGTCGCCCCGACGGAGGGGTAGGGCAGCTCGATCTTGGTGCCCACCAGGCCGCGGGGGGCGGAGATGTGGATGCCCTGCGCGCGCTTGTCGACGACGGCGCCGAAGCTGCGGAGGATGTCCAGGTGGTAGTCGATCGGCCGGTCGCCGATCCGGCAGCCGCCCAGGTCCGGGATGAACGCCTCGCCCAGCCGGTGCAGCAGCGGGCCGCAGAACAGGATCGGGATGCGGGAGGAGCCGGCGTAGGCGTCGATGTCCGCCACGTGCGCGGACTCGACGTCGGTGGGGTCCAGGTGGAGGACGCCCCCGTCGCGGTCGTGGTCCACGGTCACGCCGTGCAGGCGCAGCAGGTCGGCGACGACGTCGACGTCGCGGATCACGGGCACGTTCGCCAGCTCGGACGGCCCCTCGCCCAGGAGGGAGGCGACCATCGCCTTGGAGACGAAGTTCTTCGCGCCGCGCACGGTGATCTCACCGGTCAGCGGAGTGCCACCCTCGACAGTCAGGAGCCCGCTCATAAACACCTCACCCGCCCCGGGAACTGACGGGGCGCAATGTCGTAGCGGACCCGGCTGGTCCGCGGTCGGTTCAGGATACGTGGGGCACCGCGGGCGCGTGGAGGGCAGGTGCGTGTCGACTCGGACACACAGCGCCCCGCGGACCATAGGGTCCGCGGGGCGCTGGGTACGGCGTCGTTCGACGCGCGGCGAGCAGTCCGGGCGTGTCCCGGCTCAGGGCTCCGGGCTCAGGAGAGGGGCGCGTCGGCGTGGGCGGGCAGTCCGCCGCCGTCGCCGCCGACCGGGCGGGCCGCCATGACGTGCACCGGGGGCAGCGTCCTGGCGGGCAGGGTCCTGGGCCGCCAGGACGCCCGGGTCTCCTCGAAGGCGGTGATGTCGGGCTCGTTCTGCAGGGTCAGGCCGATGTCGTCCAGGCCCTCGAGCAAGCGCCAGCGCGTGTAGTCGTCGATCTGGAAGGTGGTGTGGACGTCGCCGGCGACGACGGTGCGCTCCACCAGGTCGACGGTCACCTCGGTGCCCGGCTCGTTCTCGAGCACCTTCCACATCATCTCGGCGTCCTCCTGGCTGATGACGCCGGCCACGAGGCCCTGCTTGCCGGCGTTGCCGCGGAAGATGTCGGCGAACTTCGGCGAGAGGACCACGCGGAAGCCGTAGTCCTTCAGCGCCCACACCGCGTGCTCGCGGGAGGAGCCGGTGCCGAAGTCCGGGCCTGCGACGAGCACGGAGCCCGGCGCGTAGGCCGGCTGGTTGAGGATGAAGTCGGGGTCGCCGCGCCAGGCGGCGAACAGCGCGTCCTCGAAGCCGGTGCGCGTCACGCGCTTGAGGTAGACGGCGGGGATGATCTGGTCGGTGTCGACGTTGCTGCGCCGCAGGGGGACGCCGACGCCGGTGTGCTGGGTGAACTTCTCCATGGTTCCTTGGCTCCTCAGGCGTGGACGGGCTCGGCGGCGGGTGCGAGGTCTGCCGGCGCGGACAGGGTGCCGCGGACGGCGGTGGCGGCGGCGACCAACGGCGAGACGAGGTGCGTGCGACCGCCCTTGCCCTGCCGGCCCTCGAAGTTGCGGTTCGACGTCGACGCCGCCCGCTCCCCCGGCTTCAGCTGGTCGGGGTTCATCCCCAGGCACATCGAGCAGCCGGCGTTGCGCCACTCGGCACCGAAGTCGAGGAAGACCTGGTCCAGGCCCTCCGCCTCGGCCTGCAGCCGGACCCGGGCGGAGCCGGGGACGACGAGCACGCGGACGTCGTCGTGCTTCCTCCGGCCCTTGACGACCTCGGCGACGGCGCGCAGGTCCTCGATGCGGCCGTTCGTGCACGAGCCGATGAACACCGTGTCCACGGCGATGTCGCGCAGCGGGGTGCCGGGGGTCAGCGCCATGTACTCCAGGGCGCGCTCGGCGGCCTTGCGGGCGGACTCGTCGGCGATGTCGACCGGGTCCGGCACGCGGGCGGAGAGCGGCAGGCCCTGGCCGGGGTTGGTGCCCCAGGTGACGAACGGCTCGAGCTCGTCGGCGCGCAGGGTGATCTCGGCGTCGAACACCGCGTCGTCGTCGCTGCGCAGCGTCTTCCAGTACTCGACGGCGGCGTCCCAGTCGGCACCCTCGGGGGCGTGCGGGCGGCCCTTGATGTACTCGAAGGTGGTCTCGTCGGGGGCGATCATGCCGGCGCGGGCGCCCGCCTCGATCGACATGTTGCAGATGGTCATCCGCGCCTCCATCGAGAGGTTGCGGATGGCCTCGCCGCGGTACTCCAGGACGTAGCCCTGGCCGCCGCCGGTGCCGATCTTGGCGATGATCGCCAGGATGATGTCCTTGGCGGTGGTGCCCTCGCGCAGCTGGCCCTCGACGTTGATCGCCATCGTCCTGAAGGGCGTCAGCGGGAGCGTCTGGGTCGCGAGCACGTGCTCGACCTCGGAGGTGCCGATGCCGAACGCCAGCGCGCCGAAGGCGCCGTGGGTGGAGGTGTGCGAGTCGCCGCAGACCACCGTGAGGCCGGGCATGGTCAGGCCGAGCTGGGGGCCGACGACGTGCACGATGCCCTGGTCGGCGTCGCCCAGGGAGTGCAGGCGGATGCCGAACTCCTCGGCGTTGTTGCGCAGGGTCTGGATCTGCGTGCGGCTGGTCGGGTCGGCGATCGGCCGGTCGATGTTCAGCGTCGGGGTGTTGTGGTCCTCCGTCGCGATCGTGAGGTCAGGGCGGCGCACCTGGCGGCCCGCGAGCCGGAGGCCCTCGAACGCCTGCGGGCTGGTGACCTCGTGCACCAGGTGCAGGTCGATGTAGAGAAGGTCGGGCGCACCGTCGACGCCCTTGCGCACCACGTGCGCGTCCCACACCTTCTCGGCCAGCGTTCCGCTCATCGTCTCTCCCTCGGATCGTCAGGGGCCGGCTGCATGTCGCGTACTTGCAATCTCACCCACTGAGATGTCAATATCGACCCATGGACAACTCTAGCGGAGTCGGCGTCCTTGACAAGGCCGCCACGGTTCTCGGGGCGCTGGAGGCCGGGCCTGCCACTCTCGCCCAGCTCGTGAGCGCCACCCACCTCGCACGCCCGACGGCGCACCGCCTCGCCGTCGCGCTCGAGTACCACCGTCTCGTCGCGCGCGACATGCAGGGACGGTTCATTCTCGGCCCCCGGCTGGCCGAGCTCGCCTCCGCCGCCGGCGAGGACCGCCTGCTCGCCGCCGCCGGCCCGGTGCTGACGGCGCTGCGGGACCACACCAACGAGAGCGCGCAGCTCTACCGCCGCCAGGGCGACCAGCGCATCTGCGTGGCTGCCGCCGAGCGGCCCATGGGACTGCGCGACTCCATCCCGGTCGGCGCGACGCTGAGCATGCTGGCCGGCTCCGCCGCCCAGGTGCTGCTCGCCTGGGAGGAGCCCGACCGCCTGCACCGCGGTCTGCACGGCGCCAACTTCACGGCGACCATGCTCTCCGCGGTGCGCCGTCGTGGCTGGGCACAGTCCGTGGCCGAGCGGGAGCCTGGCGTCGCCTCCATCTCCGCCCCGGTGCGCGGACCGTCGGGCCGGGTGCTCGCCGCCGTCTCCGTCTCCGGACCGATCGAGCGAATGGGCCGCCAGCCGGGCCGCCTGCATGCGGCCGCCGTCGTGGCTGCGGCCAACCGGCTCACCGAGGTGCTCAAGCGCACCGAGGAGGACTGACCCGACGGACCGCCCACCGACCGCCCGCCGCCCTGCGGTGACAGCCCGGCTTCCCGCCCTGGGGAGCCGGGCTTCGTCGTGCGGGCCGGGCCCTGCCGTGCGCGGAAGCCTTCCGGACCGGAAGCCGTCCGGGCCGGAGCCGTCCGGGCGGCAGGTCGGGTTCACGCCTCCCGCGCCGCGATCCCGGTGCCCGCTCGCACCTGCTGTCGACGTTTCCGCGCCCCTTCGTGCTCTCGGCGCCTGTTGCAGCACCCACCGAACGAAGGAACGGGCACCAAGAACGCGCCGGCGCGGTCGTCGCCCGGGGCGGGACAGCGAAAAGGCTCCCACCCGCATACGGGTGAGAGCCTCTCGGTGGTACCCCCAGCCGGATTCGAACCGGCGCCGCCGCCGTGAGAGGGCGGTGTCCTAGGCCACTAAACGATGGGGGCGTGATCTTCTGTTGTCGGCCTCCTCGCGGCGGCCTCGGAAGACATTACCAGAGGGATGACGAGGTATCGACCCGAGGGCCACCCACGAGCCCTGTGACGTCCCGCACAGGACTGACGGCCGCGCCCGATACCGCCAGGAGATGCACGAAAGGCCCCGCACCGAGGTGCGGGGCCTTTCGGAAGTACCCCCAGCCGGATTCGAACCGGCGCCGCCGCCGTGAGAGGGCGGTGTCCTAGGCCACTAAACGATGGGGGCTCGGCACCCTGAGGTGCCACGGTCGACGCGGAGCGTCTCCCGCTTGGCTGGGGTACCAGGACTCGAACCTAGACTAACTGAACCAGAATCAGTCGTGCTGCCAATTACACCATACCCCAAGGGGGTATAACCTCCGCTCCGCCGGCGGGGCGGGCGGGGGTCGTACCGTCGAAGAACATTACCCGAGCGGGGAGCCCGTTCCAAACTCGGAAGGCCTTCCGTGACCGTTCTCACGACCGGCCCGCACGCCGGCCTCCCACGACCGCCCGGCCACACCATGAGCACCACCTCTCGGGTCCGCGGGTCGGATATGTTCGTGGGGCACACCGACCCGGCCCTGGAGGGTCCGCCCATGTCACGAACCACCGCTCCGCGCCTCGCCCGCACGCTGGTGCTCCTCGCCTCCGGCGCGCTCGCCGCCGCCGGTCTCGCGGCGTGCACCGGCGCCAGCTCGGGGGACGGCGCGACGGCCCCGGGATCGGGCAGCACCGCGAGCGAGACCTCGGCGCCTGAGCCGACCGCCGCGGCGGAACCGGCCACCGTGACGTGGGACCACCCGGAGCTCGAGGGGTACGCCGTCTCCGAGGAGCCGCCCACCGACACGGTCGTCCAGCTCGAGAACGACGATCTCGCCTGCCTCCTGCAGCTCACGCACGAGGTCATCCCCGACGCGGGCATCGACGACTCGACGTACACCGACACCGCCATCAAGAACGCCACCTCGGCCCTCGGGGAGATCACCGAGACGGGCCGCGAGGACTCCGCCATCCCGTCCGACGCCGGTCCGCTCGCCGCCCGCGAGGTCTCTCTGACGGCCTCGTCCGGGGCGCAGGAGCTGGACGTGAGGATGTTGCTGCGGGCCTCCTCCGCGGACCAGGTGCTCGTGGGCCTCGTGCACGTGTGTCCCGCCGGCGGCCTCGACGAGGCCACGTGGGACAGCTTCGTCGCCGGCACCACCCTGCACGGGACCACCGCGACCAGCTTCTGAGCCCGCGCACCCGGCGGGAGGTCGCCGGCCCTGACGCGCGTCGTCGCAGCTTCGCCGGCACTAACGTCGGGCCATGGATCCCGACGACGTCCGCCACGCCGCGCAGTGGTTCGCCACCGAGCTGCGCGCCCGCCCCGACGACGAGTTCGACTACGACCGGCCGGCGCGCGGCCTGGAGTGGACGTGCTGGTACACGGTCGAGCACGTCGTGGACGACCAGCTGAGCTACGCGCTCCAGCTTTCCGGGCGCCTCACGGACGGCTACCTCCCCCTGACACCTCCGGGTGAGGGCACCAACCTGCTGCGGGTCGACCGCGCCGCGGGGGCGGAGGGGCTCGCCAGGACGCTCGAGGCGGTGGCGGAGCTGCTCGCCGCCCAGGTCGAGCTCCACCCGCGCACGGCCCGCGCCTGGCACCCGGACGGCATCTCGGACCCGGGCGGATTCGCCGCGATGGGTGTCTGCGAGATCGTCATCCACGCCTGGGACGTCCTGAGCGCGCTGGACGACGAGGTCGCAGACCTCCCCGAGGACCTCTGCGAGGGCGTGCTGGCCCGGCTGTTCCCGGGCACCCCCGACATCGGGACGTTCCAGGACCAGCTGCTGTGGCAGACGGGACGCGAGGAGCTCGCCGGGTACGGGCGCCTGACGAGCTGGCGCTGGGAGCCGACGGTGCGCTGAGGCGAGGCCCCCCGCGGCCGGAGGGCCTCGCCGTCGTCAGGCTCCGCCGTCGTCAGGCCTGGGCGGAACGGAGGCGGGACCGCAGCGAGCGCAGCCGGGCGAGGGTCGAGTCCCGGCCGAGGAGCTCCATCGACTCGAACAGCGGCGGGGAGACCCGCCGGCCGGTGACGGCCACGCGCAGCGGCGTGAACGCGAACTTCGGCTTGATGCCCATCCCCTCGACGATGGCCGCGCGCAGCGCCGCCTCGACCGCCTCGGTCGTGAAGTCGGCCAGCGGCTCGAGCGCGCCCACGGCGGCGTCGAGAACCTCCGCCGCCTCCGCCCGCAGCGCCTTCAGGGCGTCATCCTCGACGACGAGCTCGTCGTCGGCGCGGAAGAGGAAGCCGAGCATGCCGACCGCCTCGCCGAGCAGCGTCATGCGCTCCTGGGTCAGCGGGGCCGCACGGACGAGCAGCTCCTGCTCCCGCTCGCCGAGCTCGTCGAAGGTCGCGGCGGGCACCAGGCCGGCGGCGTGCAGGTACGGCACCAGGCGCGCTCGGAAGTCCTCCGGCGAGAGCATGCGCACGTGGGTGGCGTTGATGGCCTCGGCCTTCTTCAGGTCGAACCGCGCGGGGTTGGGGTTGACGTTCGCGACGTCGAACGCCGCGACCATCTCCTCCTTGGAGAAGATGTCGTTGTCCGCGGAGATGCCCCAGCCCAGCAGCGCCAGGTAGTTCAGCAGCCCCTCGGGGGTGAAGCCGCGCTCGCGGTGCAGGAAGAGGTTCGACTCGGGGTCGCGCTTGGACAGCTTCCGGTTGCCCTCCCCCATCACGTACGGGAGGTGCCCGAAGACCGGCATGACGTCCGCGATGCCGAGGTCGAGCAGCGCCCGGTAGAGCACCACCTGGCGCGGGGTGGAGGAGAGCAGGTCCTCGCCGCGCAGCACGTGCGTGATCTTCATCAGCGCGTCGTCGACCGGGTTGGTGAGGGTGTACAGCGGGAAGCCGTTGGCCCGGACGATGACGAAGTCGGGGATCGACCCGGCCTTGAAGGTGACGTCGCCGCGGACGAGGTCGGTGAAGGTCACGTCCTCCTCCGGCATGCGGACCCGCAGCACCGGCTCACGGCCCTCGGCGCGGTAGGCGGCCTTCTGCTCGTCGGTGAGGTCGCGGTCGAAGCCGTCGTAGCCGAGCTTGGGGTCACGGCCCGCGGCCCGGTGCCGTGCCTCGATCTCCTCCGGCGTGGAGAACGACTCGTAGGCGTACCCGGCCTCGAGGAGCTTCTGCGCCACGTCGCGGTAGACGTCCATGCGCTCGGACTGGCGGTAGGGGCCGTACGGGCCGCCGACCTCGACGCCCTCGTCCCAGTCCAGCCCGAGCCAGCGCAGCGCCTCGAGGATCTGCTGGTAGCTCTCCTCGGAGTCACGGGCCGGGTCGGTGTCCTCGATGCGGAACACGAACGTGCCGCCCACGTGCCGGGCGTGCGCCCAGTTGAACAGCGCGGTGCGGATCAGCCCCACGTGCGGGGTACCGGTGGGCGAGGGGCAGAAGCGCACCCGGACGGCGGAGCCAGTCGGGGCCGTGGCGAGGTTCTCGGTCATGATGCCTCCCAGCGTAGCCGCGCCGCCCGGCGCCTCCCCCGGGGGCGTCCGGTTCTCCGCGCCGTCCCGGACGACGGCGCTTTCTCCGCGTCGTGCCCGACGACGGCGCTTTCTCCGCGTCGTCCCCGACGACGGCGTTCCGCCCGCCGGCCCGGTGCGGCGGGTGTCAGCGGGGCCGGGTAGCGTCGTCGGGGATCGAGGAGGACGAGAGACAGGCGGGCGCGGTGCGCGACTTCGACAACATCACCATCGACCAGCTGCGGGCGGCGGGCGGGACGAAGTGGACCCGCTTCCCCGACTGCATCGGCGCGTTCGTCGCCGAGATGGACTTCGGTGTCCCTCCGGTCGTGCAGGACATCGTGCGCAGCGCCGCGGACGCGGGCGCCCTCGGGTACCTGCCGGTCGCCGAGCGGCAGGCCGCCCGCGACGCCACGTCCGACTGGCTGCTGCGCAACACCGGCTGGCGGGTGCCCTCCGAGCGTGTCCACCTGCTGCCGGACGTGCTGTCGGTGCTGCGCGAGACCATCCGACACTTCATCCCGCCAGGCTCCGCCGTCATCGTCCCGACCCCGGCGTACATGCCGTTCCTCACCGTGGTCCCGGCGCTCGACCGCGAGGTCGTCCAGGTGCCGAGCCTCGTCGACGACGCCGGGCGCTACACCCTCGACCTCGACGCCATCGACGCCGCCTTCGCCGCCGGCGCGGGACTGCTGGTGCTGTGCAACCCCTGGAACCCGGTCGGCCGGGTGCTGACGCGCGAGGAGCTCCTCGCCCTCGCGGAGGTGGTCGACCGGCACGGGGGCCGGGTCTTCTCCGACGAGATCCACGCGCCGATCCTGCTCGACGAGGTCGAGCACGTCCCGTACGCCTCCCTGGACGAGCGCACCGCGGGCCACACGGTCACGGCGGTGGCGGCGTCAAAGGGCTGGAACGTCCCGGGCCTGAAGTGCGGGCAGATGATCCTGTCCAACGAGGCCGACCAGGCCGCGTTCGCGCCCTACGCGGCGGACGTCTCCGACACCGTGGGCCTGCTGGGCGCACGCGTCGCCACCGCCGTCTACACGGACGACGGCGGCTGGCTCGACGACGTCGTCGAGTACCTGCGCGGGAACCGCGACCTGCTGGCGAAGCTGGTCGCCGAGCACCTGCCCGGGGCCGTCCTGACCCGGACCGAGGGCAGCTACATCGCGTGGCTCGACTGCCGGGCGCTGGACATCGAGGGGTCGGCCGCGGCGTTCTTCCGCCGCGAGGCCCAGGTCGCCCTCACCGACGGCATCGCGTGCGGCGAGGCGGGGGCGGGCTTCGTCCGCATCATCATGGCGACGCCGCGCCCGATCCTGCGCCGCGCCGTCGAGCAGATGGGTGAGGCGCTGGCGCGCGTGCGGGTCTAGCCGACGGAGCGCCCCGGCCCGCCCGTCCGGTCATACCGTGCTTGCCGCGAGGGGACCGTCGCACCACCGACGGCTGTCGCGGTGACTCCGCAGGCGCACCACCGGGAGGTCGGGCAGCGCCCTGGCCCGCCGCACCGCCTCGACCCGCTCCGGGAGGCCGTCGTACTTGTGGCGGGTCCGCCACGCCCACCGGATGATGTGGTCGGGCTGGTGCAGGACACCGAGCAGCGGTCCCTCGCGGTTCCCGTTCCACAGCTCGACGCGCCCGACCCGGCGCGTCACCGTGCGCACCGTCACCTGCGTCATCGTCCGGGCGACCGGCAGGTCGAGCCACACCATCAGGTCGGCACGGGCCAGGAGCAGCGGGCGGGCGGCGGCGTACTGCCACTCGGTCACCCACTCCTCGCGGACGACGAGGCGCTCGACGTCCGCCAGGAACTCGGGGCGTGGGCGCCAGCCCGGTCCGTGGAAGAGAGCGTCGATCTCGACGTGCGGGACCCCGAGCCGCGCCGCTGCTCTCCGCGCCAGCGTCGTCTTCCCGGAGCCGGAGACGCCCGCGACGACGATCCGCGACGGGCGGCGGGGCAGCGGGTCGTCGGGGCCGAGAAGCACCGACCCATGATGGCAGCGGCCTCAGCTCAAGAAGTGACCTCGGCGCGGTCACGGATTCCGCGAAGCATCCGCTCGGTCATGACGAAGCTGACCACCTGGACGGCCTCGACCAGCGGACGCACCCACGGGCGCTCCCAGCCGTACCGCTCGCGGACGAGCATGCGGGTGCCGCCGTCCGGCGTCGGGCGGAGCACGAACGCCCAGGTGAAGTCGTACGGGGGCGCCGGCAGGCCCGGCGCGACGCCGCCGTGGAGCACCAGGTGCTCGGCGGGGCTCACAGCGGCGACCTCGAGCCCCACCTCGGGGGCGAGACGGACCTCGTCCCCCACGGCGACGTCCTGCCACTCGGAGACGATCCGCCCCGCGCTGTGGATGTCGCAGCCCGCGAGGTTCTCGAGCGCGTCGTAGCTGTAGAACCCGCCGCGGCCCTGACCGAGCTGGGCGATCCAGGGCCAGACCTTCCCGGGCGGCGCGGCGATGTCGACCGCTCGGGTGGCGACGAGCCCGGCGGCCGGGAGGAGGTCGTCGCCCGGCAGCGCCTCGGCGACCTCGGCCTCCGTGGCGCCCCAGCACGCCTGGACCTGCCGCAGCGCGGCGGCCGCCAGGGCGACGGAGGCGAGGATCAGCGGGACAGGAGCGACACGGGTCGGGGTCACGGTGATCACCTCAGTGCCAGCGCACCACCGCCGTCGGACCGGCGGAAGTGACCGAGGTCCCGGGTGCTGCGGGCGGCTCAGTCCCGGCGCACGACAGGGTTGGAGAACGCCCCGATGCCCTCCACCTCGACCTCGACCCGCTGGCCCACGTCGATGGGCCCGACCCCCGCCGGGGTGCCGGTGAGGATCACGTCGCCGGGCAGCAGCGTGAAGATCGAGGAGACGTACGCGACGAGGTCCGGCACCTTGTGGACGAGGTCGGAGGTCCGACCGTCCTGCCGGATCTCGCCGTCGACCCGCGCCCGCACGGCGAGGTCCGAGACGTCGAGGTCGATGGTGATGTAGGGGCCGAGCGGGCAGGAGGTGTCGAAACCCTTCGCGCGGGTCCACTGCGAGTCGGTGGACTGGACGTCGCGGGCGGTGACGTCGTTGGCGACGGTGTAGCCGAAGATGACGTCGCCGGCCTTCTCCCGCGGCACGAACTTGCACAGCCGCGAGATGACGACGGCGAGCTCGGCCTCGTGGTGGACGTTCTGGCTGTAGGCGGGCAGCACGATCGGGTCGTCGGGCCCGATGACGGAGGTGTTCGGCTTGAGGAACACCAGCGGCTCCGCGGGCACCTCGTTGCCCATCTCGGCGGCGTGGTCGGCGTAGTTGCGGCCGATGCCGATGACCTTCGAGCGCGGGATCACCGGGGAGAGGAGGCGGACCTCGTCGAGCGGCACGCGCTTGCCGGTGGTGTCGAGGTCCCCGTAGATCGGGTCGCCCCGCAGGACCACGAGCTCGTCCGTCTCCTCGTCGAGGATGCCGTACTGCGGGTTCTCCCCTGTGATGAACCGTGCGATGCGCATGGACCCACCCTAGTCAGCCCGTCTCCTACCCTGGACGCCATGTCCACCCTGACCGCTCCGGTGCGCGCGCTCGCGCCGGCCGAGTGGACGGTTCGGGCGTCGGCCCACGCCGCACGCGCCGACGCGCTCACCGCCGACCGCCGCGCGCGCCGGTCCCGGCACGAGAAGCACCCCATCGAGGACTTCCTCGTCGAGTACTACCCCGTCCGGCCCGCCCAGCTCGCCCGCTGGCACCCCGGCGTCGGCGTCGCCCTCCTCGCCGACGGCCGTCCCGACGCCGACGCTGCGCTCGCCGAGCGGGCCGGCTGGCGCTGGCACACCACGCTTCCCGACGGCGCAGCACCGCCCAGCGTCATCGTTACAACTTCGACGCGGTATCCGCACCGAAGTTGTGACGATGACGGTCCGGAGCGCGACGAGCCCGTGGCCCTTCCGGCGGACGGCGTGGGGCGAGACGTGCCGTCCGCCGTCGTCCTGGACGTCGAGGCCTTCCTCGCGGACCGCGGCGAGGGGGTGCGGTGGATCGACGACCTGCTGCGGCGCACGGCCGCGCGGCCCGCCCACCTGGGCTGCCTGGGGCTGCACGAGTGGGCGATGGTCTACCGGCAGCGCGAGCACCGTCACCAGCTGCCGCTGCGGCTGGGGCAGGCGGGCACGGACGCGGTGGTCGAGGCCCACCCGATCCGGTGCACGCACTTCGACGCGTTCCGGTTCTTCACCGAGCCCGCACGCCCGCTGAACCGGCTCCAGCCCGACCGCGCCACCCAGCCGGACCTGGAGCAGCCCGGCTGCCTGCACGCCAACATGGACCTGCTCAAGGCCGCCCTGAAGCTCGGCCCCGCCTGCCCGGGCGAGCTGCTGCTCGACTGCTTCGAGCTCGCCCGGGACATCCGCCTGCTCGACATGCAGGCCTCCCCGTACGACGTCACCAGCCTCGGCCACGAGCCGGTGGCGATCGAGACGCCGGCGGGGCGGGCGGAGTACGTGGCCCGGCAGCGGGAGTTCAGCGACCGGGCCGCGCCGCTACGGTCCCGGCTTCTCGAGGTCACCACGACCCTCCTCGCGGCCGACGCCTCCTCCCGTTGAGTCGTCACCAACTCCCCCACTCGTCACGAACTCCGCCGTCGTCACCAACTCCGCGAGTCGTCACGAACTCCGCGAGTTGTCACGAACCCCGCGAGTCGTCACGGACTCCGCGAGTCGTCACGGACTCCGCGAGTCGTCACGAACTCCCCCACTCGTCATGAATTCCAACGGGCGTCACGAGCTCCGCCCGACTGAGGAAGAAGGTGACTTGTCACGGAGGGGGCGGCACCTCACGGATGAAATGACTGCTCACGGAGTAGATGACTTCTCGCGGAGGAGTTGACGTCTCACCGGGAGGGACCGGCGGAGGGTCGGAATCGTTACGCGTTCGCCGTTCGGGGGCACTGTGCGCGCCACCGTCCGAGGCGTACCGTCGTCTTGCCATCCGGGGGAAGCCCGCCTGAGTGGAGAGTGCGATGAAGCGTCTCTTGCGTGCAGTTCTCGTGCTGGTTCTCGGTCTCCTGCTCCTCGGTCCCGTCTCCGCCGCCCAGGCCGCCACGCCGTACTGCGGGATCCGCTGGGGCTCAGGGCCCAAGAGCGTGCCGACCATGTCGATGGACGCTCACCTGACGAACGTGCGCACCGGCCGGCACGCGTGCTTCGACCGGATGGTGGTTGACGTGCGCGGCGACATCCGCGGCTACGACGTCCGCTACGTCCGCCAGGTGTACCAGGAGGGCTCGGGCTTCGTGGTGCCGCTGCGCGGCGGCGCCAAGCTCGCCGTCGTCGCGCGGGTCCCCGCCTACGACGACAACGGCCGCGCCACGTACCGGCCGGCGAACCCGCGGGAGCTGCGCAACGTCACCGGCTACCGCACGTTCCGCCAGCTCGCCTGGGCCGGGACGTTCGAGGGGCAGTCGACGATCGGTCTCGGCGTGCGGGCCCGGCTCCCGTTCCGGGCGTTCATCGTCGACGGCCCGGGCAGCGGCTCGCGCCTCGTGGTCGACGTCGCGCACCGCTGGTAGCGCGGCGGGAAGGTGACCGGGCACGTCCCGGTCACCTTCCGCCGCTACCCTGCGCGCCGTGACCTCCGCTCCCCTCGCCCGCCGGCTCGACCTGCGCGATGCCGTCGTCATCGGCGCGTCGTCGATGATCGGCGCCGGCGTCTTCGCCGTCTTCGCGCCGGCGTCCCGCGCGGCCGGGCCGTGGCTGCTGGCCGGCCTGGCCCTCGCCGTCGTCGTCGCCCTGTGCAACGCGACCTCGACGGCGCAGCTCGCGGCCACCTACCCCACCTCGGGCGGGACGTACGTCTACGGCCGGGAGCAGCTGGGGCCGTGGTGGGGCTACGCCGCCGGCTGGTGCTTCGTCGTCGGCAAGACCGCCTCGTGCGCCGCCATGGCGACGACGTTCGCCGCCTACACCGTCCCCGGTCCGTGGCAGCGGCCGGTGGCGGTGGCCGCGGTGGTCGCGCTGACGGCCGTGAGCTGGCGTGGTGTGACGCGGACTGCGGGGCTCGCCCGGGTGATCCTCGCCGTGGTCCTGGTGGCCATCGCGGTGGCGCTCGCGGGTGCGTGGCTCGGCGGGGCCGCCGGTCCGCTCCTGGCGGGCGGCGGGGCGACGGCGGACGGCGCACCGTCCGCCGTCGGCCCCCTGGAGGTGCTGCAGTCTGCGGGGCTCATCTTCTTCGCCCTCGCGGGCTACGCCCGCATCGCCACGCTCGGCGAGGAGGTCCGCGAGCCGCGCACGACCATCCCCCGCGCGATCGTCACCACGCTCGTGGCCGTCGCGGCGCTCTACGCCGTCGTGGCGGTGACCCTGCTCAGCGTCCTCGGCCCCGACCTCCTCGCCCGTTCCGGGGCCCCGCTGGCCGACGCCGTCGCGGCGGGGTCCTGGGACTGGGCCGTGCCGGTGGTGCGGGTGGGCGCGGCCGCCGCCTGCCTGGGGGCGCTGCTGGCGCTGCTCGCCGGGGTCGGCCGCACCACGCTGGCGATGGCCCGGCACGGAGACCTCCCCCGCCCCCTGGCCGCCGTGCACCCGCGCTTCCGCGTCCCGCACCGCGCGGAGGCGGCCGTGGCAGCGGTCGTGGTGGTCGCCGTGTCGGTCGCGGACCTGCGCGAGCTCATCGGTTTCAGCTCGGTCGGGGTGCTGCTGTACTACGCCGTCGCCAACGTCTCGGCGTTCACCCAGGGCGCCGACCGCCGGCTCTACCCCCGCTGGGTGCAGGTGCTCGGCGCGGTGGGCTGCCTGACGCTCGCGCTCACCCTGCCGGCCGTCTCCGTGGTGACGGGTCTGGCCGTCCTCGTCGTCGGCCTGGTGTACCGGCTGGTGCGCCGCCGCGGCCGCGGCGCCGTGGCTGCCTCTACGCTCGACGGGTGAGCGCCCCGCACCCGTCCGGTCCCGCCGCGAACGCCCTCGCGTCGGCGGGCGACCCCGCGCGCCCACGCGCCGGCCGCCTCGTCGGCGTCGACATCGCCCGCGGCCTGGCCATCCTCGGCATGTTCGTCGCCCATCTCGGCGACGACGGACCCGACGGCGGGCACGACCCGGAGTGGTTCGTCGTCGCGGACGGCCGCTCGGCGGCGCTGTTCGCGCTGCTGGCCGGCGTCTCGCTCGCGCTCGCCAACGGCCGGCAGGTGCCGCCGTCGGGACTCGCGCTGACGCGGGCGCGCCTCGCGACGCTCGTCCGCGCGGGGGTGCTCCTGGTGATCGGCGTGGTCCTCGTGCTGCTGGGCACACCGGTGCTGGTCATCCTGCCGGCGTACGCTGCGATGTTCGTCCTCGCCCTGCCGTTCCTGGGGGCGGACCGGCGGGTGCTGCTGGCGGGGGCGGTGACGGCCGCCGTCGTCTCCCCCGCCGTCATCTTCCTGCTCACCACCCCGCTGGAGCGGGGCGGGACGAGCATCGCCGCCACGCTCACCGGGCAGGCCGACCCCGTCGAGCTGCCGATGGACGAGCTCGCCACCGGCGCCTACCCCGCCCTCATCTTCATCGCCTACCTCCTCCTCGGGCTGCTGGTGGGCCGGTCGAACCTCTCCGCCGTCCCGGTCCAGCTGGGTCTGGTCGGCGCGGGGACGGTCCTCGCCGCGGCCGCCTGGGGCTCCTCCTACCTGGTGCTGGACGCCCTGGGCGCGGACGCCTCGCCGCTGGCCCTCCGCCTCGCCAGCGCCGCCGCCCACGACGACTCCACGCTGGAGGTCATCGGCAACTGCGGCACCTCGATCGCCGTGATCGGGCTGTGCCTCCTGCTCACGCGGCCGGGGACGGCCGCCGGGCGGGCGGCGTCCGCGGTCCTCTCCCCCGTCGCCGCGGCGGGTGCCACGAGCCTGAGCACGTACTCCTTCCACATCGTCGCCATCTTCGTCCTCGGCAACGCGGTGGTCTGGTACCCCGAGTCCAACGCCGTGCTGGTCTGGTTCGTCGTCGTCGCGCTCGTCGGCGCGTGGCTCTGGCGCCGGTTCCTTGGGCAGGGGCCGCTCGAGCGCCTGGTGCGCTCCGCCGTCGCCGGGGTGCTGGGGTCGGCACCGGCCC
Organism: Georgenia soli; assembly: GCF_002563695.1. Lineage (NCBI taxonomy): Bacteria > Bacillati > Actinomycetota > Actinomycetes > Allobogoriellales > Allobogoriellaceae > Georgenia > Georgenia soli. The sequence goes on along the minus strand of NZ_PDJI01000004.1, from coordinate 3,369,257 downwards.
GCTGAGGCGTCAGCCGCCGAAGGCGCGGTCCAGGTTCGTCAGGGCCGCTGGCGCTCGTGCACCGGTCGGCGCTCCCCCGCCACCCAGACGTCGGTGGGCAGGTCCCCGGGCAGCTCCGGGTTGCCGACGCCGACGAACACCGGCTCCTCCCCCGCGGCGGCCTGCCGCTCGTAGTCGCGCAGGGCACCGAAGGCCCACCTGCCGAGCAGGAACAGGGCGACGAGGTTCACCGTGGCCATGAGCCCCATGGCGACGTCCGCGAGCGCCCACACCGTGCTCAGCTCGAGCAGGGCGCCGGCGGCGACGGCCGCGACCACCAGGAGCCGGATCCCGAGGTTCATCGCCCGGCCGGGCCGGATGAAGTCGGTGTTGACCTCGGCGTAGGTGAAGTTGCCCAGCACCGAGGAGAACGCGAAGACGAAGATCAGGACGGTCATCGGGATCGTGGTCCACGTGCCGAGGGAGTCGGCGACGGCCGTCTGGGTGAGCACGGCGCCCTGGTCGTCGCCGGTGACGCCCGGCGTGTACACCTCGGGGCCGGCGAGCAGGATCATGAACGCGGTGGCCGAGCAGACCAGGATGGTGTCGACGAAGACGCCGAGGGACTGGATGAAGCCCTGCTGCGCCGGGTGCGCGACGGTGGCGGTTGCCGCCGCGTTGGGGGCTGACCCCATGCCGGCCTCGTTGGAGAACAGGCCGCGCTTGACGCCGTTGAGCAGGGCGGCGAGCATCCCGCCGGCGGTGCCCGCCAGCGCCTGGTCAAGACCGAACGCGCCTCGGAGGATGTCGGCGACGACGCCGGGGATCTCGGGCAGGTTCGCGGCGATGACGATCACCGCGAGCAGCACGTAGAAGAAGGCCATGACGGGCGCCATCCACTCGGTCACCCGGGCGACGGAGCGGATGCCGCCGAGGATGACCGGCGCCGCGAGCGCGACCAGGAACAGCGAGGTCACCCACGTGGGCCAGCCGTGCGAGCCCTCCAGCGTCCCGGCGATGGTGTTGGCCTGCACCATGTTGAAGGACAGGCCGAACGCGAAGATGAGGCAGACGGCGAAGACGATGCCCCAACCGCGGGAACCGAGGCCCCGCTGGATGTAGAAGGCCGGCCCGCCGCGGAACGTGCCGTCGTGCCAGCGCACCTTGTACATCTGCGCCAGCGTGGCCTCCATGAACGCGGTGGCCATGCCGAGCAGGGCCACCACCCACATCCAGAAGATCGCGCCCGGACCGCCGAGGGTGAGCGCGATCGCGACACCGGCGATGTTGCCGGTCCCCACGCGGGAGGCCAGCCCGATGGCGAACGCCTGGAAGGAGCTGATCCCGCCCTCGGCGCCCCGCCGGGAGCCGAGGACCTTGCGCACCATCAGGCCGAAGTGGCGCACCTGGAGCGCCCGCGAACGCACGGTGAAGTACAGGCCCGCCCCGACGAGCAGGAAGATCAGGACGTAGGTGTACAGCACGTCGTTCACGGCACCGACGACGGCGTCCATCGGCATTCCCCTCGGTTCGGCGACACGCGAGCCCCTCTGCGGGCGACGCGGCAGGACCGGGGAACGCTAACGCCCCGGACGCCGGAGCGCAGGTCGAGGCGACCGCGCGGTCAGCGCCGCACGGCGCCCGAGGGCCGCGCCCAGACGTCGCCGGGCAGCTCGCCGGGCGCATCCAGCAGGTGCTCGGCGACGAAGACGGGCTCGACCGGACCACCCGCGGGGGCGGCCGCGACCTGGCGCTCGTAGTCGCGCAGGGCGGCCACCACCCACCGGGTGAGCAGGACGAGCGCGACCAGGTTCACCACCGTGATCAGCGCCATCGCGGTGTCCATCAGCGCCCACACCGTCCGCAGCGCGAGGACCGACCCGATGCCGGTGGTCGCCACGACCGTGCCCCGCAGCACCCGGTAGGCGCCCGCCCCGGCGTGGAGGAAGAGCAGGTTGACCTCCGCGTAGGCGAAGGCGCCCAGGATCGAGGAGAAGCCGAAGAAGAAGATCATGATCGTCATCGGCCAGGCCATCCAGTCCCCGAGCTGGGAGGTGACGGCCGTCGTCGTCAGGTGGCCGGCGGCGTCGACGTCGGTGACGCCCGGGACGTACACGGCGGCGCCGCTGGCCAGGATGATGAAGGCCGTCGAGGTGCAGATGAACATCGTGTCGATGAAGACCCCGAGCGACTGGATGAGCCCCTGCTGCACCGGGTGGGCGACCGTGGCGGTCGCGGCGGCGTTGGGGCCGGTGCCCATGCCGGCCTCGTTGGAGAACAGGCCGCGGCGCACGCCGTTGAGGAGCGCGGCGACCACGCCGCCGGCCACGCCCGCGAGGCCGGGCTGCAGCCCGAACGCCCCGGCGAAGATGTCAGCGAAGAACTGCGGGACCGTCTCGAGGTTGAGCGCGATCACCGCGACCGCCGTCGCCACGTAGCCCAGCGCCATGAGCGGGGTCATGATCTCGGCGACCTGGGCCACCAGCTTGACCCCGCCGAAGACGACGAGGGCGGTGATGACGACGAGGACGAGCGCGGTGAGCCAGGTGTCCACGCCGTGGGAGGACTCGACCGTCACGGCGATGGTGTTGGCCTGCACCATCGGCATGGCGACGACCATGGACAGGACGAGCAGCCACGCGAACACGGTGCCCCAGCGCCGCGAGCCCAGGCCGCGGCTGATGTAGTACGCCGGGCCGCCGCGGAACGTGCCGTCCATGGCCCGGACCTTGAAGAGCTGGGCGAGCGTCGCCTCGGCGAAGGAGGTCGCCATGCCGACGAGGGAGACCATCCACATCCAGAAGATGGCCCCCGGACCGCCGAGGATCAGGGCGAGGGCGACGCCGGTGATGTTGCCGATGCCGATCCGCGTGGCCATCCCGATCGCGAAGGCCTGGAACGAGGAGATCCCGCCCTCGGCGCCGCGGCGCGACCGCGTGACGTAGCGCAGCATCTGCCCGAACAGGCGCACCTGCACCGCCCGGGTGCGCCACGTCATCCAGACGCCGACGGCGACCAGCAGGCCGACGAGGACGTAGAGGTACATCGCGTCGTTGACGACGGTGAGCAGCTCGGTCATGAAGCGTCCGTTCCAGGGTGCGACGGTCGCCGGGCGCGCCGCCGCCCAGCATCCTGACACGCGAGGCGTGCGCGGCGCGCGGGCCCGTCCGGGACCAGGACGGCCGTACCCCGCCTCCCGGCGGTCGCGCCGCAGTGAGAGGATCGGAGGATGCCGCCCGCCGCCACGCTCAACCTCGCCCTGGACGACCTCGAGGACGCCGGCGTCAGCGACCCCGATGCGATCTACGCGGCCTACGAGGAGTGGGCAGGAGCGACGGGGCTCACGCTCTACCCGCACCAGGAGGAGGCGGTGATGGAGCTGGTCTCCGGCTCCCACGTCATCCTCGCCACGCCCACGGGGTCCGGGAAGTCCCTGGTCGCCGTCGGCGCCCTGTTCACGGCCCTGGCGACCGGCCGTACCGGCTACTACACCGCCCCGCTCAAGGCGCTCGTCTCGGAGAAGTTCTTCGACCTCGTGGACCTGTTCGGCTCGGCCAACGTCGGCATGGTCACCGGTGACAGCGCCATCAACCCCGACGCCCCGATCATCTGCTGCACCGCGGAGATCCTCGCCAACCAGGCGCTGCGCGACGGCGCGGCCACCGACGCCGACGTGGTGGTCATGGACGAGTTCCACTTCTACGCCGACCCGCAGCGCGGCTGGGCGTGGCAGGTTCCCCTGCTGGAGCTGCCCCGCGCGCAGTTCCTGCTGATGAGCGCCACGCTCGGTGACGTCTCCTTCTTCGTCGAGGACCTGCGGCGGCGGACCGGGCGAGAGGTCGCCGTCGTGGACGACGCCGAACGGCCGGTCCCGCTGACGTTCACCTACTCCGTGGAGCCGATCCAGGACCTCCTGCTCGAGCTGGTGCAGACCCACCGCTCCCCCGTGTACGTGGTCCACTTCGCCCAGAAGGACGCCGTCGAACGGGCGCAGTCCCTCACCTCGGTGCAGGTGGCCACCCGCGAGCAGCGCGACCGCATCGCCGACGCGCTCGGCGACTTCCGCTTCGGCCCCGGGTTCGGCCAGATCCTCTCGCGCCTCCTGCGCCACGGCATCGGCGTCCACCACGCCGGGATGCTTCCGCGCTACCGCCGCCTGGTCGAGCGCCTCACCCAGGGCGGACTGCTCGGGGTCATCTGCGGCACCGACACGCTCGGCGTCGGGATCAACGTGCCGATCCGCACGGTGGTCATCACGTCGCTGACGAAGTTCGACGGCGAGCGCATGCGGCACCTCACCGCGCGTGAGTTCCACCAGATCGCCGGGCGGGCCGGCCGCGCCGGGTTCGACACCACCGGCGAGGTCATCGTCCAGGCGCCCGAGCACGTCATCGAGAACGCCAAGGCGCTGGCCAAGGCGGGCGACGACGAGCGCAAGCGCCGCAAGATCGTCCGGAAGAAGGCCCCGGCCGGGGCGGTGAACTGGACGGACAAGACCTTCGAGCGGCTGCGCGACGCCGACCCGGAGCCGCTGACCAGCCAGTTCCACGTCACGCACACCATGGTGCTGTCCGTGCTGGCCCGCGAGGGGGACCCGGTGGCGGCCATGTACCGGCTCGTCACGGACAACCACGAGCCGGAGCGGGACCGCAACCCGCACCTGCGCCGGGCCATCGAGATCTACCGCTCGCTGCGTGCCGGGGGCGTGGTGGAGCACGCCGACGCCGCGTGGCGCCGCGCCCACCCGGGACAGCCGTACGTGCGGCTGACGGTGGACCTGCCGCGCGACTTCGCCCTCAACGCCCCGCTCTCCCCCTTCGCGCTGGCGGCCATCGAGCTGCTCGACCCGGAGCACCCCGACTTCGCCCTCGACGTGGTCTCCGTCATCGAGGCCACCCAGGAGGACCCGCGGCCGGTGCTGTTCGCCCAGCAGCGAGCGCTGCGCGGGGAGGCCGTGGGCGCGATGAAGGCCGAGGGCATCGAGTACGAGGAGCGCATGGCGCTGCTCGAGGACGTCACCTGGCCCCAGCCGCTGGCGGAGATGCTCCGGGCCGCGCTCGCCACCTACCGGCAGACGAACCCGTGGGTGGCCGACTACGAGCTGCAGCCCAAGTCCGTGGTGCGCGAGATGGTCGAGCAGTCCATGACCTTCTCCGAGCTGGTCTCCCGCTACCAGCTCGCCCGCTCCGAGGGTGTGGTGCTTCGCTACCTCACGGACACCTACCGGGCGATGCGGCAGGTGGTGCCCGCCTCCGCCCGCACCGAGGAGGTCGTGGCGATCATCGACTGGCTCGGCGACCTGGTGCGCTCGGTCGACTCCTCGCTGCTGGACGAGTGGGAGGCCCTCTCCGCCGGGGCGGCCGCGTCCGCCGGAGCCATGGTGGTCCCCGAGGAGGAGCCGCCCGGGGAGCGCCGCTTCGGCGAGGGACCCGACGGCGAGCTGCCGGTCACGCGCAACCGGCACGCCTTCCGCGTGGCCGTGCGCAACGTCCTGTTCCGCCGGGTGGACCTCCTCGCCCGCGAGGCCTACGAGTCGCTCGGCCAGATGGACGACGGCGCCGGCTGGGACGCCGCCCGCTGGGAGGCGGCGATGGCCCCGTACTGGGCGGAGTACGACTGGCTCGGCACAGGCCCCGAGGCGCGGGCCGCGGCGCTGGTGCAGATCGTCGAGACACCACCGGGGGCGGACCTTCCCGATGCGCTTCCGGACGGCGCGGACCTCGCCCTCCCGCCGCGGGCCTGGCTCGTGCGCCAGACCTTCGACGACCCCGACGGTGACCACGACTGGGGCCTGACCGCCCTGGTCGACCTGGACGCCTCCGACGCTGCGGACGGCGCGGTGGTACGGGTTCTGACGGTCGGGCCGCGCTGACGGCTGCGCGGACCGCGGGGTTCGCGGCAGGATGTGCCGAATGACGGCAGGACGGTACTGATGGCGCGGAGGAACAAGGCCCCTTCCGGCACGCCCGCGCTCCGGGCTCTCGCCGAGGCCGGTGTGCCCCACGAGGTGCGCGCCTACGAGCACGATCCGCGTGCCGCCGAGTACGGCAGGGAGGCCGCGGAGGCTCTGG